>JAYSQA010000001.1:0-2555 GCA_043721775.1 Rhodobacterales bacterium
GCCGACATGCTGATCTTGGCCGAGGATGTCTTCGCCTTCGAGGATGATCACGACATGGTCCGCAAGCCACCCTCGGGCAGCGGTGGCAGCGGTGGCGGCGCCTTGTACGACTGGGATGGCATGAACCTGGCCCTGATCGTGCGCATCCATGACGACGGTTTGCCCCTGACGCAGGCGGACCTCATCACAGAAATGCAGCATTGGTTTGCCGATCAGTCCAACGGCACCAAGATGCCCGACAGCCGGAGCATCCGCAGGCGAATCACGCCCATCTGGAATGCCCTCCATAAGGAAGATGCCTGATCGGCGCGGCCCCACGAAGGGCCGGGCCAGTCATGCGGTCTTTCGGTCCACCTGCGCTGCGTCAGCATCATGCACCAGCACGGGGCGGGGCCGGAACGCGCTCGCCACGGCGTCGACGCCCGCCCGCAGGGGAGAGTCCATCAGGTGGGCATAGCGCTGGGTTGTCTGCATCTGGCTGTGGCCCAGCAGCTTGCCGATCATTTCCAAGGACGCGCCGCCGCTGACCAGCAGGGACGCGAAGGTGTGACGCAGATCGTGGATCCGGACTTCGGGCAGCTTGGCCTGCTTCTGGATGTTGATCCAGAACCTACGGATTTCCTTCACCGGCTGGCCGGGCGTGTCGCCGGGGAACAGCCATGGATTGCCCTTCGGCACCAGCGAGCCGCGCTGGCGCACGATGGCCGCGACGTCGGCCGAGATCGGGATGCGATGGATCTTGCGCTGCTTGGTCGTAGCGGCGGGCTTTGACCAGCTGCCCAGCTCCAGATTGAACTGTTCAAACCGCGCCTGCCGCACCTCGCCAACCCGGCTGCCGGTCAGCATGCACAGTCGGATGATGCCAGCGGCGCGCTGGTCAGCGGCAGCGTCCAGCGCCCCGGCCAGCTTGCCGATTTCCTCCTGCGACAGGAAGCGCTCGCGTTCGTTCTCAATGCGCTTCTTGAAGGCCGAAGCCGGGTTGTCGCCGCGCCAGCCCCAACCGATGGCGAGAGTGAACATCTTGCGCAACACCTCCCCCACCCGGTTCGCGCGGATCGGGGTCGGCTTGGCCCCCTGCAGCTTGTGCGCCCGGTTGTTGGGCTTTTCCTTGGACGGGCGTGCACGGCCTTTAGCAACGATGTTCAGCAGTTTCGCCACATCGTGCGGCGTGATCTCGGTCACCAGTTTGGTCGCCCAGTGCGGTGCCACCAACTTGGTGAGCATCGACTTCTGATCCGAAGCGTTTGTCTTGGCCAGATGTGGCACATGCTCGGCCAGATAGCGGTCGATCATGTCGCTGAACCTCGGCGCCTCGCGCAACTGGCTCCGCTCGCCAAGGGGATCGCGGCCTTCGTCGATCTCGCGGCGCAGATCCTTGGCGCGGTCGCGCGCGGCAGTCACCGTCCATTCGGGCCAGCGCCCGATGGCCATCCGGCGTTGCCGTCCTGCAAACCGGCAGTCCAGCGCGAAAGTCCGGCTGCCTGAACGGAGGATGCGGATGGAAAAGCCACGCACCTCGGTGTCGAACACCTGGTAATCGCGACCCACCTCCGGCGCACATTCCCTCACAGATTTATCGTTCAATCTCTGATGCTTGAGCATGGATGATCTCCCTTTCGCCAGCGACACAGGCGTAGATTCGCAGGCTTATCAAGCGAACCACACGCAAAGGGGTGGCGGGGAGGCGCGTTGTGGCACGGGATTTCCCGCATCGCGCCACCCCTTGTTTCATTGGAGTTTTCTCGAAAATCGGAGCGCGGCGAAGGATCAGTGGGCGGCCTGTCACTGCAGTGCAAAGCGATGGAGGCCGGATTGTTGTTGCATTTCCGAAAATCGCCAATGAAATCAGAGGGTGGCGCGGTTTCGGCGGACCGATGCCACCCCGCCACCCCCTGAAAGCCCGTCAATGATGCCGAATGTTGGCCAATATGGCCGAACGGAGCGGAACAGACCTGGCTGGGCGCTCCGCAGCGCTGTCGGGCGAGGTTGACACCCATGGATTGCCTCCGACAGATCACGCCAAAATCTCGAAAATCTCAATGAAACAAGGGGTGGCACGCAAGTGCCGCTTTCGGTGCCACCCCGCGCCTTCCCGCCACCCCTGACCGTCTGCGCTTCCTGACCCTGCAATTCGGCCCGATCCGGGCGATGAAGGGGAGACAGAAGATGACGGTAACGGAAACACCACGGCGACCTGCTGCGCCAAGACTTCTGGGCGGCTGGATCAGCCGTCTCGACCTTGCTCTCGAACTCGGCGTGACGGTTGAAACCCTGCGCCGCTGGGAAGCGATCCGCTTCGGGCCGCCCTGCGTTCGCGCCGGTCGCAAGGTCTTCTATCGCCGCGACGGCGTGCATGATTGGCTGCAGGTGCAGGAAGTACCGGTCCCCCGGCGCGCAGGTGGCCGTCGATGAACGTGGCTCTGCCTCACCAAATGGTCGTCACGCCCGGCGCAAGCGACTGGATGCTGGAGCGCCTGACCGAGGCGCGCGGCATTCTCCTCGACGCACCACGGCACCCGGCCTCGCTGGTCATCCTCGCCGCCCGCGTCGTCGCC
>JAYSQA010000002.1:0-9134 GCA_043721775.1 Rhodobacterales bacterium
CTGCCCTTGGAACACCGCAAACTCAACGCGTGGGATGACTCTGTCCAAAGGAAGGGGAAACCCGGCCTCAGGCTGATTTATGCAACAGAGCCACGCTGCGGTTGCAGTGCACCTCTGTCCGCTGCGAGAACCAGCTGTTGTCAGGCTGTTCGCCTGCCATGTCGCCCTGTAGTGGTGCGAAGAACGAGGGCCAGCCGGTGCCGCTTTCGAACTGGGCCGCCTGATCAAACAAGGGCGCATCGCAGCAGACGCAGCGGCAGGTTCCGGCCTTTGAGGGGAAGGCGTCATGGGTGCCCGCGCGTTCGGTCGCGTGTTTGCGGGTGACCTTGTAGGCCAGGTCATCCAAGGCCGCGCGCCATTCGTCATCGGTTTTCACGACCTTGCCCATTGCATCCTCCAAAGTATGAGTGCCAAATCCAGGGCGTCGCCGTGCGCGTGCAAGCGCCTTGACAGGCCCTGCGTGCCAACGTGACTGAACTGATGTGCGCAGGCGCGACCAGACCGATGTACGCAGGCATTACTGATCCTGCGCGCGGGCGTGACTGAACACGTGCGCAGGAGTGATTGAACCCGTGCGGGCAGGCGTTACTGAAACGTTGCGCGCAAGCTTGACTTCAACCTGACGCGCCAGCTTGAAGGGACTTGACCCATGCTGCCCATGACACGAGGGATTTATACTGTCGATGTGGTGTCAGGCGACAGTGATCTGACCGAGGCGCAGGCTTTGCGGCATCTGGCCTTTCGCCGGCACATCGCACCGGATGGCGGGGCTGCCAGCGGGCCTGCCGGGTCACGCGGCCATGACAGCGATGATTTTGACAACCTCTGCCGCCATGTTCTGGTGCGGGACGCCTCGGGCGCTTTGGTCGCCTGTTGCCGCATCCTTGGCTTTGGCGCGGGGCAGAACCTGTCCGCCAGCTATGCCGCACAGGTTTACGACCTGGCCGGGTTGTCAGCCTTTCCCGGCGTGCGGATGGAACTGGGGCGCTTTTGCCTGCATCCGGCGCGCCACGATCCTGACATTCTGCGCCTGATCTGGGGCGCTTTGACGGCGATTGTCGATGGCGAGGGAGTGGGGCTGCTGTTTGGCTGTTCAAGCTTTGTGGGGGCGGACCCGGCACCGCATCTGCCTGCTCTGGCCGCCCTGCACCGCCATATCGGGCCGCAATCCTGGCTGCCCGGCCCCCGCGCGGCCGAGCGGGTGGCCTTTCCGCCCGGCCCCGGCGTGCCCGCCGGCCTGCCTGGGCTGCTGCGCACTTACCTTGCGATGGGGGGCTGGGTGTCTGATCATGCCGTCGTCGACCGCGACCTTGACACGCTGCATGTCTTCACCGCCTTGCCCATTGCGCAGGTCCCTGCGTCCCGTGCCCGCACCTTGCGGGGTGTTGCCGATGGCTGACCTGCCGCCCCCGACTCGGTTGACTTTCCGAATCGGCTGACTTCCTGACAGGGCTGGCACCGCGACAGAGTTGACCGCCCGACAGAGTTGACCTCCCGACAGGCCTGACCTCCCGACACGGTTGACCTTCCAACAGGGTTGACCCTTGCGGCACTTGGCCTTAGGGGCAGGGCATCATGGCACGCGCACCCCTACTGCAACTCTCCGATCTGTCGCTGACCTTCGGCGGCGACCCCTTGTTTCAGGGGATCACCCTCACCTGTCAGCCCGGCGACCGTCTGGCGCTGGTTGGCCGCAACGGTTCCGGCAAATCCACCCTGATGAAGGTGATGGCCGGCTTTGTGGAGGCCGACAAGGGCATCCGCGTCGTCTCTCCGGGGGTGACGGTCGGCTATATGGAGCAGGATCCCGACATGGCGGGCTTTGCCACCTTGGGCGATTATGCCGCCAGCCGGATCCCGGAAGACGAGGCTTACCGCGTCGACGTGGCCGCCGAGGGTCTGGGCTTCAAGCCTGACACGCCGGTGTCTTCTGCCTCGGGCGGGGAAAAGCGCCGGGCGGCTTTGGCCAAGCTGGTGGCTGAGGCGCCAGAACTGATGCTGATCGACGAGCCGACCAACCACCTGGACATTGCCGCCATCGAATGGCTGGAAGATTTCCTGAACGAAACGCGGGCGGCTTATGTTTTGATCAGCCACGACCGTGCTTTGCTGAACCGCCTGACGCGGCAGACCTTCTGGCTTGACCGGGGTGTGCTGCGGCGTCGCGAACTGGGGTTCCTTGGCTTTGAGGAATGGCGCGAAGAGACGTGGGAGGAAGAAGATACCGCCCGCCACAAGCTTGACCGCAAGATCAAGGCCGAGGCGCGGTGGGCTGTTGAAGGCATCTCGGCCCGGCGCAAACGCAATCAGGGCCGCGTGCGCGCTTTGGCGGTGCTGCGCGATGAACGATCCAGCCAGATCCGCCGCAAGGGCAACGCGCTGATGGAGTTCGATAGCGGCACCACATCCGGCAAGAAGGTGATCGAGGCGCGGGGTGTCGGCAAAGCCTTCGGTGACAAGCTGCTGTTCAAGGATTTTGACCTGCGCATCCAGCGCGGTGACCGGGTGGCCTTTGTCGGTCCGAACGGGGTGGGCAAGACCACGCTTCTGAAGATGCTGACCGGCGAGATCGCCCCCGATGAGGGCACGGTGTCCTTGGGCACCTCGCTGGAGATCGCCGTCTTCGACCAATCCCGCGCAAGGTTGGACCCGGAGGCGAGCCTGTGGAACAACCTGACCTCTGATCCGCAGATGGCAGTCTCGGGCAATTCCGATCAGGTCATGGTGCGCGGCCAGCCCAAGCATGTGGTGGCTTACCTCAAGGACTTCCTGTTTGACGAATCGCAGGCCCGGGCGCCGGTGAAATCCCTGTCGGGCGGTGAAAAGGCACGGCTTCTTCTGGCCAAGCTGATGGCCAAGCCGTCGAACCTGCTGATTTTGGACGAACCGACCAACGACCTTGACGTCGAAACCCTGGACCTTCTGCAAGATATCCTTGGCGAATACGACGGCACCGTGCTGCTTGTCAGCCACGACCGTGATTTCATCGACCGCGTCGCCACCACGACCGTCGCCCTTGAAGGCAACGCCAAGGCCACCGTCTACCCCGGCGGCTGGTCCGACTATGCCGCCCAGCGTGGCACCAAGGCGGCGGGCCCGGTGGCACAAGCCCCGCGCACCAGCGCGGAGCCGCCCAAACCCGCCCGGAAAATCATCGCTGAGGGTCTGACCTTTACCGAGAAAAAGCGTCTCGACACCCTGCCCGGCGTGATCGCCCGCATGGAAGCCGAGATCGTCAAGCTGCACGCCCTGCTGTCAGACCCGCAACTGTACAAGCGCGAGCCGGTGAAGTTCCAAAAAGCGTCAGACATGCTGACCGAACGGCAAGAGGCCCTCGCCGCCGCCGAAGAAGAATGGCTTGATCTGTCAGACCGCACCTGACCCTTTCCATTTCATCTTGGTCCAAATACTCAATCTTTTTGCCTGTTACGGGCCGTGAAGATGAGTATTTAGGCCAAGATGAAGCCGCAAGGGTCACCAGGATTGCGCGACGTGGGGGGCTATAAGGCGGGCATAGACCTCGCGCGCGGCTTCCATCGTGTCGGCTGACAGCGCGGGCAGGGCGTCAGCCTTCACGTTGGCCAAGCTTTGGGCGGGCGTTTTGGCCCCCGGGATCACCACAGAGACGGCATTTTCCATAAGAATCCAGCGCAGGGCGAAGGCGGCCATGGTGGCACCCTCCGGGACCAGTGGGCGCAGGTCGTCGACCGCTTGCAGGGCCACGTCATAGGGCACGCCGGAAAAGGTCTCGCCCTTGTCGAACGCCTCGCCATTGCGGTTGAAGCTGCGGTGGTCGTCGGCGGCGAAGGTGCTTTGCAGGCTCATTTTGCCGGTCAGCAGGCCCGACGCCAGCGGCACACGGGCGATCACCGCAACGTTGGCGGCCTTGGCTGCGGCAATGAAAACCTCGGCGGGGCGCTGACGGAACAGGTTGTAGATGATCTGCACTGATGCCACGCCGGGATGTTTGATCGCCTCGGCAGCCTCGGTGATCTTTTCGACCGAGACGCCATAGGCTGCAATCTTGCCCTTTGCTTTCAGCGTGTCCAGCGCGTCATAGACCCTTGTATCGGCATAAACGACGGTTGGCGGGCAATGCAGTTGCACCAGGTCAAGGTGATCCATTTTCAGGTTGGCGCGGCTGCGGTCGATGAAGGCTTCGAGGTTGGCCAGGGAGTAGCCCTCGGCGGTATGGGGGTTCAGGCGGCGGCCGGCTTTGGTGGCGACATAAGGCCGGGGATCAGCGCCGCGTTCGGCCAGAACCGCCGCGATGATCCGTTCGGACCGCCCGTCGCCATAGACATCGGCCGTGTCGATGAAATTCACTCCTGCGTCCAAAGCCGCATGCAGGGTTGCCTTGGCTTCGGCTTCCGTCACCTCGCCCCAGGTGCCGCCAATGGCCCAGGCGCCGAAGCCTATGGTGGTGGTGTCAAAGCCGGTCTTGCCGAATGGGCGGGTCGAAAGGGTCATGGCGTCCTCCTGTTGAAGGGCGCAGCCTAGTCTGATGCGCCTCCGTGTCCAAGGGCTTCCGGTCGCGGGCAAAGCGGGTTAGGTGAGGCGTCATGTTGAGGGTGCAGAATCTGGGTGTGGCGCGTGGCGGTTTGGCCGTGCTGGAGGGGTTGGGGTTCACCCTGTCCCCCGGCAAGGTGTTGATCCTGCGCGGGCCCAATGGTGCGGGCAAGACCACCTTGCTGCGCACTTTGGCCGGGCTTCAGCCCGCCCTTGAAGGCCAGATCGAGGCTGACCCCGACACGATCACCTATTCCGGCCATGCCGATGGGTTGAAGGCCACACTGACAGTTGCCGAGAATCTGGCCTTTTGGGCCTCGGTTCACGGGCAGGTGTCGATTGACCCGGCGATTGGGGCGATGAATCTTGCGGCCCTGCGCGACCGACGGGCGGCGGATTTGTCGGCGGGGCAAAAGCGCCGATTGGGGTTGGCGCGGCTGATGGTGACGGGGCGCAAGCTGTGGCTGATGGATGAGCCGACGGTATCATTGGATGCCGCATCGGTTGCCTTGTTCGGGGCGATGCTGCGGGGCCATCTGAGGCAGGGCGGGGCGGCGATTGTGGCCACCCACATCGACCTTGGCCTGCCAGAGGCAGAGGCGCTGGACCTGACGCCCTTTCGCGCCAAGGTCAGTCGGCAAGGTGCTTTTGACGAGGCTTTCGCATGAGGGCCTTGCTTTTGCGCGATATCCGGCTGGCAATCCGGGCGGGCGGCGGCTTTGGCCTGGGCCTTGCTTTCTTTCTGATGGTGGCGGTGCTGGTGCCGTTGGGTGTTGGGCCGGAGAGCGCCTTGTTGTCGAGGATTGCACCGGGCATTCTGTGGGTGGGGGCGCTGCTGGCCTGCCTTTTGTCGCTGGACCGCATGTTTGCCCTGGATTTCGAGGATGGCTCGCTGGACCTGATGGCCGTCTCTCCGCTGCCGCTGGAGGGGGTGGCGGCGATGAAGGCGCTGGCGCATTGGCTGGTGACGGGGTTGCCTTTGGTGGTGATCTCGCCGGTTCTGGGGGTGCTTCTTAGCCTGCCTGCGGGGGGCTATGTCTGGCTGGTGGCGTCATTGGCGGCGGGCAGCCCCGCGCTATCCTTGATCGGGGCGTTTGGCGCGGCCTTGACGGTGGGGCTGAAGCGGGGCGGGCTGATCTTGTCGTTGATCGTGCTGCCGATGTATGTGCCGACGCTGGTGTTTGGTGCTGAAGCCGTGCGGCGTGGCGCTGCGGGGGCGGACGCGCTGGTGCCTTTGCTGTTTCTGGCGGCGATATCGCTGGGGTCGGCTTCAATATTGCCCTTCGCCTGCGGTGCGGCAATTCGCGCCAATCTGAAATGACGCTTTGACGTTGGTGTGATTTGCAAACATGGGTCCCACGGGCAAATAGAGGCGGGCAAGGAAAGTTCATGTCGATCTGGGAATATGCGAACCCCAAGAAGTTCATGCAGACCTCGGCCTGGGCCTTGCCTTGGGTTTCGGGGCTGGCGGTGGTTTTGCTGGGTGTAGGGCTGGTCTGGGGGTTTTTCTTCACGCCGGATGATTACAAGCAGGGGGCGACGGTCAAGATCATCTACCTGCATGTGCCGTCAGCCATGATGGCAATTTCCGCATGGTTCATGATGCTGGCGGGGTCGCTGATCTGGCTGATCCGGCGGCATCATGTCAGCGCCTTGTCGGCCAAGGCGGCAGCACCAATCGGGCTGACGTTTACGGTGATTGGACTGGTGACGGGTGCAATTTGGGGTCAGCCGATGTGGGGGACGTGGTGGGCCTGGGACCCGCGGCTGACGTCGTTCCTGATTCTGGGTCTGTTCTACCTTGGCTACATCGCCCTGTGGGCCGCGGTCGAGGATGCCGATACCGCCGCCGACCTTACATCCGTTCTGTGCATCGTCGGTTCAGTCTTTGCCTTCCTGTCGCGCTATGCGGTGCTGTTCTGGAATCAGGGGCTGCACCAGGGGGCATCGGTTTCGGTGGTGCAGGGCAGTGATCAGGTGGCAAACGTCTATGGTGCGCCTTTGCTGGTTTGTATCACGGGCTTTGTTTTGCTATTCGTGACGCTGGTGCTGCTGCGTACGCGGACGGAAATCCGCTCGCGCCGCATAAAGGCGCTGATTGCGCGGGAAAGGGCTGCCGCATGATGCCTGACTTGGGGAAATATGCCGGAACGGTGCTGGGGGCTTACGGGGCCTCAATACTGTTGCTGGTGGCTTTGGTGGCGCTGACCCTGTGGCAGGGCGCGCGGATGAAACGGGCGCTGGACGAGGTCGAGCGTCGGGAAGGACAAAACTGATGGTATTTCGACCGTTGATCCTGCTGCCTTTGGCCGTTTTTGCGGGCTTTGGCTATCTGGCATTTCAGGGCATGCAGAAGGGCGACCAGCCTTTGCCCTCGATGACGGTGGGGCAACCTGCGCCCAATGTGCGGGCGGTGGCTTTGGGCGATGGCCCGGTGGTGACCGATGCTGATTTGCGCAAACCCGGCGTCAAGTTGCTGAACTTCTGGGCAAGCTGGTGCCAGCCGTGTCGTGTCGAACACCCGATGCTGGAGAAGCTGAAGGCCGAGGGTGTCGTGATCTACGGCATCAACTACAAGGACAAGCCTGCGGATGCGTTGAAGTTTCTGGGTGACATGGGCAACCCCTACACGCAACTGGGGGCCGATGCCGGACCGATGGCGCTGGATTGGGGGGTTTACGGCGTGCCGGAAACCTATGTGATCGACGGCAAGGGGCAGGTTCTGCTGCGCCTTGCCGGGCCGATCACGGCGGAAAATCTGGAAAGTCAGGTTCGGCCTGCGATGGCCAAGGCCGCCGCAAACTGAACCGGGCAAAGGCCGCCAACCTGACGTTGGCGGCCCTTTGGTTCACGACAGGATCAGGGCGTCGGCCAGACCGGTCAGCGTGGCGATGCCGTGCAGCACAACCTTGTCGGTGGCATCCAGCTGGATCACCACATCGCCGCCCACAACCGAGGCATAGGCCGCGACGAACCCCGCAGCCCCCAAGGCAGTGTAGGTCGTGCCGGGGCCATCGAACAGCAGCTTGGCATGTGCGACATCAAAGCCCATGATGGTATCGACATCAATTGCACCGGCAGCAAGGTTGAAGATGAAACGGTCGTTGCCGCCGTTGCCGTACAGCACATCATTGCCGCTGCCGCCTTCCAGCTTGTCGGACCCGGCCCCGCCAAACAGCGTATCAGCACCCAAGCCGCCATAAAGCAGGTCGTTCCCGGCATTGCCATACAGTTTGTCGCTGTCAGCCTCGCCCAACAGCGCGTCATTCCCGGCCCCGCCATAAAGCTGATCCGCGCCCGAACCACCGCTGAGGCTGTCGCCGCCGGTGCCGCCGTACAGAAGGTCCGCCCCAGCCCCGCCCTCAAGCTTGTCACGCCCGCTGCCGCCGTACAGCAGATCGCGTCCGGCAAAGCCCTGAAGCGTGTCGTTGCCCTCAAGCCCCGACAGAACCGACGACACATTCCCGACAGTGCCTTGCACCAGCGCGTTGTAAGAATAGCCGGTGTGACCATGAATGTCGGTATATGCCGAATACCGAAGCCACGTCGGATCATCTGACAGCCACTCGGCATAGACCTTGCCGCCAACCATCACATCATGTGAGGCCGTCACGTCGATACCAGAGATCGACATCAGCGTTGCGCCATTCTGCTTGATGGTGAAATCGGTCACCCCCAGTTGCGCCAGCGGCGACATATCGGGAACCCTGCTTTGGGACGCCTCCCAGACCCTTTCCGCCAGAAGGCCGAAGTTGGTCTGGAATACCCCGGTCACATCGAAGCTAAGCCCCTCGATGACCATGTGCAGATGGGTGCCGGTGACCTGGAAATCAAAGAACTTGGTCGCGCCATCCTTGGCGGTCAGCCCGGTGATGCCGTAAGCTGACAGACCGTTGAACAAAGCTGTCCGCTCGGTCATGGTCAGCGTATCAATGATGGCGGTCTTGCTGAACAGATCGCCCAGCGCATAGACCTTGGCAAAGCTGAGCGGCAGGTTGCCCGCCACAATGAAAGACTGCGCCCCCGACAAGAAGGTGTAACCTGCGGCGGTGAAATCAACGCCAAGGATTTTCACGCCCGCCCGCAGAATGCTGATGGACGAGAAGCTGCCGTTGGCAAGGCCCTGATCAATGGCCGTGTGCAATTGCTGCAAACTGCCGACGGGTGACAATCCCGCACCTGACAGCCGGAATTCATAGTTCACACTGTTGGTGTCATTTTCCAGAAGCGTCTGCCCGATACGGATCAGGGTCTTGCTCAATTGCAAGGCCACCGGGTCGCTGGAGGGAACACCGTTGGCCAGAAAGCCCAGTTCATGGCTATAATCCATTGCCCTGTCGGTTGTGGTGGGTCCCTGTTCATACCAATTCAGGAACAACTCGCCAAAGGTGGTCCGCATGCTTTACCTCTATGAAAATGACAACACTTATGATGAACAATACTTTAACCTGTGCCGGCATGAAGTCAAGACGCCTGACCCTGGCCTTGACTGTGCTGGCGGCGCGGCTGCAGTGTGCCCTGCCGCAGATGGCGGATGTGCAATGGGCGCACGGGATCAGCTATGGCATGACGGCAGCCCCGCTTTACACGCTTGATGCATTGCAGACCGCAACGGACCGGTTTTT
>JAYSQA010000003.1:0-10435 GCA_043721775.1 Rhodobacterales bacterium
CATCTGGACCGCAGCCGCCTGAACAGCGTCGCCGCCAGAATCGAGGCCGCGCTGATCGACGCGGGCGTCCGGGCCGACTGCTCGGACCTGTTTTCGCACCTCAAGATCGACTTGCCGACCGCGCAACTGGCCGCTGCCAGCGCCGTGCTGGTCGAGCTGCAGCTGATCTGAGGCAGGGCCATGAGCACCCGCGCGCAGATCGCCATCCATATCGGCCCCGAGGAATGGGCCCATGTCTATGTCCATTTCGACGGCTACCCCGCCCATATGCTGCCCGCGCTGGCGCGCTGGAAGCCGGAAGATATCCTCGCCGCCCGCGAAATCCGGCAGGTCACGACCGAGGCGCTGGACTGCTTCGCTCAGCCCCGTGCCCCGCGTATGCTGCCGCGCCCGACGCAAGAGTTTGCGCATCTCTACATGTGGATCGGATGCCGCTGGGTCAGTGTGGTTCCGCAGAAGGATGCGGATTGACCCGGCCACGATAGCCCGGTGTGTAATCATAAAGCACTGATATTGCTTGGAATTACCTACCAAAAGCACCCCGTCAGAGCGATTGTGATGACACGGAAACGATGCAACTTACCCACGGAAAGCCACGCCATGACCACCCGCCGCGCCACCGCCACGAACGACAAAGCCCTGAACGCCTTCCTCACCAGCAAGGTCGAGATCGACGCGATGCTGGCGCGCTTGACCGCTCTCAGCGACGACCACTTCGAGACCCACCCCGACGAGATCAACTGGGGCGATGTCGGCACCCTGAACCACTACGCCAGCCTGCTGCGCCAGATCACCGGCAGCGCCTTCAAGGAGGGCGAGCATGCCGCTTGACCCCGCCCAGCGCCACCAGATCGAACAGGATGCGATAACCGCCGCGTGGGAGGCCGAACGCCTCACCGCCTGCGACGATGCCATCGCCCTACTGCGCGAGGTCGCCGATCTCGACCGCGACGATGATGGCGATGTGATCATCGGAACGGATGCCGACGGCCACAACGACCTGATGTCGCGCGTCGCCGCCTTCCTTGCCACCCACGACCAATAGAGGGAACCCGCCATGGCCAAACTCACCGACACCCAGACCACCATCCTGACCGCCGGGGCACAGCGCGAGGGCAACATCGCCCTGCCGCTGCCCAAGGGGCTGGCCGGTGCGGCGGCGAAGATGGCGGTCACCAAGATGATCGAACACGGCTGGCTGCAGGAGGTCGACGCCAATCTGCGGCGGAATGAGCCGCTCTGACGTGAAACCGGCGATGGTCATGGCACCACGCTGGTGGTCACCGACGCAGGCCTGCTGGCCATCGGGATTGAGCCAGTGGTGGTCAAGACGGTGATCGCGACCCACGAAAACGCCTCCGAGGCCCCCGCGCCCAAGCTGCCGACACCGCGCGTCGGGACGAAGCAGGCGATGCTAATCGAAATGCTGCAGACCGATGGGGGTGCCACCATCGCCGAAATCGTCGCAGCGACCGGCTGGATGTCGCACACCGCGAGAGGCGTGATCTCCGGGGTGCTGAACAAGAAGCTGGGGTTGGCGATCACCTCGACGAAGGTCGACGGCAGGGGAATGGTGTATCGGACGGGCTGAAGTCGCAATTCGCCCGACGTGACTAGTTTTGTTGACGAAGTCGCGATCAGTGTGCGACTGTCCAACCAGTTTTAGTCCATGTGTTGGGGCACTTGATGATAATCCGCGACATCAAATTCAGTATGGATTGGCGCGAAGGGGCCAGCCTACGTAAGGATCTTCCCCGAGATTATGGGATTTATTGCGAAATCGTCTGGCCAGTCCGAGGAATACGCATTGGAATTTCAAAAAATATCTGGGGACGCCACGGTGGGGCTGCGAGTTGGATGCGCAGCATGAAGAAAGGAACGGGGTCTCGAACTGAACGCGTTGGCCCATATGCAAACCACGCAAAAGACTGGGGTGATTTGGGGTTGGAGACATTCGCGCTTTCGACCGACCCTCGGTTGCAGGACGACGACCTGAGGTATGCCTGTGAAACTCAATTGCACAGATGGGCCGAGGAGCAGAAAGAGTGGAAAAACTTCAACGCCGAGAAATGGCGACCCGAGAACTATGGCATACCGGTTCTGGACGAATCTGGAGCAGCCGAGGTCCGGGGCGTAACGCTGAATTGGACGCTACCAAAAGCGCCATGAGTTTTCTGACGGTCGTTGGTCCGATCACTTCCTTTTTTGAATGCAGGCCCCTTTGTCTTTAGCGACGGCTCAGTGCGCATCGCAGGCATTGGCGCCGTTCTGCAGGCTCGTCAATTTGGGACGACCGTTACCGCATTTCCCGTCGCCATCTCCCACCGCCGCACGGCAACGTCACAATAAACCGGGTCCAGCTCCATCGCGAAGCAGCGCCGCCCGGCGCGTTCGGCGGCGACCAGCTGAGTGCCGGAACCGCAGAACGGCTCGTAGATCAGGTCGCCCGGATCCGAAAACGCCGTCAGCACCGTCTCGACCAGCGCCACCGGGAACACCGCGGGGTGCGATCCGGCAGCGCCGAGCCCGCCCTTGTGGCGCATGATCCGGAAGACGGTGTCCGGGATGCGGTGGCTTTGGATCGCGTTGCCGGTGCCGGTCTTGGCGTGGACGGTGCCGTCGGCCCCGCGCAGCCCACCGCCGCCCAAAGTTTCGCCCGCGTGCTTGGACGGGACAGTCTTGTGCGATTTGCGGGGGCTGCGGTTGAAGTGGAAAATGAACTCGTGCGACGGAGCCAGGCGGCCCTGCCAGTCGCCCGGCAGGCCCGGCCACTGATCCCAGACATACCAGCCAAACCGTCGCCAGCCAGATTTGCGCATCCATTCTACCCATCCTTCCCAATAGGGCTGCCATTCGCTGTCGCGGTGCACGAGGCCGAGGTTGACCAGCAGTTGCGCGTCCGTCGTGACCGGGGCTGCGGCGAAAACGCCCTGCATCAGCGCATCCCAATCGCCGACCTTTTCCTTCGCCGCGCCATAGTCGCGCTGCTGGGCATAGGGTGGCGAGGTGAACATCAGCGTGGCGGTTTCCCCCTGCATCAGCCGGGCCACAGCGGCGGGGTTTGTCGCGTCGCCACAGCACAGCCGGTGGCGCCCGAGCTGCCAGATGTCGCCCGGCTTGGTGATGGGTTCAGCAGGCGGGTCCGGGATGGCATCGGCCGCATCGTCAGAAATCGCCGGGCGGTCGTCGACACCGGCCAGCAGCGCATCCAGTTCATCCTCGGGGATCCCGATCAGCCCGAGGTCGAAATCCTCCGCCAGCAGCGCCTGCAATTCCTGCAACAGCAGCGCCTCGTCCCAGCCGCCCAACTCGGTCAGTTTGTTGTCTGCGATGCGATACGCCCGGCGCTGGGCTTCGGTCAGATGGCCCAGCACGATGACCGGGGCTTCGGAAAGGCCGAGGTGGGTGGCGGCCAGCACCCGGCCATGGCCTGTGATCAACTCGCCGGCGGCGGCGACCAGCACCGGCACGGTCCAGCCGAACTCGGCCATGCTGGCGGCGATCTTTGCGACCTGATCGGCGTCGTGGGTCTTGGCGTTGCGGGCATAGGGTTTCAGCCGGGCGATGGGCCAGTGTTCGATCTGGTCGGGTCGCCGGTGGTGCAGCGTCCTGTCAGCTTGCACCAGCCTTCGAATTGCGACACGAAAACCTCGCCGGTTAAGTGCTTGAGAAAGTCGGTCCTGAGCAGGCGGTCCATGACCGGCCCCTTCACCTCGGACAGGTGCAAGGTGACTCCCATGTCGCGCAAGCGATGGTCGAGCGATTCAAGCGTTTCCAGCGCGCTCAGGTCGATCTCGTTTACAGCCGAGCACATGAGGATGACGTGGCGCAGGGCGCTGTCGCCAGTGACACGAGCGAGAATGAGGTCTTCGAGGTAGCGGGTATTGGCGAAGTACAGGCTCTCGTCGATCCGCAGGGTCAGGACGGTCGGGTCGGTCTCTACCTTGAAGCGGTGGATGTTGCGGAAGTGTTCGGTTCCCGGGACCAGACCTACTTCTGCGACGTGGGGGCGCGCCGTGCGGAAAAGGTGCAAGAGCAACGAGAGCAGGACACCGGCGGACACGCCCGCCTCGACCCCCACGAGTAACGTGACAGCCATCGTCGTGGCTACGGCTGCGAAGTCGGCGCGGGAATAGGCCCAGCTTCGCTTCAGGATCGACAGGTCCACAAGGCTGAGGACGGCGACAACGATGGTCGCGGCGAGCGTGGCCTTGGGCAGGTAGGCGATCAGGGGCGTCAGGAAAAGCGCAGCAAGTGCAAGGCCGATAGCGGTGAAGGCCCCTGCCGCTGGAGTTTCGGCCCCCGCGTCGTAGTTCACGACGGACCTTGCGAAGCCCCCGGTAACGGGGAAGCCGCCTGTGAAAGACGCCCCGAGGTTCGCTGCGCCAAGGGCGACAAGTTCCTGGTCGGGGTCGATACGCTGGCGGCGTTTTGCGGCAAGCGTCTGGCCGACCGAGACGGATTCCACAAAGCCGATGAGCGAAATTAGCGCGGCGGGAAGAAGAAGGGCCTGAAGCAATGCAAGGTCGAAGGACGGCAGAGTAAAGGGTGGCAGACTTTGCGGCACCGCGCCCACCACGGCCACGCCCGACCGGTCCAGACCGAACCACCACACGGCGAGGATGGAAGCGGCGATGGCCAGCACTGGCCCCGCTTTGGCCAGCATGTCGGCGGCCCGTGCGGCAAGGCCGATCCGGCGCAGCATGGGTTTCAACCCGCGACGGACCCAGAACAGGAATCCAAGGCTGGCCAGGCCGATGGCCAATGTCGGCAGGCTGACCTTTGCGGCCTGTACGGCCAGCGAGGCGAGTTGCGGCAAAAGCGCATGGCCTTCGGCCTTCAATCCCGTCAGCGGGCCGATCTGGCTGGCTGCGATCAGGAAGCCTGAGGCTGAGATGAAGCCGGAGATCACCGGATGCGACAGGAAATTTGCAAGAAAGCCGAGGCGGAACAGCCCCATCAGCAACAGCATTCCGCCCGACAGGAAGGCCAACGTCAGGGCCGCAACGGCATAGCCCGCCGTGCCCGCTTCGGCGACCTGTCCGATGGTGGCGGCCGTCATCAGCGACACCACGGCGACCGGACCCACGGCAAGGACGCGCGAGGTGCCGAAGACTGTGTAAAGCAGGATCGGCACGATCGAGGCGTACAGCCCTGCCTCGGGCGGCAAGCCCGCAAGCAGGGCATAGGCGAGCGATTGCGGGATCAGCATGATCGTCACGATAACGGCCGCCAGCAGGTCGCCCGTCAGGGCATGGCGGTCATAGGTCCGGCCCCATTGCAGGATCGGAATGTAGCGGGCAACAGATCGGACGGTCATGAGTGGTTTCTATTCTTGGTTCTGAAGGAGAAAAATGCTCTTTTCGGGGCAACCTAACCGGACAGGACAGCCTGCCTCGTCAGCCACGCTTTGCGGCAAAGAGGCTCTGTGCCCGCCCGCCCGATCTGCAGTAGGCCAGCACTTTGCCCTTGGCCGTAGTCACGACTGTATCGAAGGCGTCGACGTCCGCTTCCGTCACCTGACCCGGCTTAACGGGAATATGATGGGCCTCAAGCCCCGCCGCCTCTGCGGCGGCCGAGATCTCAGCAAAAGTCGGTTGGCCAGCATCCTCGTGGTCGGGGCGGTTGCAGATCACGGTGGTAAAGCCAGCGGCCTTGAGTTGTGCCAGTTGTGCGGCGGTGATCTGCGGGCTGACCGCGAAATCTGGCGTGATGTGCTTGACGTTGTTCATGACTGGCTCCTCTTTACGAGCGTTGGGGTCTTGGGTGTCGGGCTGCAAAGCTACAGTCCGTTGACCGGCACTTTCAGCATCGGGCGGCCGTCCTTGTCTTTCGGCACCTCGCCCGCGCGCATGTTCACCTGAAGCGACGGGATGATGAGCTTTGGCATCGCCAGGGTCGCATCGCGTTCAGTGCGGAACGTCACGAACTGTTCTTTCGTCGCACCTTTGCCGACGTGGATGTTATGTTCCTTTTCGGCGGCGACGGTGGTTTCCCACTGGATGTCGCGGCCGTTGGGGCCGTAGTCGTGGCACATGAACAGACGCATCTCGTCGGGCAGGGCCAGCACCTTCTGGATGCTGTCGTAAAGCGTTCCCGCATCGCCGCCCGGAAAATCGGCCCGGGCCGATCCGCCGTCGGGCATGAACAGCGTGTCGCCCGTAAAGGCCGCATCGCCCATCACGTGCACCATGCAGGCAGGGGTGTGGCCGGGCGTGTAGATCGCCACCGCGTCCATGGTTCCGACCTTGTAAGTGTCGCCGTCCTTGAACAGGGCGTCGAACTGGCTGCCGTCGCGTTGAAACTCGGTGCCTTCGTTGAAGATCTTCCCGAAGGTGTCCTGCACCACCATGATCTTGTCGCCGATGCCGATCTTGCCGCCCAAAGCGTTCTGGATGTACGGCGCGGCAGACAGGTGATCGGCGTGGACGTGGGTTTCGATGATCCACTCCAGCTTCAGGTCGTTCTTGCGGATGTGGTCGATGATGGCATCGGCATGGTCATAGGTGATCCGGCCCGCAGCGTAATCGATGTCCATGACGGAATCGATCACGGCGCAGGCATTGGATGACGGGTCCTTGACCACATAGCTGATGGTATTGGTCGCCGGGTCAAAGAACGCCGCGACTTCGGGCTTTACGGACATGTCGATCGGATAATTGCGCATGTGAGATTCCTTTCCAGTTCAGGTTTCACGCCGCAGCAGACGCGCGGCTCGGGCATGGGTCAGCACCATCAGCCCCTTGGCGGCAAAGATCCCGGCGATCAGGGCGGCCACGAAGGCGAAGACTTCGATCCGGCCTGTTCCCAAGGCAGGCAGCGCGCCGCCCGGGCAGAACCCGGCGATGCCCCAGCCGACGCCGAACAGCGCCGAGCCGCCCAACAGGCGCGCATCGATACGCGGGTTGTCGGGCAAGTGGAATTTGGCGTCAATAATCGGTGCGGGCCTGCGCAGCACGATGCGGTAGCCGAGGAAGGCGACGATCAGAGCGCCGCCCATGACGAAGATCAAGCTGGGGTCCCAAGTGCCCGCGACATCGAAGAAATTCAGCACCTTGGCGGGGTTTGCCATGCCCGAGATTGAAATGCCGACACCAAACAGCAGGCCGATAAGATAGGTTGAAAGAAGACGCATGGCTCAGATCCCCAGAATGTGGCGGATGACATAGACGGTCAATCCGGTGGTCAGCATGAACGTCGCCGTGGCCGCGATTGACCGGCGCGACAACCGCGCCATCCCGCACACCCCATGCCCCGAGGTGCATCCCGACCCATAAGTCACCCCCACTCCTACAAGAAGGCCGCCCACGAGCAGCATCGGCACGGACACCGGCACCTCGACCGCGGGCATTTGTCCGGTCACGGCCAACACTGCCAGCGGGCCGCTTATCATTCCGGCCAGCAGGGCAAGGCGCCAGCCGATATCAGGATGCGCCGACGGGGCGAGAATGCCTGCAAGCATGCCCGTTGCACCCATGATCCTGCCCAAAGTCAGCATCAGCAGCACCGACGCAAGCCCAATCAGCACGCCACCCGCCAGCGATTGCCAGGGAGTGAACAGGGTTTCGATGGCTATCATGGTCCCGTTCTCCGTTTGATTACAGGGCATGTTTATCAAGCTTCGAATCGTGGTTCAGTAACGAAGTCACCAACCGGACCAGAATGCCTGTCCAGAGCAAACCTTGGCACATGAAGTTGGTCATCTTGCGCGCTTGGTATGACGTGCCTGTGGGCCCATCCGCTCACCGGGATCGGGGGCAAAAAGCCCTGTCCCTCACTCGGATAAGTCAACGCTCCGCGTGCGACGCACTGTTGAGCGCGTTAGTTGCAACTTGATCATTGCCGGCGATCTGCAGCGGTCGATCCTGCAGACTCAGCATCGAGTGCGGCCAAGCGTTCGAGCCCGGCAAAGTCTACCAGATCGATCGTTCCGCGCGACTGGCGGATCCAGCCCCGCCGCTGGAATTCGCCCATCTGCCGCGAGATCACCTCCCGCGCCGTGCCCAGTTCGGCCGCCATCTGCTGATGCGTCGCCTTGATCTGCCCGGCGCCACGTTCCAGATCGATCAGCTTTTGCGCCAGCCGGATGTCGACGCGCTGAAAGGCGATATCCTCGATCACCTGAAACAGATCGGTGATGCGTTTGGAATAGGCGGCAAAAACGAAATTCCGGAACGTGACAGACTGAGAAACCAAATCATCAAAGACCGCGCGTGGGATCGCCACGGCGCGCACATTTGTTTCAGCAATACCTTCTGCGGAATAGTTTTCATGGGCCAGCAGGCAGGCCGTGGTCAGCACGCAGCTCTGCCCCGCCTCAACTCGATAAAGGACGATCTCTCGCCCCGCCTTGGACACCTGCTGCACCCGGACACGGCCATGGAGCAAAAGAAGCAGGTTCTCCGGCGATTTACCCGGGCCAAAGATCACCGTGCCTTCCGGAATCGCGACAACGGTACTCTTGCGGGTCAACACGTCTTGGACCGCTGGCTCCAGTCGGGATAATCCGGGAAATTGTTTAATCCAGTCTGCGCTCATGATGCGGCCTTCGAATTGTCAGTCTCGGAAGAAGTTTGCCGTGCCGGGTTCAGGCGCGGATGGGTTTCTTCGCCCCAAACAAAAAGGAGTGCGCCGGAGGCGAACATCGACAAGGCTACGAACCAGAAGGTGGCCTCCAGAGCCCCCGTCAGGTGCGCAACCATCCCCAGACCAAGTGCCCCGATCCCGTAACCAAGATCGCGCCAAAATCGGTAGATTCCGATTGCCGAGCCTCGCCATGCGGGTGGAGTGATATCCGCAATCGCAGCCCCGAGGTTCGGGTATAGAAGCGCCATGCCAAAACCCGCGATCCCGGCCGAGATTGACCACCAGACCGCCCCATCGCCCAGAACGATCAGCGCAATACCTGCACCACAAATCCACATGCCGAGAACGTTTGGCCAGAACCGACCAACATGATCCGAAAGCTTGCCTGTGACCAATTGCGATCCGCCCCAGACAAAACCATAAGCGCCGACGATCCAGCCCATCTCGGTCAGGCTGACCCCCTTGGTCGTCAGAAATACCGGAAGGATCACCCAGACCAGCGCATCGACAAACTTTTCCACCAGACCCGCCTGAGAAATCGCCGCAAGACGCTTGTCGCGCCAACTCATCAGCGCAAAAACCGTGGCCGTATCGGGATGGTCTGGCACGCCTTGTGGATAGCGCGGCGGATATCTTGGCGCGGTGATCTTGTGTGCTGCCGTTTCGGCCTTGGCCCAGGGCAGCGTATCCTTGACCCAGACTATTGTTAACGCAAGGGCGATCATCACAACGCCCATTCCGAATACCAGAAGGCCCAGCCGGGCACCCAAAGCTTCGGCGGCATATGCCGTCAGCACCCCTGCGAGCGCAACGCCCACATAGCCGGAAAATTCATTCAGCCCCATGGTCAGCCCACGCTGGTCAGCACGGGTGATGTCCAGCTTCGCTGTCTGGGTCATCGACCAGCAGAGCCCCTGATTGACCCCAAGGAGCACCGTCGCCGCGACGATCCATCCCCAATTAGGGGCGGCCCAGATCATTACAGGTATAGGTAGCGCGATCACCCAGCCCAGCATCAGCACCCGCTTGCGCCCGATCTGCTCTGACAGACGACCGGCTACGAAATTCATCACGGCCTTGACCACGCCGAATGCCACGACAAAGCTGGTGAGCAGAAGGAACGACCCTCGTTCCAGCCCGAACTCACTCTCTGCCATGGCCGGGACGACGGTACGCGTCATGCCGATGGCGAAGCCCACCAGCAGTACCTGGATCAGTTGATGTGTAAACTGTGCCAGGTTTTCGCGGATGCCGAGCGGAAAGGTTGCCTCTGACATCTGGACTGGTCTCCACCTTGCATATCCGCCTGAAATAGCTGCAGTTCAGACGCCCGCTTGAATGACCTAATGTCGAGAGGCATCTTGTGTCAACAAGTCCGAAGACCGCCCTTCTTGAGGAGTTCGCTCTGGTGGCGCGCGCCATGTCAGCGCCAGCTAGATTGTTGATCCTTGAAAGCCTCGCACTGAACCGCCCCGGCTTTACCGGAGGGTGATTTGTTCAACGACCAGGCGACCATATCGATTGAGGTCAGGTTTGCATGAGACACGTCTCCTCTGCTTGTGCGGGCGGGGTGTATCCGATGGGGCCAAGAAGTCTGCGGTTGTTGTACCAATCGACCTACTTCAGGGTTTCCGATTCGACCTCGCGCATCGATTTCCACGCATCGATTTCCAGGGGCCGATCTGGTTGATGACTTCGGTTTTGAACATATGGAGGGGACCGTGGCCCCAGTGGGGCCGCGTAAGCCCCGGAATGGATGACACATTCGGCCAGTGCCCTCGCCAGTGGTCTTGAACCAATGGCGTCCACTGGCTCGATCATAAGCGTCACCGACGGTTCCGACCGAAAG
>JAYSQA010000004.1:0-5540 GCA_043721775.1 Rhodobacterales bacterium
TGCTGGTATCGCAGACCGGCGACATCGTCGCCCGCGCCTCGGTGCCCTTGACCACCACCTATCCCAAACCCGGCTGGGCCGAGCAGTCGGCGGATGACATCTGGGCCTCGGTTCAGGCGGCGATTGCCGAGGTGACGCGGTCGGGGCCAAAGCCGGACGCCATCGCCATCGCCAACCAGCGCGAGACGCTCGTGGTCTGGGACAGTGAAACCAGTCAGCCCATCTGCCCGGCGATCATCTGGCAATGCCGCCGCACCGCTTCGGCCTGCGCCGCGCTGATCGCCGCTGGCCACGACGCGGATGTGGTCGCCGCGACCGGGCTTGGGATCAACCCGCTGTTTCCCGCCTCGAAACTGGCCTGGGTGATGCAAAACGTCGCCGCCGCTGCCGCGCTGCACCAAGCCGGACGCCTGCGCGCCGGGACCGTGGACGCCTGGCTGTTGTGGAAACTGACCCATGGCGCCAGTTTTGCGACCGACCACTCCAATGCCTCGCGCACCCAGCTTTTCGACACCGCAACCCTGAGCTTTTCCCCCGCCCTCGGCCAGCTTTTCGCAGCACCGCTCGACTGCCTGCCCCGCCCCCTGGCCTCGGACGCCCTGTTCGGCCACACCGCCCGGAATGCCACCGCTTTGCCGCAAGGCATCCCGATCCGCGCCATGATGGGCGACAGTCATGCCGCACTTTACGGCCACGGCGTGCGCGCACCGGGCATGGTCAAAGCGACCTATGGCACCGGCTCGTCGCTGATGACGCTGACGCCGCAGCGCACCACCTCGACCCACGGTCTGTCCGGCACCGTGGCCTGGACCGATACCACCGGCACCGCCTATGCGCTGGAAGGCACCATCACCGTCTCGGCCCAGGCCGCCGCTTTCATGGCCGGGCTCTTGGGCCTGCAGGGCGTCGCCGCCCTGTCCGCCCTTGCCCAGACCGTGCCCGACAGCGCAGGTGTCGCCTTCGTCCCCGCCCTTGCCGGGCTGGGTGCGCCGCATTGGGATGACTTGGCCACCGGTACGATCACCGGCATGACCCACGGCACCACCCCGGCCCATCTGGCCCGCGCCACATTCGAGGCGATTGCCTGTCAGGTCGCCGATGTGCTGACCGCGATGGAACAGGACGCGGGCCAACCCCTCGCCTCGCTCAGCGCCGATGGCGGCGCCTCGTCCAACCCGTTCCTGATGCAACTGCAAGCCGACATTCTCGGTCGCCCGGTCCTGCGCCCGGCCATCGAAGAGGTCGGCGCCCTCGGTGTCGCCGCCATGGCCTTTCAGGCCCTGGGCCAGCCGCTGCACTCCGCCACCAGCAAACCCACCCACTATGAGCCAGGCCTCGACCCCGCCGGCCGCGCCCAAATCCTGCACGGCTGGGCCAAGGCCGTGGCCAAGGCGCGACACAGCGGCCAGCCGTCAGATAACTGCCGCCTCTCGTCAGTCCCGCCAATTTGAATAGAGCGTGTCGCATTCAATCTCCACCATACCCTGCGGCTTTGAAGTGGTTTTGGCACTCTTTGGGCGGGAACAGGTCGCAGACGCTTCCGACGAGTTTCCACAGGGCTTCATAGCTGTTCCATCCCTGATGATCACATATCCCCCCGGCGATCTGCGTTTTTCATGGCAAGATCGGTTTTGGGGGACGTTCGGAGCGGGGTGCGGACATGTTGATCCATCTTCACAACTGAGGCGGTTTGCGCCACTGGTTCGAGCAAATCCGCCGAAGGCGACGACGACGCCCAAGGTCCGTGCGGCCATCCAGGCAAGTGATGAGCCTGCATCGGTTCTGGCGGAGCGCTTCGGCAGTTTGGAGGATCACAAAACGATCCGGTGAATCGTTTTCCCGACAAACGGGCAGACCGTCTATAAATGGAAGCAACGGGACTCTGTGCATGACCGCAGCCATACGCCGCACCGGTTGCAAAGTGAGACGGATCAGAAAACGGTCCGGGGGACCGTTTCTCCCACGAACGGCATGGTCGAGCGCTTCAACGGGCGGATCGAGGAGGTGCTGCAACCGCACCACTTTCGTTCCGACGAGGAATTGGAAACCACGCTGCACCGCTATGTGGCTCTGTACAACCAGCAACTGCCGCAGTCTGCACTGGGCAGCAAGACGCCCTTGCAGGCGATGAAGGACTGGCACAAACTCAAGCCGGACCTGTTCAGGAAACAGCCATACTACCTGACGGGATGTGATATCTAGTCTCTGCGGCTTCGCAAGAGATGTGCCCGGACTTTCCACTAGGGCTGATAACTTGCGGCCCCGCACCGGATCGGCGGTGCCGAGCACTGAAACTCAGATGTTTGACTCTTCCGTTACGCTGAGGGTTGCGGCAAGCCCCGTGATCGCCGTCGTCGTCGGGTGCAGCGCGACAAACCCACAGATACAACGCTGCAATCGCTTCCCAATCGGTCGGCCTGCCATGCTTGCGCTATGCGTGGGCCGTCTCGATCTGAGAGCGGCTGAGTGGGCATTCCGCGCGGCAAGCCGCATCGCCAGATCTCGTTGCGGCGAATCGTCTGAATTCAGGCCGTCGTTGCGTGATTTCCGCAGATCTCCGCTGACTTCCGAACTTTCGGAAGGATATTTCTACAACCCATTGATATAATTTAAAATATCACTTTGCAGGGGCTGATTCCCCAACGCCATTTGCTGCCTTAGAGATCGGTTCATTCGCAACCAAAGCCAGAAAGGGCAAACATGCGTATCGTCTCATTCAACCGCAACACCACCCACCACGTCCACCCCGCCTTCGGCGGCTACCCCGTGCAGACCACCCCGGCCTCCGCGCGCCGCCAGCCGGTTCTCGTCCTCACCGATGACATGGTCAAGGCGATGTTCGCCCGCTCCAACGTCTACCTCAACGACGGCGTCGTCCCTGTCGAGGCTGAGATCATCGGCTGGCAGCGCACCTCGGTCGGCTGCCTTGGCGCGATCGTCCTCAACAAACTCGCCGGTGCCCGTTTTCTCTTTGGCCCCGACCTCGCCAAGGGCGGCAACGTCCCCAAACTGCTCGCCCGCCTCACCTGAGGCCAAGGCCCGGGCGCGGCGATATGCCCCGCCCGGGTCACCCCGTCATCAACATATCATCCCGAAAGGATAGGCCATGCTTCTCGATCTCATCCGCGCGCTGTTTGCCGCCCCCGTCACCCAGCTGACCCCGGCTCGGGCCTCCGTTCCGGTCCACCAACCCCGGGCCGTCGTGACGCCCTTCACATCGCCGACCGCCATGCCCGCAGGTGGCAAGGACGTCCGCGACCCCAGAGGCCGCTTTACCCCCGCCGCCACCATCCCCCCGACCAGCGCGGCCTGGCGCGGCCGCACCCAAACGCCCGGGCAGATCGCCTGCCCGGACATCCTTTCCCTCGTCGTCTTCGACCACCATGTGCGGCTCGTCCAGCCCTTCGTCGGCGCATTCGACGCCGCATTCGCGAAGGCTGTCACCGCGCTGCCCGGCCAGGTGCGCGGCGGCATGACAGACATGACCGCCGGCCTGGCGCTTGCCAACGACATCCTTGCCCGTCAGCCGCGCGGGCTTTTGCGCCGCATCTGGCTTCTGTCGGACGGGAACGCCACCCCCGCCGACCAGCAGATCGGCGAGCAGGTCAACCGCGCCCGTGCCGCCCATACCAACATCAACACCATCGGCATCGGCAATCCCGGCGGCTATGACCGGGCGCTGCTCGAGCGCATCTCGGCCGGCACCCATAACGGCCGCTTCGCCGAGGCCGATACGGTCGCCAAGCTTGACACGCTTTTCGCTGGCGCGGCTGGGCCCCGGCCTGTCGGCAGCCATCGCGGCGAGGCCACGGTCTTTCTCATCGACGTCTCGGGCTCCATGACCGAAGCCATGGGCAACGCCCGCCGCATCGATGCCGTCGCTGCCGCCATGCTCGGCCTTCTCCGCTTCAAGCAGGCCCGATGGTCATAGTCGAGCGGCCATCCATCCCAACGTCAAAGGGCAGCCCCACATCGGACGGCCCTTTTCTTGCGGCGAACCAATGGCAGATGCCACCAGCGCGTTGCGCTGCAAATCATGGAGCCTGCCAGTGCGCCGATGCGCGCTTCCTGCAGAAGCTATCTCTCGATCTGGAAGGAAGACCTTGGTTTCTAGGCGCGCCAATGCGCGCTTCCTGCAGAAGTCTGGCTGACGGATACCGAAGACGGCGCAAGTTTCTAGGCGCGCCAATGCGCGCTTCCTGCAGAAGCGGGCCTCCAGAAGCCATTGTCAATAAAAGATTTTGAGACACGAATCTATGAGTGCGTGGTGATTGATCCATGATTTGCGGATCAGACCGGAGGATAATAGATTTTTCCAGCAATCCTCATCATGTCCTGCCCGATCCGCGCCCCGTCATAGCGCCGAACAACACCGCGCTGGCCGATCTCGGGGCGGAATTACCGTCATTTCATTGTGCCGCGCGATACCGCCTTTGATCGCCTTCCTGTCAGGTCATTCTTTGGAAACCATGCCTGAAATCCGGCCGTTGCAACACAGGCCGACAGCTTTGACACGGCGCCAACGCTGGAATGTTTGCGCAGGCCGATCTGTGTCAGGTCGCAGACTTCTGGCAGCATCGCCCTGACTTCCGAAATTCCGGAAGCCGTTACAGGCGAATTTCCATAACTTCTTGCTTTACAATGTTTAATTTTGTCGGTCGCTAGCGTCGGAAACTGCCCAGTGCCATCATGCGATCAGGCAGTCTGACATCCATGACCGGGGTCGCATGTACCCACACCGCAAATCCGGTCCCGCACAGAGGAAAGGCTCTTCGGTGAAATTCTCCAATGTTCTCTCACTTGCCCGCCCGTCGCTTTCGGTCCAACTGCCGACCGGCCTTCTGGCCACGCTTCCAGACCTTCCCGTTACTGCCGGGCCTTGCGCGCTTCACCGGGGGCGGCACCGCAGGGGAGGCCTGCCGCGAGTCTCGGGTCCGTTCGAAATCCTGTCCAACGTGCACCGGGTTCTCGTCCCGCTCGATGTCGAGAACCTGCACTACTCGGCGCGCGATCTGCGTGGTCGGGTCGATTTCGCCGCGCTGGCCGCGCTGATCCGGGCGGCAAACCCCGCCAGCGAGTTGCATGCGGTCCTTTCAGTCGCGGCCGCAACTGCTGAGGATACCTGCGACCAGGCGGCAGCGGCGGGCTGGATCGGGCATATGCGCCCCATCATCACCGCCGGCCTGCAGCGCGGCGCGAATGCGGATACGACACTCGCCTTCGTGGCGGGCTACACGATGGCCCGTTCCCAACCCGAGACCGTCGTGATCGGCACCGGCGATGGCGCACGTGGCCTAGATATCGCACGCAAGATCCGCGAGGCGGAACCCCGTTGCCGCACGATCGCGACCCTCTCCTTCGCCCATTCGACCAGCCATCTGCTCGGCGGCGCCGAAATCGACGTCAACCTGCACCTCGGCGCGGATGTCCTGCACCTCGTCTAGCAGGCTGCTGAAAAAGGATTTTTAAGCGTATCGCCTGGGACGGATGTTCCGTCTTTCACCCGTTTTCGTCGCTCAAGCCACCGTTTGCGCACTTTC
>JAYSQA010000005.1:0-4556 GCA_043721775.1 Rhodobacterales bacterium
GCAGTGTAGCTGGACCAGTTCGCCGTGCGGTAGCAGGCGGGTGATGGCTTGCTTATGCGGCCAGTCTAACCGCATGAATTCACAATGTGAATCCTCAAAGATCAGAGTTGTGCAACAAAGCCTTTGGCATGGGAAAATCCCGCCCAATGCACAGGACGGTGTGCCCGGCATGCCCGCCCCCTTAATGAAACCCGGCGAGACGCGCAGCCATGACTTTGCCGCCAAACCCGGCACCCACTGGATGCACAGGCACGTACCCTTGCAGGAAATGGCGCTGCTGGCGGCCCCGCTGATCGTGCGGCGCGAGGCAGATGCTAAAGCTGACCGTCAGGAAGTTGTGATGCTTCTGCACGACTTCTCGTTCAAAACGCCTGAGGAGGTGATGGCCCATATCACCGCAGGTACCGCGATGGGCGGGATGGCGATGGGGGGCACGCCCAAGACCGCTGGTGCCATATCCGGCATGGACATGAGCACGACGGGCCGTACCATGTCGGGTATGGATATGTGCAAGATGGATATGGCCGGCACGGCCAAGGCCGGCGCCATGATGGGCGGCATGTCGGGCATGGCGATGGACCTCAACGACTATGACTTTGACGCCTGTCTGACCAATGCCCGCACCTTGTCCGATCCCGAGGTGGTCAAGGTCGAGGCGGGCGGCAGGGTCCGGCTGCGGATCATCAACGGCTCTGCCGCCACGGTGTACTGGATTGACACCGGAGCAACTGAAGCGCGCCTGATTGCGGTCGACGGCCACGATGTCCAGCCTGTCGCGGGCAGGCACTTTGGCATGGCGATGGATCAGCGGCTGGACATCGAGCTGGACCTTCCGGGGGCCGGGGCCTTCCCGATCCTCGCGCTTCGCGAAGGAGCGCGGGACCAAACCGGCCTGATCCTCGCCACACCGGGCGCGAAAGTGCCACGTCTGGCTGCTCTGGCGGACACAGCCTCACCCGCCTTCGACACTGATCGTGGCCAAGAATCCATCCTGCGCGCGGCCAACCCGCTGGCTGCAAGGTCTGCTACCAACACCCCAATTCTGATGCCGCTGGGCGCCATGCAGCCCTATGTCTGGACGAACAACGGTCAAACCTGGGCGACCCACCAGCCCGTCACCGCCAAATCCGGCGAGCGGATCGAGATCGTGTTTCACAACATGTCGATGATGGGCCACCCGATGCATCTGAACGGCCATTCCTTCCAAGTGGTCGATACCGGGTCAAGCCGCTTTGCAGGTGCCCTGCGCGACACCGTCTTTGTCCCGCCGATGGGGGTTGTGACGGTGGCACTCGACGCGGGCGAGGCCGCAAGCTGGATGCTGAACTGCCACCACATGCCGCATCTGGTGACCGGCATGATGACAGAGTTCATCGTCTCGGCCTGACGAGAGTTCGGCATTGCCACTTTGGCGTGATCCGTGGGCGGCGCCACGCCAAGGATACGTGAAGCAATCTGGGGCCCGGTAACGCCTGTCCCTTGAACAAAGCGGTTCTGCCAGCCGCTGGCCGAATGGCTGCTCAAGGCACCGGCAATTCGTGCAGATCAAAGAATTCCCGTTAGGAAGCGGTCCAGCCGAGTTCTGGCGCGATAGACCAGACCCACCGCATGAGCCGCGAGTATCCCGATCGCAGCACCGCCCAGAATGTCCGTGACATAGTGAGTGCCAACATAGACCCGGGAAACGCAGACCAGCAGGGCCAATACCCCGAAAGCGCTGGCTCTGCCATGCAGGCGCTGCATGCCAAAGGCCGCGACGACGGCAGCGACAGCGGTCGCGTGGTCGGATGGAAATGACCAATCCGCGCTCCGGGTGATCAACAGGTGAGACACGCCCGCATCAAAAGGCCGGACACGATGGACGAAAAGCAGAATGATCTGATTGACTGCAAGGCCTGCCAAAAAGGAAAGACCGGCGCAGACCGCAGCATGCCGGACATGGGCGCGATTTTTTCTGCTCCACCATTGCAGAACCACCAGAACCACAATCAGTGGAACCCCATATTGGGTTACAGCAATCATCGCACTGTCCAGAACCGCATTCGCTCCAGCGAAGGAATTGATCCAGCGCGTCAGATCAGCATCCATGTTTGTCCTGCCAAGTTGAGAGAGATTGAACCCCGAACGGAGGGAGAGGCGAATCCACCACGTCTTCGCGGTGAGCGTGATCTTTAATCGGCGTCACGCGCTTATGGAATGCGCTGTACGCAATATTCGATGTAGATTTCATTCCTTCACTTCGCGTTTAGGCGCCCTCGGTGGCCGGACCAGCTTGTCGGCCAGATCAGCTTGTCGGCCGGATCAGGTGGCACTGGCTTAGGAAGCTGATCACACAGCGATGCCTTCCACACTCAGATGGCGAAATATCGCATCGACCTCGCCGGGTGCCAGCCTTGCGCCGCTGTCGAGCCACCAGATCATCACCGACATGAATGCGCCGACGAGATATTGCACCGTGCCCTCGCGGTCTGTCGGACGCCCCGCACGTTCGAAGTGCTGGTGCGCAAGGTCAGTGCGGATCAGATCACCCAAAATCTCGCGGATAAAGCCAAGTGCCACGCTGCCGCCGCGGTCACTGACCAGCTTCCTGTAAAGTGCGGCATGATCGCGGACATGTTCCAGCATAACCAAACTGAAGCTGAGCATCCGGTCCTGCGGCGCGCCGCCGCCTGCCAAAGCCGCCTGTTGCTGGGCCACAAGGTGGTGGCGCAGATGTTCCAACCCGCTGCGTTTCACGTCATCCTTGCTGGTAAAATGGGCATAAAAGGTCGAGCGTCCCACATTGGCCTCATCGCAGATGTCCTTGATTGTAATGGCCTCATAGCCTGACTTGAGGGTCAGGCGGTTCAGCGCCTCTTGCAGAATACCCCGCGTGCGGGCAACCCGGCGATCCATGATAGCTCCTTCAAACTTTTCCCGCACAGATGAGCGGAGCCGACCCGAAAGCCACAGATCGGGCGCGATGTCGGTTGACAGGTTTTCAAACATTGCGTTGGTGATCTTACACAGCATTCAGCATATCGGACCCCTTGACGATCAAGAAACCGCAAAATGGGAGGAATGAATGGCGGAAAACCAGAGCTACCCCGGCACCCCGCGCTGGGTGAAGACGCTGGGAAAAATGGCCGTCGTGCTGGCAGCCCTGGCTGAGCTGCTGATGGTTTTTGGCGGCGGTCAGCATGGCCCGTGGCGGCATTTCTCCTCGGCAAGCCAACCCACCCCCTCGCCGGACGGGAACTGGTGATCCTGCAACCCAGTCCGCGCAAAGTCCTGCTGGTGGCCCATGTCAGCACCTCGGTCGGCCTGCAGGGAGCGGTGGCGGGGTTTCTGCTGCCGGCCATTGTCGGCTTGACCAATGCCGATCCGCAACGGGCCCGCAGCGTCTATCCGGCGATGGACCTGATCACCCGCCTGCTGATCCTGCCGCTGGTCGTGGCATCGCTGGTGATCGGCGTAGTCCAATCGCGGGTGACGCCGTGGGGCTTGTTCCGGCATTGGTGGATCGTGGTGAAACTGGGGGTGAACCTGATCATCCTGGCCGTCCTGCTGGTGCAGATGCCCGGCATCCGCCATGTGGCTGCGGTTGCGGTCTCAAGCGCACCCCTCGACGGGCTGTTCGGGTCAGGGCATCCTTCGTGGTGCACGCCACCGGCGGACTGCTGGCGCTGTTTGTCCCGCTGGCGCTGTCGATCTTCAAACCGCGAGGCCTGACGCGCTACGGCTGGGGCAAGCAAAGCGAACGGGTGAGCGTTCCACAGCCTTAGTTGTGATGCTCCGGCTCGGCCATGTGGAAGGGAAGTTCCACCCGCGCCTCGCCCCGTTGCAGGTCAAGAACCGCGTCGAATTCATGCGGTTCTTCGGGGGCCACGGCGCTGAGATATGTGGCGGGCTGTCCGGCAATGGCGGCCAACCCCAACCTTTCGATGCCCCCCGCGCCACGGTCAATCCGCACCACCGCCTCCAGGCCCGCACCGCGAGAGATCGTCAGCTGGAACCGCTCGCCAGCGTCAGTGTCGATGATCGTCAGCGCACCGGCGGCCAGCGGATATTCAAAGCGGAACGGGTCAAGAGCGTGGCTGTGGGCAGGGCGCGCGACTGCGTCGCTCCGGTCAAAGCGGATGCAGGCTTCTGCAAGGGCAGGGAGATGATCGACAAGTTCGGCCTCCAGTGCCGCGGCGATCAGGTTGGCGTCGGCAAGTGCGAGGCCAGGGGCCACGGCAATCAGGGCGGCGCTGTCAATCTCTCGTCCCACGCGGATGCGCAGGACGGCCACCACCTCGTTGCCCGCAAAACCTGCCAGCCCGCCCAGAGCCACCCAGCCGAGCGCCACAATCGACTGCGGGTGCAGAAGACGGTAAATCGCCTCGTACCCGGCGAAGACCGTGCTGAACAGGATGATCGCCACAATCAGCACCCCGGCGATATCTTCAACCCGGCCATAGCCATAGGCAAAGATCTTGTCATACCAACGGCCCGGTGATCTGACTCTGGGGATTCCCAAGCGTCGAGAACTCTGATTCTATGTGCTTCCAACATGGGAGGCTACGATGTCTGGG
>JAYSQA010000006.1:0-3648 GCA_043721775.1 Rhodobacterales bacterium
AAAACAGTCTCACCGCGTTAGGTTTCGCGCTGACAGAAAGGAAAGCATCCATGTGGCCGGACCAGCGCCTGTGCGACCTGATGAAGATCCGGCATCCCATCATACAGGCCCCGATGGCGGGTGCCGCCACGCCCGCTCTGGCTGCGGCGGTCAGCAATGCGGGTGGGCTTGGGTCTCTGGGCTCTGCCGAGATGAGTCTCGACCAGTTGCGCACCGCCACCACCGCGCTGCGGGATGCGACGGATGGGCCCTTCAACTTGAACTTCTTTGCTCAGGACGCTCCGCGAACCGAACCGTCCGTGCTGAAGGCCACGCGGCAAAGGCTGGCGCCCTAGTACAGCGCAGCTGACATTGGTGCGCCTCCCGAAAGCCTGCCAGAGCTTGGGCCCTGCTTTGATGACGCCCGCCTTGCGCTACTGTTGGAAATCCGGCCCGCCGTGGTCAGTTTTCACTTTGGCCTGCCCGCGCCGGACGCCATCCTAGCCCTGAAGGCTGCAGGCATCGTGGTGATCTCTACCGCAACCACTGTCGCCGAAGCCCGGGCGCTGGAACGCGCGGGGATGGATGCCGTGATCGCGCAAGGCTATGAAGCGGGCGGCCACCGTGGGTCGCACCAGCCAACGCTGCCGGGCGATGGGGTGGGCAGCTTGGCGCTGATCCCGCAGGTTGTTGACGCGGTGGGCGTGCCGGTCATCGCGGCCGGCGGCATTGGGGACGGCCGCGGGATTGCAGCCGCCTTTGCCCTTGGCGCCTCCGGGGTGCAAATGGGAACCGCCTTTCTGTCATGTCCCGAGGCCGGAACCGACGCCCCGCGTCGCGCGCGTCTGCGCCATGCGACGGACACCGACACCATGGTGACAGATGCCTTTTCGGGCCTGTCGGCACGCGCCATGCGGTCGCGCTATGCGCAAGCGATGGAGGCACAGCGCGAACCCTTGCCCGCCTTTCGGCAGATGTACGCTCTTACCGACCCGCTTCTGGCCGCCTGTGCCGAAGACGAGGTGTCGTTTCACCTCTATGGTCAGGCAGCCGCGTTGAACCGCGAAATGGCCGCACCCGACCTGATTGGCAAACTGACCCGTGAGGCCGCCGATGCCTTCGCAAGTCTGACGCGGTTCAGGACTTAGGCGCTTCAGCCTTGTCACAAGCGCTTGGCGCACATCGCGCGCTTTGAGCATCAGCGTCGGCCAAAGTTGCCTTGCATGAAGAACGGCAGGTCAGGCTGGTGGCTGGCGATACCGGTTGCATCTTCAGGGGACAAACCCGTGTCGCGCAAAACGTTTTGCGGCAGGCTTGCCAGTTCGCAGCGCTGTGCGTGGGCTTTGTCCACTCTGGCAAATGACGCCCACAAGACGCGCAGCCAGTGCGCGATCCATGGTTGCGCAATCGCACCCGGATCACGGTGTGATTTCGCAAGCGAGGTCTCGGAAACGAAATATGGCTTTGACATCATCACAATCTCCTTCATGTCGGTATCTGCCGGGATGTTGCAGGGCATTTTTGGAGGTTATGGCGAGATGGCAGGTGTTGCTTGAGGATCGCCTCTGGATTGGTTGAGGAAATCCTGCGGATTTGCTAGGCTCGGCCATGCGATTGCAGTTCGAACCCTTTCACCTTGATACTGACCGCGCCGAGCTTCGGACTGCGACGGGTATCGTGTCGCTGGAGCCCAAGGCCTACCGGCTGCTTTGCCTTCTGGTCACCAACTCCGAACGTGTCGTCAGCAAGGAAGAGATGATCGCGGTCGTCTGGGACGGGCGGTTCATCTCGGATGCGGCTGTGGCCACGGTTTTGCGGATGGTGCGCAAGGCGTTGGGCGATGATGGCGATGGGCAGCGCTACATCCGCACCGTTCGTGGCCTCGGGCACCGCTTTGTGGCACCTGTCAGGATTGAAGCGGCGTCCTTTGCCTCGGAAGCGCCTGCGCCAGCCGTTGATGCGGCCAGTCCGCTTCCGGGGCGACCGACGATTGCCGTTCTTCCCTTTGCAAGGGCCGGATTGCCCGAAGACTATTCCACCCTCGGCGATGCCATTCCGGCAGAAATCATTTCTTCCCTGTCGCGGTTGCGCTGGCTGCGCGTGATTGCGCGCGAAAGCACCTTCCGGTTTCGCAATGCGGACGTTGACCTTGCAGCGCTGCACAGCGTGCTGGGGGCCAGCTATTGCCTGTCTGGCCATCTGGAGATTGTCTTGGGCCGCCTGTCGGCAACGGTCGATCTGGTGGATACACGGACCGGCGGGCTGATCTGGTCTGAACATTTCGAGCGCCCGCTGGCGGATGTTCACGCCGTCCGACATGAGATCGTGATGGCCGTCATTGCGGCGCTGGATTTGCAGATCCCGCAGGCCGAAGCGGCTTTGGCCCGGACCCGACCGATAGAACAACTGGACGCCTGGCAATCCTATCACCTTGGCCTCAGCCACATGTACCGGTTCAACGCGCGCGACAATGCGATTGCGGCCAGCCTGCTTGCCCGCGCGACCGATCTTGACCCCGGCTTTGCCACCGCCTTTGCCGCGCGGTCCTTCAACAGTTTCCAGACTTGTATGATGGGTTATGATCCCGATCAGGCAGCAGCCATGGCCGCCACACGCAGCGCCGCCGAACGCAGCGTCGAGCTTGATCCGCTGTGTCCCGAAGCAAATTCCGCGATGGGCAGGTTTCACGTTCTATCTGGTACACCGGATGAAGGTCTTTATTGGCTGGAGCGGTCGCTGACCCTGAGCCCGAACTATGCCAAGGGCCACTATTCACGGGCCTATCTTCAGGTCCTGTGTGGATTGACAAACGAAACCCGCCAAGGCGTTGATGTCGCCATGGGCCTCAGCCCGCTTGATCCGATGCTGGGCCCGATGTTCATGATGAAGGCACTGTCTTATGGCCTGGACGGGGATTTTGCGACGGCGGCAGAGTTTGCCATCCGGGCCGCGCGCATTTCGGACCCCCATCTGTCTTGCCTTTGCGGGGCAATAGCGCTCTGCATGTTGAGCGGGCGGATTGACGATGCGAAGCATTGGTTGGGCATTCTGCGTGCCAGGCGGCCTGATGCGTCCATCAGCCTGTATATGCAGTATCTGCCTTTCCGGGACGCGTTTTTCCGGGCCAGTCTGCGCAAAGCCCTGCTGCGCGCCGGTTTGGCCGAATGATCGTGGGCATCGCCTGAAAAGCTGGACAGCCGTGATAAACCGATTGCCGCCTTGGAAAATCGGCGTGCCTGCAAGAAGTCGACGGGCAAACGTGTCGTCTTGTCCAGCACCATATCGGCGAGGGCGGCGCGAGCTTGAAGCTGTGGCCGGAGAAGCCGCAGGCATAGATAAGGCCGGGAACAGACAATTGGCGGTCAAGGACGAAGTGGTTTTCGGAGGTCTCGCATTGATGGGTCAGTCGGTCGAGCATGGCGCTGGTCATCTTGGCGTGGCCGAACACGGTGGGCCAAGCACCGAAGGCAGGGTTGGTGGCAACGATAATCGAGCTGCGCTCGTAGAGAGGGCCGATCAGGTGGAACAACAGTTGGCCGCCGGACTGTGCGAAGGGCAGATACCAAATCACTCATCCAAGCGAGACACGGAGGTCGGCCAATGCCTCAAGCTGCGCCCGAACATGGCCGTCCAGCACCCGCTGCATGGTCGTGGCCTCGATCACTAGCG
>JAYSQA010000007.1:0-7707 GCA_043721775.1 Rhodobacterales bacterium
TTGGATGCTGCGGGCGCACCGAGAGCCTGCGATAGCCAAGAGCCGCCAGATACTTGCCAACCGTGCGTTCATGCACCTCGACCCCGAAGGCCTCGGCAAGCCGGCGCTGCAGGTCCTGCCTGCGCCAGCGCACCACCCCGTCCCTCGCAGGGTCCGGCCCGGCCTCGACCGAAGGCCCCGAGGTCCGCCATCTGGGCCGCGCGCAAGGCGCGGAACCCGCACGCCTTTCCAGCGGTCAGACAGCCCCGCCAGACCTTCGGCATTGTAGCGGTGCCCGTTCGTCGGGGCAACTGTCCACTGGACAGTCGCCTGATCCTCCTCACCGCAGCGTCTGCCGGTCCATCCCGCAGGTCGCGGCCGCCCGGGTCCGATCATTCGCCATCGCGCTCGAACCAATGGCACGACGATGGCTCATCCTCCAGCACCAGCGCCAAGGCCAGCATCCGACGGGCAGCCTTCGCATCCCGGCTCTTCCCCACCGCCGCGCGCAACTCCACCGCCGTCAAATCCCGTCGCGTGATCTCTATCCCAGACATCGTAGCCTCCCATGTTGGAAGCACATAGAATCAGAGTTCTCGACGCTTGGGAATCCCCAGAGTCAGATCACCGGGCCGTTGGTATGATACGTGTCGTGATAGGCGCGATCTTTCGCTTGCTGCAACAGGAAGCTTTCGGAATTGGAAGCCATAAGTTGTCCGACGGCGAACAAGGTGATCGCACAGGCGGCCAAAGCAAGCGGCAGCGCGATGTGGGCACCCTGCCGGGTTCCGCAAACGGAAAGCAGGATGAAAAGCCCGACTGGCACGGCAAAATGGACAAGAACCCGAAGGCCGGGTGACATGGGCTATCCTGAATTGAGGTAGGATGGGCGATCCGCCCATGGCGGCTTATGCATCGAGGCGGAGTCTGAGCCGGTCTGTCATCAGGCGCAGGGGCCTGTCATGTGTGCCAGCAATTTCCGCAGTCATGGATATCGGCATGGGTCAGGCCGAAGACGCGGTGGAGGTGGTCTTTGATCTCTGCCCGGCTGCCGCAGAATTTGGAATAGAGGCGCAGGGGATTTGGCTTATCAAGGCGGGATGCACCGAGCTTGTGCAGCTTCAGATAGGACCTTGTCGGGGTCGTGAAGCTGTTAAGCACGAACCCACCGGGATTTTTCCGCATTCAGGCGACATAGGCCTTTTCTTCTGACGGGTTGGTGAAATGACATGCGCTCATGGGGTTGGCCCGAAAGGGGGCTGCAAAGCAAAAGGCCCCGGTTTTCCGGGGCCTTGAGGGTTTAATGAGCGTGGCTATGGTCCCAGTCTTCCCGCTTGGGCAGCTGCTCGAACGTGTGTTCGGGCGGCGGGCAGGGCAACGTCCATTCGAGGGTGTCAGCGTATTCGTTCCAGTAATTGTTCACGGTGATCTTCTTGCCATAGAACATCGCGTAGAAAATCATGACGATGAAGAACACGAAGGAGGCGAACGACAGGAAGGCACCGTAGGACGAGATCTTGTTCCAGTAGGCGAAAGCCTCTGGGTAGTCAATGTAGCGGCGCGGCATGCCTTGACGGCCAAGGAAGTGCTGCGGGAAAAACGTCAGGTTGGCACCGATGAACATCGTCCAGAAGTGCAGCTTGCCGGCCCATTCAGGATACTCGCGGCCCGACATCTTGCCGAACCAGAAGTAGATCCCCGCGAAGATGCCGAACACTGCACCAAGCGACATCACGTAGTGGAAGTGTGCCACGACGTAATAGGTGTCGTGGTACATGCGGTCGACTGGGGCTTGTGCCAGCATGATGCCGGTCACACCGCCGACGGTGAACAGGAACAGGAAGCCGAAGGCCCAAAGCATCGGGGTCTTGAACTCGATGCTGCCGCCCCACATGGTGGCGATCCACGAAAAGACCTTCACGCCGGTTGGCACCGCGATGACCATGGTGGCCATCATGAAGTAGCTTTGCTGGGTCAGCGACAGGCCGACGGTGTACATGTGGTGCGCCCAGACGACAAAGCCCAGCACGCCGATGGCGACCATCGCATAGACCATCGGCAGGTAGCCGAACACCGGCTTCTTTGAGAAGGTCGCGATGACGTGGCTTATGATGCCGAACGCCGGGATCACGATGATATAGACTTCCGGATGGCCAAAGAACCACAGGATGTGCTGGTACAGGATCGGGTCGCCGCCGCCAGCAGGGTCAAAGAAAGTGGTGCCGAAGTTGCGGTCGGTCAGCAGCATGGTGATGGCGCCCGCCAGAACCGGCAAGCTCAGCAGGATCAGCCATGCGGTCACGAAGATCGACCAGGCGAAAAGCGGCACCTTGTGCATGGTCATGCCGGGGGCGCGCATGTTCAGGAAGGTGGTGATCATGTTGATTGCACCAAGGATCGACGATGCACCCGACAAGTGGACGGCGAAGATTGCCAAATCCATCGCGTAGCCGTCTTCCTTTGACGACAGCGGCGGATACAGAACCCAACCAACGCCCGCGCCATGGCCACCTTCACCGCCCGGCGCAAACACCGACAGCACCGCAAGGGTGGAGCCAGCGACATACATCCAGTAGGACAGGTTGTTCATCCGGGGGAAGGCCATGTCCGGCGCACCGATGTGCAGCGGCATGAAATAGTTGCCAAAGCCGCCGAACAGGGCGGGAATGACCACGAAGAACATCATCAGGACGCCGTGCGCCGTGATCAGAACGTTATACTGGTGGCCGTCAGGCGTGCAGGCCACGCTGGCATCGGCGAACAGCCGCAGCCCCTCGGCGCAGAAGTACTGCACACCGGGGTTCATCAACTCCAACCGCATGTAGACGGTGAAGAGAACCGAAACAAAACCGACGAGACCGCCGGTGAAGAGGTACAGAACCCCGATATCCTTGTGGTTCGTCGACATGAACCAGCGGGTGAAGAACCCCTTTTGCTCATACCCATGGTCGTGCCCATGTATGGCTGCGTCGGCCATTGGCGTCTCCCGTTGTCGTTGCCTCGGTTGGGTGCAGGGGTCGCCCCCAGCCCCGCATGAAGGGGTTCTAGTGTGGGTCCTGCCGCAGGGCAATGGCGGATATGTGCCGAAGGGCTGAAAAGACATGGCAAAATGTACCTTTGGGGATTGTACGTGCGGTTGCCCGACAGGTGGCGACTTAACCGTGGCGCGGCTTTGTCAAAGCCTGGGATGGGGGCCTGCCGCAGCGTCGGCGGGGCGCGATTGCGCACTGTCTATGGACGATGGCCTTGCATCCCGGGGATTGCTTTGGAACAGGACACGGCAGGTGCCTTCGGATGTGGCAAATAGTTTCCGCAGGGGGCGTTTTGGTGCAAGGGTTTGACGATGTTGGGTTTTGATCAATATAATTTCATGTCAAACTCATTCTGCAGTAGCCAGTATGCCTTTGTACAACCTGACCAACGCGAACGACGTTTTCCCGAAAGCACCACAGGTCAATACCGGGAGCGGCGCGATTTACGGCTTTGGCGGCAACGATCAGATCAACGCTGGTGCCGGTTCCAACGTGGTTTATGGCGGCGAGGGCAATGGCACGGTGACCTCGACCGGGCCCCTGGGGCAGGCGTTTTACGGTCGCTGGGGCGATGATCAGCTGACGACTTACGCGGGCAATGATGTGCTGGAGGGCGGCGACGGCAATGACACGCTGACGGACGATGGTGGCGACAACACGTTGCGCGGCGGGGCCGGCAATGACGTGCTGTGGATTTTCACCTCATCCGAAGCCGCCGGTATGATCAACTATGGTTATGGCGGGTCGGGCGATGACACGATCACCGTCCGCACGCTGGGCGCATCGCATATTTATGGCGGGACGGAAAATGACATCGTATCGCTGGATTTGACCGACACCTCACGCGGTGTGGCGGCCTTGTTCGGCGACGATGGCACGGACCGGTCGATCCTGCGGATCAATCAGCCGACGCTGGACAGCGTGACCGGGCCGCATGAGGCTGCGATGGTGCTGTCGGGCGACCATATCGACCTGATGCCGGATGGGGCGATACGGGGTCAGGTCGGCGCGTTCGAGACGTTAAGCGTCACCGTGACCGGCGATCATGCCGCGCTGCTCGGCGGGGCCGGGGATGACAGTTTTACCCTTGGCGACCCGTTCCTTAATGGCATTCAGGGTGGGCAGGTGTCAGCCGGAGACGGCAAAGACCTCGTCACGATTTATAGCGGCGCCGGGGCCTTCGTGCTGGACGGCGGCTTGGGGCAGGACACTCTGGCGCTTGACTATTCCAACATGTCGACCGATGCGCCGGTTTCTGTCACGGTGGATATGACGACAGCGACGAGGACAGGCAGCACCGGCACAAGTCAGGTCACGGCAACCGGGTTCGAAGTGCTGACCTTTGCAGGCGGCACCGGCGATGACATTGTGCGCGGCAGTGCGGGCAATGACACGATCAGCGGGTTCTACGATGTGCGCCTGCACGCGGGTGACCGTGACCTTGGGGCCGACAACTATGACGGTGGGGCGGGGAATGACATCCTTTACGGCGGGTTTGACGCTGACACGCTGGTCGGCGGCGACGGCAAGGACTCGATGGAGGGCGGCGAGGCGGGTGACCGCATTTATGGCGGCCTTGGCGACGATACCCTGGTCGGCGATTGCAGCTTGTTCCGCACGACACCGGGCGGTGCCGACATGCTGTTCGGCGGCGGCAGCAACGACGTGCTGATCGGCGGCATCGGCAATGACACGGTGGCCGGGGGCAACGGCGCGGACCGCTTTGGGGTTGAAGAGATCACCGACAGCGGCGTTGCGCAGAGCGATGTTGACACCATCAACCGTGGTCAAGTCGCATGCCGGGCACATCGACCTGCACCTGATTGACGCCAACTTTGCCACCGGGTTCAACAACAGCTTTCAGTTCCCAGGCGGAGCGGCCTTTAGCCGCGTTGCGCAGGTTCGCGTCGAAGAAAAGGACGACTGCACCCATGTCGAGATCAACAACGGTGGCACGCTGGCTGCCGACATGGTGATCTGTCTGGTCAAATTCGACGCTGCCCTGCTGGGGGCCGGGAGTTTCATCCAGTGACCCGCGCCGTGCCGGTGTCTTGATGGCACCGGCAGATGTGCCGGGATGATCCGGCTGTTTGAATGCCGTTCCGGATCAGCGGCGCTAAACGGGGCCAGCGATTGAACGGCGGGCGCTTGCGTCTTTGGCCGGCAGCCGGGGCCAGCCCCGGACACCGGAGTATTGCGGCAAAGGGCAAATGGGGGGGCGGGGGGATTTAGTCTGGGGGGATTTAGCCGGGGAAGTGCTTGGGGAACTCGGCCAGCAGGGCGGCGTCCAGGTCGGTCAGGGTGACGGGCAGGCCAAGATCAACCAGCGAGGTGACGCCGTGGTCTCTTATGCCGCAGGGCACGATTCCGGAGAAATGCGTCAGATCAGGTTCGACGTTGATCGAGACGCCGTGGAACGACACCCAGCGCCGCAGCTTTACGCCGATGGCTGCGATCTTGTCTTCACGGATGCTGCCGTCCCGGTTGGCGGGCTTGTCGGGCCGCACGACCCAGACGCCGACCCGGCCTGAACGGCGCTCTCCTTTGACGTTGAGGGTTGCGAGTGTGCCGATCACCCAATTCTCCAGCGTGCAAACGAACTGGCGCACGTCGCGGCCGCGCTGGTTGAGGTCAAGCATGACATAAGCCACGCGTTGGCCGGGGCCGTGGTAGGTGTACTGGCCACCGCGTCCGGCGGTGAACACCGGAAAACGGCTGGGATCTGTCAGGTCCGCTGGCTGCGACGAGGTGCCTGCGGTGTAAAGCGGGGGGTGTTCCAGCAGCCAGATCGCCTCGGGGGCGGTGCCTGCCGAGATGGCGGCCACCCGGGCCTCCATCAGGGCAAGGGTTTGCGCGTAGGGGGCAAGGCCCGGAAGAGTAACGATCTGAGGCATGGGCCTGTGGTCCGACATGGGGTGTGGCATTGCTGTATAGGCGGTTTTGGCGCGAAAGGGAAATGCGTTCGGCAAGGGGATTGGGTTTTGGGCAGGCGGAGTGGCTGGATGATGAGGGGCAAGATTGCTGAGGCGGAAGGGGTGGCCGTGGACCGGCGGCTTGCGCAGGGTAACAGGGGAGGCCAGAAGGCGGGGAGGCCGGATGATGGGTGGGCCGCACGACGCGGAGGCCGGAAGGCGGGGGAGGCCGGATGTCGCGGAGGCCGGATGATGGGTGGGCCAGATGACGGGGGTGCAAGATCGCGGGGGTGTGAAGATCGCGATCACGGCGGCGCAGATTCCCCCTTTTCTTCCGTCCTTTCACCCGCTAAACACCCGGCACCTGAGCCGGATCAGTGCGGATGTGGCGGAATTGGTAGACGCGCAGCGTTGAGGTCGCTGTTCTTTAATCGGAGTGAAAGTTCGAGTCTTTTCATCCGCACCATCCGGCCAGGTCAACTTCCTTTCCCTTCCAAGTGTGAATGAAGCGGCACCCTTGGGTGACCACTTATGGGGGTTTGCCACGCGCAAACCTGGTACAAGGCGCGGGTTAGGGGGTTGGCAAGGCCCGGCATCGCCTTTCGTCGCATCACTTCGGGGGCATGAGGTGGCAGGCCAGGCTTGCGAAACCGGGGACAGATTCGGGGCACAATTTGGGGCGCAGTTCGGGGCCGGGGCGCCTGTTCCACCTTCAAGGTGCCGCATTTATAGCCGCCGTGCCGTTCTTGTGGACAAATCCGGCGCAAAAAGCCTGATTGACCGGGGTTAGCCGGGACCAGGCTTGCCCTTGAAGAAGCCAATTGCAATCAGCTTCAGCAATGGCTTACCTTTTGAGCAACAAGGCCGGAAAACGGCTGTGACAGACGGGGAGAACGGCGTGGCCGCACGTGGTGCCAACGATGCTTTCGTTGCCTTCGATCATGTTCAGAAAAGTTACGATGGCGTTTCGCTGGTCGTGAAGGATCTGAATCTGGCGATCGGCAAGGGCGAGTTTCTGACGATGCTGGGGCCGTCCGGCTCTGGCAAGACGACCTGTCTGATGATGCTGGCCGGGTTCGAGACCGCCACGCATGGCGAGATCACGCTGGATGGGGTGCCGATCAACCAGGTGCCACCGCACAAGCGCGGCATCGGCATGGTGTTTCAGAACTACGCCCTGTTTCCGCATATGACGGTGGGTGAGAACCTGTCCTTCCCCTTGGAAGTGCGCGGCATGGGCAAGGATGCCCGTGAGGTCAAGGTCAGGCGCGCGCTGGACATGGTGCAGATGGGAGCCTTCATCAACCGCCGTCCGGCGCAGTTGTCAGGCGGCCAGCAGCAGCGCATTGCCCTGGCGCGGGCTTTGGTGTTTGACCCCAAGCTGGTTTTGATGGACGAACCTTTGGGTGCCCTCGACAAGCAGCTGCGTGAACATATGCAGTTTGAAATCAAGCACCTGCATGAAAGCCTTGGCATCACGGTGGTTTATGTGACCCATGATCAGGGCGAGGCTTTGACGATGTCTGACCGTGTGGCCGTCTTCAACGATGGCCGCATCCAGCAGCTTGCCACGCCGCAGGACCTGTACGAACGCCCCGACAACAGCTTCGTCGCCCAGTTCATCGGCGAGAACAACCGTCTGCCCGGCACCATCGAAGAGATTGGTCAGGGTCACTGCCTTGTGCGGCTGGCGACGGGTGAAGTGATTGACGCAACGCCAGTAAATGTCACCACCAAGGGCGCGCAGACGGTGGTTTCGATCCGGCCGGAACGGGTTGAAATGC
>JAYSQA010000008.1:0-6101 GCA_043721775.1 Rhodobacterales bacterium
TGCGGGCCAGGCTCAGTCGGTTGATCCGCACGTCCTTGGACCAGACCGAGGAAAATTTGGCCTCCTTGCTGCCCATCGGAAGTCCGGCTGGCATGAAGAACCAGATCGCCAGCAGAATGACTGCCAGCACGGCGGCCATGCCCCAGACTGCTCCGTTGAACCCGGCCAGTGCCAAGAGCACGGCACCAAGGAAGAAACCCACGCCCTTGACCGCGTTTTTTGACCCGGTCAGCAGCGCCACCCAGCGAAACAGCGTCCCGTCCCCCTTGGGTGCCAAGAGCTTCACCGCCGATTTCGACGACATCTTGGCCAGATCCTTGGCCACGCCGCTCAGCCCCTGAACGACCATCACGAAGGCAACCGAGGTGGGAATGCTCCACCCCGGGTCCAGTTGTGCCAACCCGACCAGCGCCGCGATCTGCATCAGCAGGCCCGACCAGAGTGTAATCGCCAGCCCGAACCTTGCCGCGATCCAGCCTGCCGCAAGGTTGGTCACGATCCCCGCCAGTTCATACAAAAGGAACAGCCAGGCCAACTGGACCGGCTTGAAGCCCAAGCCGTTGAAGTGCAGCAGCACCAGCATCCGCAAAGCGCCGTCCGACAGCATGAAGGCCCAGTAGGCCGCCGTCACCGCCGCATAGGCGACATGGCCGGGGTTGCGCGCCTCTGTCACCTCGACCCCGTCAGGCTTTGGGCAACCATGCGGGTGATGTCGGCCAGACGGCAGGAATAGCCCCATTCGTTGTCATACCAGGCGTAAACCTTCACCTGCGTGCCGTTCACCACCATGGTCGACAGCGCATCGATGATCGACGAGCGCGGGTCGTTGGTGTAATCGCTCGACACCAGTGGCCGCGCCTCGTAGCCGAGGATGCCCTTCAGCGGGCCTTCCGCTGCGACTTTGAAGAGGGCGTTCACCTCGGAGGCGGAGGTTTTCCGCGCCACTTCAAACACGCAGTCGGTCAGCGACCCATTCAACAAGGGCACCCGGACGGCATGGCCATTCAAGCGGCCCGTCAGTTCGGGGTAAATCAGCGTGATGGCCGTGGCGGAGCCGGTCGTGGTGGGGATCAGGTTCAACAGGGCCGACCTTGCACGGCGCATGTCCTTGGCGGGACGGTCCACGATGGTCTGGGTGTTGGTCACATCATGGATCGTGGTGATCGAGCCATGGCGGATGCCGATACCTTCATGGATGACCTTTACCACCGGGGCGAGACAGTTCGTCGTGCAACTGGCCGCCGTGACCAGATGATGCGTGGCCGCGTCATAGTCGCAGTGGTTGATGCCATAGACCAGGTTCAGCGCCCCACCGTCCTTGACCGGGGCAGACACCACCACTTTCTTCACCCCCGCCGCATAATACGGAGCGATCCTGGCGGCGGTCTTGAAGACTCCGGTGCAGTCGATCACCAGATCGACGCCCATCGCGGCCAGCGGCAGGTCTTCGATCCGCCTGGCCGCAGTGACGCGCAGATGCTGGCCATTGATCGTCAGGCCGGTGTCGTCAAAGCCGATATCAGCCTTCCAGCGGCCATGAACCGAGTCGAACTCCATCAGCAGGGCGTGCTGTTCCGGCGTGCCCGCGGGATCATTGATCAGCACGATGTCGCCGCCCGCCCCGCTGTCGATCAGGTCGCGCAGTACGAGTTTTCCGATGCGGCCAAGGCCGTTCAACGCGATGCGGGTCATGTTGTCTCCTCAGGCCCGGTTCAGGCCGATGGTGTCGAGGCTGCGTTGCAGCGCCACACGGTCAAGTTGTTCGATGGACAGCGCCGAAAAGGCCAGGATGCGGCGGTTCAGTTCCGAGAAGGCCTTGGCGAACGCCAGACCCTTTTCGGCTTCGGTTCCGGGGGCTTTGACCGGGTCCGGCACGCCCCAATGCGCCGTCATCGGTTGGCCCGGCCACGGGGCACACTCCTCGGCTGCGGCCCCGTCACAGACCGTGAAGATGAAGTCCATATGCGGGGAATCGGGAGCTTCGAATTCTGACACATGCTTGGCGCGCAGCCCTTCAGTCCTCAGCCCATTGCGTTGCAGAATGGCAACGGCAATTTCGTTCAACTGGCTGCCCGGTCGCGTCCCCGCCGAAAAGGCGCGGAATTTCCCGGCCCCGATCCGGTTCAGGATCGCCTCGGCAAAGATCGACCGCGCCGAATTGCCCGAGCAGATGAACAGGACATTGTAAGGTGGCTGTGACATCTGGGGCAGTGTCCTTTCATCGGCGGCTTGGCAAAGCAGGTCGGCCCGGCCCCGGCAGCAATCGTTGACGAGATAGTCGACCAGCCCCGCCGTCCGCGCCAGATCGACCGAATAGAACAGCGACCGTCCCTGACGAACGCTGCGGATCAGGCCGCAGGTCTCCAGCTCGCCCAGATAGTGGGACAGGGTGTTCTGCTTCAGCCCCAAGGCCTCGGCAATCTCGGTCGGGCGCCCGCCCAAGGGAGCCAGGCGCATCAGCATACGGAACACCGAAAGGCGGCCGGGATGCCCAAGGGCCATGAATGTCTGGGTGGCGTGATTAAATTCCATTATTCACGAATAACGGAATTGATCTCGCTTTCCAAGTGAAGCTTTTGTAAAAGCAGTTGAGGCATGTCATCGCGCTGTTGCGGGCTTCGTCGCAGGATCAGACAGGTTCACGAAAGGCCGCCCCATGACCGTGCTCTCCTTTCTGCAAAACCCGACGCGGTTCCTGTTCTTCACCGGCAAGGGCGGGGTGGGGAAAACCTCGCTTAGCTGTGCGGTCGCGCTGTCGTTGTCGGACCAAGGCAAACGGGTGCTTTTGGTCAGCACTGACCCGGCCTCGAACCTTGATGAACTGTTGGGCACCACGTTGACCGACCACCCCACCGCCATTCCCGGCGCGCCCAAGCTTTCGGCCATGAACATCGACCCCGATCAAGCCGCCGAGGCCTACCGGACGCGGGTTCTGGACCAATTGGACCCACAGGCGACCGAGGATAAGAAATCTACTGTCCGTGAGCAACTCTCAGGCGCCTGCACCATCGAGATCGCGGCCTTTGACGAATTTGTGGGCCTCTTGGCCGGGGATGCGCCCGAATACGACCACATCATTTTCGACACGGCGCCGACGGGACACACTCTGCGGCTACTCAGTCTGCCCCGCGCCTGGACCGGATTTCTGCAGGGCAATGACCGAGGTGCTTCCTGTCTTGGTCCGCATTCGGGGCTGAAGATGCAGGAGGAGCGGTTTCGCGCCGCTCTCGCGACCTTGGCCGACCCGGTAATTACCTCGATCGTACTGGTCACCCGGGCGGACCGCGGTGCGGTGCGGGAGGCGGCCCGAACCTCGGACGAATTGCGCGCTTTGGACTTGGGCAATCAACAGTTTGTCGTCAACGGGGTCTTTCATGCCAGCACGCCCGGCGATGCGGTGGCCGATGGGCTGGCCCGCGACCATGCGGCGGTTCTGGCAAGCCTGCCCGCAAACCTGTCCGACCTGCCTCGAACCGAGGTGCCGTTGCGGTCCTTCGACATGGTCGGGTTGCCAGCCCTTCGCGCCTTGTTTCAGGCTGATGCGCCTGGGGTCACCAGCGCTGGCGATCTGGCAGAGCTTGACGAGCCCGGTCTGACCCAAATGATCGACGACCTCGCCAAGGCCGGACGCGGGTTGATCATGGTGATGGGCAAGGGCGGCGTCGGAAAGACCACGATTGCGGCCGCCATCGCCGTGGGCCTGGTCAAACGCGGCCACAGCGTTCACCTGACGACCACCGACCCTGCGGCCCATGTAGCACTGGTGGTGGACGGCACTCCGCCCGGCTTGACCGTCGACCGCATCGACCGCATCGACCCTGCGGTTGAGACCACCCGCTATGTCGACAAGATCATGGCCACCAAGGGCCGCGATCTGGATGCCTCGGGCCAGGCGCTGATGCGCGAAGACCTCGCCTCGCCCTGTACCGAGGAGGTCGCCGTCTTCCATGCTTTTTCGCGCACCGTCGCCGAAGCCCGCAGCGCCTTTGTCGTCATGGACACCGCCCCCACCGGGCACACGCTTTTGCTGTTGGACGCCACCGGTGCCTATCAACGCCAAATGACGCAAGACCTTGGACCAGGCGCCAAAGGCCGCATGGTGACGCCGCTGATGCGCCGGCAAGACCCGGACTACACCAAAGTCATCTTGGTGGCGCTGCCCGAGACGACCCCTGTTTCCAAAACGGCCAGCCTGCAAGACGACCTGCGCCGCGCCAAAATCGAGCCCTGGGCCTGGGTGGTCAACCGCGCCATGGCCCGCACCGGCACGACGGACCCTCTGTTGCGGCAGCGCATCGCGGGCGAGGTGCGTCAGCTTGCGCGTCTGCATTCCGGTCTGGCCCAGCGGCTTTACCTTCTGCCTTTTTCCCCTGAACCGCCGGTCGGGATTGCCCGGCTTTCCTCCCTGTCTTAAGGCCTCATCCTGATGAAAAAGCTAAGTTTCCTCGACCGATGGCTAACCCTGTGGATCTTCGCCGCCATGGCGCTTGGCATCGCCTTGGGCCAGTTTCTGCCCGGCCTGCCAGCGGTGATCAATAAGATGTCAATCGGCAGCATCAACCTGCCGATCGCGGCCGGGCTGCTGGTAATGCTCTATCCCCCCTTGGCCAAGGTGCGGTACGAGGACCTGCCCAAGGTCTTTGCCGACAAGCGCATTCTGGCGATATCTCTGGTGCAGAACTGGCTGATCGGGCCGTTCCTGATGTTCTTTCTGGCCGTCATCTTCTTGTCAGACAGCCCCGAATATATGACTGGCGTGATCCTGATCGGCCTCGCCCGCTGCATTGCCATGGTGCTGGTCTGGAACGGCCTTGCCTGCGGAGACACGCAATACGGCGCGGCGCTGGTGGCGTTCAATTCGGTCTTCCAGATCCTGTTCTTCTCGACCTACGCGTGGTTCTTCCTGACCGTCCTGCCGCCATGGTTCGGCCAGTCGGGTCAGGTGGTCGAGGTCGGGTTCTGGGTCGTCACCCAAGCCGTGCTGATCTATCTGGGCATCCCCTTCCTCGCCGGGTTCCTGACCCGGAAGATTCTGGTCGGGAAAAAGGGCGAGGCTTGGTATCAAACCCAATTCCTGCCTCGCATCGCGCCCCTGACTTTGCTGGCGCTCTTGTTTACCATCGTCGCCATGTTCGCACTGAAGGGTGGCGATGTGGTGCGCCTACCCTTGGATGCACTGCGCATTGCGGTGCCGCTCTCTTTGTATTTCGCGATCCAGTTCGGCATCGGCTTCCTTTTGGGCCGCCTGATCGAGGCTGACTATCCTCGCACCACCGCAGTCGCCTTCACCGCGGCGGGCAACAATTTCGAACTGGCCATCGCGGTGGCCATCGCCACCTTCGGGCTGGCGTCTCCGGTGGCATTTGCCGCTGTCATCGGCCCCTTGGTGGAGGTGCCGGTCCTGATCCTGCTGGTCTCGGTCGCCCTGTGGATTGGGCGGCGTTGGTTCCGGTCAACCCTGCCGCAAGAGGCCCGATAATGTGGCCTCGCCCCCTATTTCCACAGCTGCCGGCAATCTAGAAAGATCAAAAGCAAGGAACCGTTCGAACAGTCCGCTCTTCCCGTCGCGATCAGTGGCGCTGGACCGAAAGGCGCTGGCGTCGCCGTCCGCGTGTTGAATGCGGGATCACGTCTGTTGGAGCCGAATGCTGCGCAAATAGGGCAGGCACCTCGGTGGCTGACTGGTGCCTGTCGAACATTCATCATCCCAGCGCTCAAATGCAGACGCCCATCTGGAAGCCACCGGCTGGCATCACCCGGCGGATGGAATGGTGCAGACCAGCTTGATCTGGTGATTGCTGACCGATCGACTTTGGTCGCGGACAAAATGCAGGTAAGCGCCGTCGTCCGCCTGGCTGTAGGCCACGTCCGAGTATCCCATGACGGCGTCGTATATCCGGGTCCCGCCAATGCAGAAAGGGTGCAGCGTCGCTTGAACGGCAGCAGGCCAGCCGTCCCTCGACACCGATAGCGCTGAGGTCAACATCATTCTCAAGGGCACCCTCATCCAAGCGAGACACGGAGGTCGGCCAATGCCTCAAGCTGCGCCCGAACATGGCCGTCCAGCACCCGCTGCATGGTCGTGGCCTCGATCACTAGCG
>JAYSQA010000009.1:0-30669 GCA_043721775.1 Rhodobacterales bacterium
GACATGACCAGAACAGCAACCATCATCGGCGGCGGCGTTATCGGCGGGGGCTGGGCGGCGCGGTTCCTGCTCAATGGCTGGAACGTGCAGGTCTTCGACCCCGATCCGCAGGCGGAGCGCAAGATCAACGCGGTCTTGGCGAATGCTAGGCTGGCGCTGCCCGCGCTGTCGGATGTGCCGATGCCGCCCGAGGGGCGTTTGACCTTTCATGACACGATTGGCGAGGCCGTCGAAGGCTCGGAATACGTGCAGGAGTCGGTCTCGGAGAGGATTGACCTCAAGAAGAAGGTTTATGCCCAGTTGCAGCAGGCCAATCCGGGGGTGCTGATCGGCTCCTCGACAAGCGGCTTCAAGGCGTCTGACCTGCAAGAGGGCTCGCCCGCGCCGCACAACATCATCGTGGCGCACCCGTTCAACCCGGTTTACCTGCTGCCGTTGTCAGAGGTTTCAGGCTCTCCCAAGAACCCGCCAGAGGTCATTGAAAAGACTGTGCAAATCATGAAGGACATCGGGATGTTCCCCTTGGTCCTGAAAAAGGAAATCGACGCCTTCATCGGCAATCGCTTCCTTGAGGCGGTCTGGCGTGAGGCTTTGTGGATGCTGGTCGATGGAGTCGCCACCACGTCCGAGATTGACGACGCCATCCGCATGGGCTTTGGCCTGCGCTGGGGTCAGATGGGTCTGTTCGAGACCTACCGCGTGGCGGGGGGCGAGGCCGGTATGCGGCACTTCATGGCCCAGTTTGGCCCTGCGCTGAAATGGCCCTGGACCAAACTGATGGACGTGCCAGAGTTCAACGAGGCTTTGGTTGACCTTGTGGCCACCCAGTCCGACGCCCAATCCGGCGCTTACGGCATCCGCGAGTTGGAGCGTATCCGCGACCAGAACCTGATTGGCTTCCTGCGCGCCCTGAAGGAACGCAACTGGGGCGCTGGCAAAGTCCTTCTCGCCCACGATCAGGCCCGCGCTGTGGCCTTCCACGCGCAAACCGAGATCGGGCCGAAATCGCAGCCCCTGGTCATGGCCCATTGCCAGGTGCTGCCCGGCTGGATCGACTACAACGGCCATATGACCGAAAGCCGCTATTACTTCGCCAACTCGGAATCCGTGGATGCCTTCCTGCGGCTGATCGGGGCGGGGATGGACTATGTGGCCGGTGGGCATTCCTATTACTCCGCCGAAACCCACATCCGTCATTTGGGCGAGGCCAAGCTGGGCGACCGGTTGCGGGGCGAATTGCAGATCATCTCTGCCGATGAAAAGCGCTTCCGGTCCTTCCTGCGGTTGATGAAGGGTGACGAATGCGTGGCGACGGTGGAGCAGCTGTGCCTGCATGTCGACATGGCCACCGGCAAGACCTCTGCTGCCGCACCGGAAGTGTGGGCCAACCTGAAAGCCATCGCTGAGGCTCATGCGGGTCTGCCCTTGCCCGAAGGCGCTGGTCGCGCCGTGGGGCAGAAGAAATGAAAACCGTTCTGATTACGGCAGGCGCGAATGGCATTGGCCTTGTGATGGCACGGGCTTTTCAGGCCGCAGGCTACCGCGTCTGGGTCACCGATGTTGACACCGCGATGATTGCCGCCCTGCCGCCGGGCATCCGGGGCAGCCATGTCGATGCCTCTCACGAACTGGGGATGGAGGCGCTGTTTGCCGACATCGCGCAAGCTTGGGGCGGGCTGGACGTGCTGTGCGCCAATGCCGGGATCAAAGGCCCGACGGCAGCGATCGAGGATATGCCGCTGGAAGGCTGGCACCAGTGCCTGAACGTCAATCTTGATGGCGCAATGCTGGCGGCCAAGTTTGGCGCGCGGCTGATGAAGCCTGCGAAGGCGGGGGTGATGATCTTCATCTCCTCTACCTCCGGTCTTTACGGTACACCCTACCGCGCCCCCTATGTGGCGTCAAAATGGGGCGTTATCGGGCTTATGAAAACTGTAGCGATGGAACTTGGCCCCTATGGCATCCGCGCCAACGCCATTTGCCCCGGCTCGGTCAACGGGCCAAGGATTGACCGCGTGATCGAGGCGGAAGCGCAAGCCAAAGGCCTGACCCCGGATGGCGTCCGGCAAGGCTATGCCTCGGGCACCGCGATGAAACGCCTGACCGACCCGGAAGACGTGGCCGAGATGGCGCTGTTCCTCGCCTCGGATGCCGCCCGCATGGTCTCGGGTCAGGCGCTGGCGGTGGATGGCATGACCTACAACGTTGACCCCCAATAACCGGAAAGCGGAAAGCCATGGATTTCGGACTGACCGAAGAACAGCAGATGATCGTCGACACCACCCGCACCTTCGTGGAGCGCGAGTTGTATCCGCACGAGGCGATGGTGGAGCGCACCAACCACCTGCCGCTGGAATTGATCCGCGAGATCCAACAAAAAGCCATGGCGGCCGGGCTTTACGCCGCCAACATGCCCGCCGAAGTGGGCGGCGCTGGTTTGGATACCATGTCTTGGCTGCTCTATGAAAAGGAGTTGGGCCGGGCCAACTACGCTCTGCACTGGACTTGCGTGGCGCGGCCATCGAACATCCTGCTGGCAGGCGATGCGCAGCAGCGCGAGCAGTACCTGATGCCTTGCATTCGCGGGGAAACCTGGGATTGTCTGGCGATGACCGAACCTGCCGCGGGCTCTGACTTGCGCGGCATGAAGGCCACCGCCCGGGCTGATGGCGATGACTGGATCCTGAACGGCACCAAGCATTTCATCAGCCATGCTGACCTTGCGGGCTTTGCCATCGTTTTTGTCGCAACCGGAGAGGAAGCCACCCCCCGCGGCCCCAAGAAGAAGATCACCGCCTTCTTCGTCGACAAGGGCACGCCGGGCTTCACCGTCCGCGACGGCTACCGCAACGTGTCGCACCGGGGCTATACCAACGCCGTGTTGGAATTCGACGACTGCCGCCTGAACAAGCGTCAGATATTGGGAGAGGTCCACAAGGGGTTCGAGGTCGCCAACTCCTGGCTCGGCGCCACCCGCCTGCAGGTCGCCTCCACCTGCTTGGGCCGCGCCGAGCGGGCGATGGGCCACGCGCTGTCCTATGCGGCGGAACGCAAACAATTCGGCCAGCAGATTGGCAAGTTCCAAGGCATTTCGTTTAAATTGGCTGATATGGCGATGGAGTTGAAGGCAGCGGAACTGCTGACCCGCGAGGCGGCGTGGAAATACGACAAGGGCAATGTCACCGAAGCCGACATGTCGATGGCCAAGCTGAAGGCGACCGAAGTGCTGGCGATGATCGCGGATGAGGCGATCCAGATCCACGGTGGCATGGGCTTGATGGAGGAACTGCCCCTCGAACGCATCTGGCGCGATGCGCGGGTAGAGCGGATCTGGGAAGGCACCTCGGAAATCCAGCGCCACATCATCAGCCGCGAACTTCTGCGCCCGCTGGGTGCCTGAACCCTCAAAAGGCGGGGGCCAGCCCCCGCACCCCCGGGATATTTATAAACAAATGAAAGTAACGATATGTTAACCTTTCTGAACCATCATGAAAGTACCGAACAGGCGGGGACGCCGATGACGGTAACATGTGAAGATTCCCTGCCTCGTTGGATCGGGGCAGGGCGTCTTCTGTTTGTATTTCATTTGTTCATAAATATCCCGGGGGTCCGGGGGCTGGCCCCCGGTGCCGGCACAGGGCCGAGGGGGCGGGCATGACGCGTCTCGACCGTTTGATGCGTCCGAAAACCATTGCCGTACTGGGCGCGGGGTGGGCGCTGAATGTCATCGAGCAATGCCGCAAGATGGGATTCAAGGGCGAGGTCTGGCCGGTGCATCCCTCCAAGGCCAAGATTGGCGGGCTGAAGGCCTATGCCTCGCTGGCCGATTTGCCCGGTGTGCCGGATGCAACCTTCATCGGCGTCAACCGCTTTGCCACCATCGACATCGTGGCCGAACTTGCCGCCATGGGGGCCGGCGGGGCGATCTGTTTTGCTAGCGGCTGGACCGAAGCGGGCGAGCCGGAGTTGCAGGCGCGGCTGGTGGCGGCGGCAGGCGCCATGCCGATCCTTGGGCCGAACTGCTATGGGGTGATCAACTATCTGGACGGGGCACTATTGTGGCCCGACCAGCACGGCGGTGTGTCGGTGACGAAGGGGGTGGCACTGGTCAGTCAGTCCTCGAACATCGTCATCAATCTAGGGATGCAGAAGCGCGGGTTGCCGGTGGCCTATGTCGCATGTCTGGGCAATGCGGCGGCGGTGGGTCTTGCGGAACTGGCGGGGGCGGTGCTGGATGATCCGCGGGTGACTGCTTTGGGCATGTATGTCGAAGGCATCGACGATGCGCCCGCCTTCGCCGCTTTGGCCGAGAAGGCGCGGGCGATGGGCAAGGGGATTGTTCTGATCAAGTCCGGCAAGACGGAGCTGTCGCGTACGGCGGCTGCTTCACATACCGCGTCTTTGGCGGGGGGGGGGGCCGCCTCCAGCGCCTTTCTCCGGCAGATCGGGGTGGCGGAAGTGAACACACCCTCGGAACTGATTGAGACACTGAAGATATTTCACGTGCATGGCTTGGGCTTGGGGCGGCGCATCTGTTCGTTGTCGTGTTCGGGCGGTGAGGCGGGGTTGGTGGCGGATCTGGCAGCCCCCTTTGGCATCGAGTTTCCGCCGGTGCCTGCCCCTGTACGGGCCCGGCTTGGCGAGATTTTGGGGCCGATTGTGACGGTGGCAAATCCGCTCGATTATCACACCTTCATCTGGGGCGACGGGCACCGGACCACGGATGTCTTCACGACCATGCTCGCAGGCTATGACGCGGGCATCTATATCATCGACATGCCGCGGGGCGATCGCTGCGACCCGTCCGGCTATCAGCCGGCGTTTGAAGCGATTGTTGCGGCGCAGGCAGCGACAGGCAAGCCGGCCTTGCCCGTCGCCTCGATGGCCGAGAACTTTGACGAGGCCTATGCCGCGCGGTTGATCGGGCAGGGCGTTTGCGTGCTGATGGGGCTGGAGACGGCGCTTGCGGCGATCAAGGCGGCACAGATGGAGGCGGGGGTGGCGGGCTGGCGGCCCTTGGCGGCTTTGCCGCCGCGCGATACCGTGCTTTTGTGCGAGGCGGAGGGCAAGGCTTTGTTGTCTGCCAGCGGGGTTGCAGTTCCCAAGTCTGTGACCGGAGCGACCTTGGCCGAGGTTGCGGCAGGTAGGGTGGGGTTAACCCCACCCTACGCGCTGAAAGGCCTGGGGTTTGCCCACAAGACCGAGGCCGGGGCCGTCCGGCTGGGCGTGACCTCTTTGGAGGGGCAGGCCGAGATGATCGGGGCTTCTGGTTATCTTGTGGAGGAGATGGTCACCGGGACCGTCGCCGAGATCCTTGTCGGGCTGCGTCGCGATCCGGTCTATGGGGTCTCGCTGACGCTTGGAATGGGCGGGATCACCGCCGAGGTTCTGGCCGATACGGTGACGTTGATTCTGCCCGCTTCTGCGGCTGAAGTTCTGGCGGCGATGCGCAAGCTGCGGCTGTGGCCCTTGCTTGATGGTTACCGGGGGCGGACAAAGGCGGATATGGCGGCGCTGGCCGATTTGGCGGTGAAGTTGGGTGACCTTATGGCCGCCGACACGAGCCTTGAAGAAATCGAAATCAATCCGGTGATGGTGCGTGATGTGGGCGCCATTGCCGTGGATGCCCTGATCAGGAGAGCGTAAGATGGACATGACAAGCGAAGGCCCGGTCAAGACCCGGCGTGAAGGGGCAATTCTTGAGGTCACTCTCGACCGGCCCAAGGCCAATGCGATTGATCTGGCAACCTCCCGGATCATGGGGCTGACCTTTCGGGCGTTCCGCGATGATGACAGCCTTCGGGTCTGTATCCTGCGGGCGGCCGGAGAGAAGTTCTTCTGCCCGGGGTGGGATTTGAAGGCTGCGGCTGGCGGCGATGCCGTTGATGGCGACTATGGTGTGGGCGGGTTCGGTGGGTTGCAGGAGTTGCCGAACCTGAACAAGCCGGTGATTGCCGCTGTGAACGGGATTTGTTGCGGCGGCGGGTTGGAGCTGGCTTTGTCCTGCGACTTGATCCTGTGTTCGGATACCGCGAGTTTTGCCTTGCCGGAGATCAGGTCGGGGACGGTGGCTGATGCGGCCTCGATCAAGCTGCCCAAGCGGATTCCTTATCATGTCGCGATGGATCTTCTGCTGACGGGCCGCTGGTTTGATGCCGAGGAGGCGCTGCGGTGGGGGATTGTGAAGGAGATTTGCTCGCCTTCGGAGTTGCTGGGCAAGGCTTGGGATCTGGCGCGTTTGTTGGAATCCGGGCCGCCGCTGGTTTATGCGGCCATCAAGGAAGTGGTGCGGGAGGCGGAGGCTTTGCGGTTTCAGGATGCTTTGAACAGGGTCACGAAACGGCAGCTTGTGACGGTGGACCGGCTTTATTCGAGCGAGGATCAATTGGAGGGGGCGCGGGCTTTTGCGGAGAAGAGGGAGCCGGTGTGGAAGGGGAAATAGGGGTGCAACCCTTGGGATTGCACGCGTGCAATGTGGGGTAAGGGTTTGATATGATTGGGAAAGGTGAATTTAATTCACCTTTTGTTAAGGTGGGGTGGGTGTGGGAATGGGGGTATCGCATCGAACTCGCCCCTACCCAATTCGATTTTGGAAGACCCCCCCCCCTCTGTACGTTAGAAAGGGCTATCGGTTTGGACGAGGAGACGTTTCTTGAAGGTGTTCATAAGCTGGAGCGGCAAACGCAGCAACGCGCTGGCGATTGCGTTAAAGGAATGGTTGCCACTCATTTTGCAGTACGCGAAACCTTGGGTTTCGGACAAAGACATTTCGGCAGGCGAACGATGGGCACAAGCGATTGCAGGTGAACTGGAGTCATCCAACTTCGGAATTTTGTGTATAACGCCCGAAAACCTGAGGTCGGAATGGATTTTGTTCGAGGCCGGGGCACTTTCAAAGTCGATGGTCGATGCAAAGGTCATCCCACTCCTCTTTGGTCTGGAGTTAAGTGATCTGAGCGGCCCACTTCAGCAATTTCAAGCACTGAAAGTGGATCAGCAAGGCTTGTTAGGTGTCGCCAAGGCAATAAACAAAGTAGCGGACAGCAAAGCTGCTGAGTCAACCATTGACCAACTCATTCCCGCTCTGTGGCCGCAATTGAAACAAAAGTTGGATGCGATTCCGGGTAAGGAAGTTTCTGAGAAACATATGCGACCTCAGGCCGAGATCCTTGAAGATCTTGTGTCACAGGTCCGTGGCCTTGGCATGCGCATGCGTGACGTCGATCCAGAAATGATGGAACGCGATCCTTTCTTCGGCGGCAAGACCAGAGACTTTGACCCGCGCTCACTTGATCAAATGATGCACCTAATGATGCACTCACAAGAAAGCGAAATGTCGCTTCTCTTGTTGGCTGGCTTGGTTAGGGAACGGATGCCATGGATTGCTGAAATCCTAGTTGAATGTCATCGGGACCTAAAGACAGCGGGGCCGGAGCAGGCTCGACAAATTGTTAATCGGCTTATGCGTGTCGTCAAAGCAACCACGCGAGGGCCTTTCAGCGAGCGGCTAATGGGTCGCAGCAAGTCAAGTTACATGTTGATGCAGGAGTTGCCCCATTTCATTGAGCGGGCGGTTGCCTTGAAACTGGAAACGCGTCTGGTGAACGATGATGTTGACTTCAACGAGGCTCCACCCCCGGAATAACCTTCCCCGGATTCATCAGGTTTTGCGGGTCCAGAGCCGCCTTGACCGCCCGCATCACGTCCAGCGCTACGGGGTCTTTTCTCCGCGCCATCGTGTTCAGCTTGGACAAGCCCACGCCGTGTTCGGCGCTGAAGCTGCCTCCGAGTTCCTCGACCACGTCTTCGACGGCTTCGACCACTGCGTCGTGCAGGGTGGGGTCGGTGCGGGTGGGGAAGACGGTGAAGTGGAGGTTGCCGTCGCCGAGGTGGGCGACGGTCAGGGTCTCGGACTTTGGGTCCAGCGCCAGGAGGCGGGGGGTGATGAGGGTGTAGAAAGTCGGGATCAGATGCAGGGGCAGGGCGATGTCGGTGTCGATGGAGGGCTGGCGGGAGTTGGTGATCTCGGCCGCGAGTTCGCGGCGTTTCCACATGGCGAGGCGTTGGGTTTCGGTTTGGGCGATTTCGGCGTCGAGGACGGCGCCGGTTTCGATGAGGTGGGCGAGGGTGGATTCCAAGAGGGTGACGATGGGGATTTGGCCGTGTTCGTCGGGGGTGGAATCTTTGGGGGCGGTTGCGGCGAGTTCGACGAGGATGTTGGTGTCGTAGCGTTGGGCGAAGGGCAGGCGGATGTCGGGGCGGGCTTCGCTTAGGCGCTGCATGTAGCTGGCGGGCATGTATTCGAAGGCCTCAACCGCGCCGCCTGAGGCTTCTTGCAACTGGTTCAGGAGGGTGAGGGCATCGGGCAGGGAGCGGGCGGCGAGTGTGGCGGTGGCGTAGGCTTTGGGGCGCGGGACCAGTTTCATCACGGCGGCGGTGATGATGCCAAGCGTGCCCTCGGCGCCGATGAACAACTGGCGCAGGTCGTAGCCTGCGTTGTTCTTGTGCAGTTCGGACATGAGGTTGAGGATGCGGCCATCGGCTAAGACGACCTCTAGCCCCAGGCACAGGGCGCGGGTGGAGCCGTAGCGCACGACGTTGGAGCCGCCGGCGTTGGTGCTGAGGACGCCGCCGATCATGGCGGAACCGCGGGCACCGAACCAGAGGGGGAAGTAGAGGCCTTGCGCCTCGGCGGCGTCGTGGAGGGATTGGAGGATCACACCAGCCTCGACCACGGCGATGCGGGTGGCGGGGCGGATCTCGCGGATTTTGTTGAGGCGCTCGACGGATAGCATCAGGCCGTGGGTCATGGCGGCCCCGGTCAGGCCGGTGAGGCCTGCGACGGGGGTGATGGGGGTTTGGTGGCGGGCGCAGGCTTTGACGACTTGCGCGACTTCAGCCGTGGTGGCGGGGCGGACGACCAAGGAGGGTTCGGGGTGGTAATGGCCGCTCCATTCGGTTTGGTATTTCAGGGTGTCAGCGCCGGTGAGGACGTGGGATGCGCCCACGATGGCCACGAGGTCTGCGTGCAGGGTCATGGAGTTTCTTTCAGCAGGTCAAGCACTTGGGGGCCAAGGCTTTCGACGATGGTGGCCACGCCCTTCGCGTTGGGATGCAGGTGTTCGTCTTGCAGGAACTGGTCCATGGCGGCGGGGTCGGGGTTTACGGCGAGGAAGGGGCCGAAGTAGTCGGGGAAGAACAGGGTGTGATATTGGGCGGCGAGGTCGGGGTAGAGGGCATCAAACTGGGCTTTGTAGGCGGGGCCGTAGTTGAGGCTGGATTTGATGCCGATCAGCAGGATGGGGATGTGGCGGGCGGCAGCCCCTTTCAGGATGGCGTCGATGTTGGAGCGGGTCTGGGCGGGGTCAAGCCCGCGCAGCATGTCATTGGCACCGATGTTCAGGATCAGGGCTTTGACGTCGGGGGCGAGGGTCCAGTCCAGCCGGGTCAGGGCGCCGGCGGAGGTGTCGCCCGAAACGCCGGCGTTGGCGATGGTGACGTCGGCGCCTTTGGCGCGCAGCCAGTCTTGCAGTTGGGCGGTGAAGCCTTGTTCGGGCGGCAGGCCGTAGCCTGAGGTCAGGCTGTCACCCAAGGCGGCGATGGTGGTGGCCTGCGCCGGGGCGGCCAGCAATAACGCGAACGTCATGTTGCGCAGGGCGCGGATCGGTCCATATGAGAGCAACGAAGCGCGAGCAGATTTTGGGGCAGCTTTCATGAGCACGATCTTGGATTTGAGGGATGTCCGGCTGAGCCTGAAGGGCAATGCCGGGCCGGTGGAGATTTTGCGCGGGATTTCGTTGACGGTCCGTGAGCGGGAAAGTCTGGCGCTGATCGGGCCTTCGGGGTCGGGCAAATCCTCGCTCCTTATGTTGATGGCCGGGCTTGAACGGGCCTCGGGGGGGACTGTCAGCGCTTTGGGGCAGGACCTGACGGGGATGGACGAGGATGCGCTGGCGCGCTTCCGCAGGGGGAATATGGGCGTGGTGTTCCAGAGTTTCCACCTGATTCCGACGATGACCGCGCTGGAAAACGTCGCGGTGCCGCTGGAGATTGCTGGCGAGGCCGGGGCGTTTGCGCGGGCGCGGGCGGAGTTGGAGGCGGTGGGGCTTTCCGGGCGTGCGGGGCATTATCCGAGCCAGTTGAGCGGGGGGGAGCAGCAGCGGGTGGCTTTGGCAAGGGCCTCGGTTGTCAGGCCGAAGCTGTTGCTGGCGGATGAGCCTACGGGCAACCTTGATACGGTGAATGGGGCGGCGATCATGGATTTGCTGTTTGGGTTGCGCGACAGGCATGGGGCGACGTTGGTGATGGTGACCCATGCGCCGGAACTGGCCTTGCGCTGCGACAGGGTGTTGCGGCTGGCGGATGGGCTCTTGGCATGATCCTTGCGTGGCGGTTGGCGCGGCGGGAGTTGCGGGGGGGGCTGGCGGGGTTTCGGGTGCTGATCCTGTGTCTGGCGCTGGGGGTGGCTGCGATTGCGGCGGTGGGGATGTTGCGGGCGGCGATTGAGGGCGGGCTGGCGGATCAGGGATCAGTCATTCTGGGCGGCGATGCGCAGATGAACTTCACCTATCGGTTTGCCAACGCGGAGGAGAAGGCCTGGATGGCGTCCCATGCCGAGAAGGTCTCGGAGATTGTGGATTTCCGGTCTTTGGCGGTGGCGGGAGAAGACCGCGCGCTTACGCAGGTCAAGGCGGTGGATGATTTTTGGCCGCTGTTGGGCACAGTGGGGCTGGAGGCGGCGGGGCTGGAGGCGGCGGGGCTGGAGGCCGGGACTTTGGCGCAGGCGTTTGCGGTCAAGGATGGCGTGCCGGGCGGGGTGATGGAAAGGGTTCTGGCCGACAGGCTGGGGCTGAAGGTGGGGGATCGCTTCAAGCTGGGGTTACAGGAATTTCGGCTGGGGGCGGTTTTGCTGAAGGAGCCGGACTCGGCGACTGCGGGGCTGGGGTTGGGGCCGCGTACCTTGGTGCGAACGGTGGATCTGGCCAAGTCGGGGTTGATAGCGCCGGGGACGCTTTATGAGACGGATTATCGGCTGCTGGTTCCGGGGACCGATCTGGACCGGCTGAAGGCCGGGGCGGAGGCGGCGTTTGGCGGCAAGGGCATGCGGTGGAGCGACCGGCGACACGCGGCGCAGGGAGTGGAGCGGTTTATCGAGCGGTTGGGGTCTTTCCTGATTTTGGTCGGATTGGCGGGGCTGGCGGTGGGCGGGGTTGGCGTGGCCTCGGCTGTCAGGACGTTCATGGCGGCGCGGGTGGCGACGATTGCCACGTTGAAGGTGCTGGGGGCGGAAGGTTCGCTGGTGCTGCGGGTCTACCTTTTGCAGATCGGGGTGATTTGCGCGGTTGGAGTGGTGTTGGGGCTGGTGCTGGGGGCGGGGGGGCTGATGTTGGGGGCCCCGCTTTTGGCGGCGGTGATGCCGTTTCCGGTGGCGTTCGGGCTGTATCCGGGGCCGCTGCTGGAGGCGGCGTTTTATGGCGTGGTGACGGGGCTTTTGTTCGCCATGTGGCCCTTGGCGCAGGCGGTGCGGCAGAAGGTGACTGCTTTATATAGGGGCACAGCGGAAAGGGTCTGGCCGGGGCTTAAGCATCTGGCGGCGATGGCGGGGCTTTTGGCGCTGTTTGTCGGGGGTGCGGTGTGGTTTTCGGGGAACTGGCGGCTGGCTTTGGGAACTTTGGGTGGGGTCTTTGCGGCGCTGGCGGTGCTGGCGCTGGCGGGGTTGGGGTTGAAGGTGCTGGCGCGGTTTCTGGCCAGGCGGCGGTTTGTTGACGCGCGGCCCGGGGTGCGCTGGGCACTGGCCGCGATTGGCGGGCCATGGTCAGAGGCGTTGGCGGTGGTGTTGTCGCTGGGCCTTGGGTTGTCTGTGCTGGCGGTGGTGGGGCAGATTGACGCGAACTTCCGGGCCTCGATTGCGCGGGACCTGCCCGCCAAGGCACCGAGTTTCTTCTTTATAGATTTGCAGGATGCCGAGGTGCAGCCGTTTCTGGCGATGGTGCAGGGCAATCCCGGGGTGTCTAAGGTGGAAACCGCGCCGATGCTGCGCGGGTTGCTGACCCGGATCAATGGGCGCAATGCGCGCGATGTGGTGGGCGATCATTGGGTGGTGATGGGGGATCGGGGGATTACGTTTTCGGATGCTCCACCGCCGGGGACCAAGGTGACGGCGGGGGTTTGGTGGCCTGAGGGGTATGTCGGGCCGGCGCAGATCTCGTTTGCGGCGGAGGAGGCTGCCGAGATGAAGCTGAAGCTTGGTGACAAGCTGACCGTGAATATATTGGGGCGCGATATCGAGGCCACGATCACCTCATTCCGGAAGGTGGATTTTTCGAGTGCGGGGATGGGGTTTGTGATGGCGATGAGTCCATCCGCCGTGGCAGGCGCGCCGCATTCGTCGATTGCGACGGTTTATGCGGATGGGAACGCGGAGGCCGGGATTTTGCGGGACACTTCTAAAGCGTTCCCGAACATCACGGCGATTTCGGTGAAGGATGCGATCGGGCGGGTGGTGGAGGCTTTGGCGGCGATTGCCACGGCGACGGTGCTGGCGGCTGGTGCGGTGTTGGTGACCGGGGTGGTGGTGCTGATTGGCAGCGCTGCGGCGGGGGTTCCGGCGCGGATGCGCGAGGCGGCGGTGCTGAAGGTGCTGGGGGCGACGCGGGGGCAGATATTGGGCAGCTTCGCGCTGCGCTCGGCCTTGATGGGGGCGGCGGCGGGAGGGGTGGCGACCTTGGCCGGGGGGATTGGTGGCTGGGCGGTGCTGCGGCTGGTGATGGATTTGCCGTACCGGTTTGAGCCGTGGTCGGCTTTGGGGATTGTGCTGGGGGGTATGGCGGCCACACTGGCGGCAGGGGTGGTGTTTGCTTACGCCCCTATTTCAGCCAGGCCTGCGCGGGTGTTGCGGGACGCCGAGTAGGGTGGGCCAGGTATGGTGGGGTTTAACCCCACCCTGCGAGACCGGCAAAACGCGCGATTGGGGCTAGCTGAGGGGCCTCCGGCGGGAGTATTTGGGCAAAGAGCATATGGGGGGCAGCTTTGGGGGCGGCCCTTTCGGCTATTTGGTTTGGGCGTCCAGCCAGTCGCGGAATTCTGCCACCACGTCGGGGTTGCTGTCGACGAGGTATTGCGGGGCGGGGTATTCGCCGGTGTGGACGTCGTTGGCGAAGCGGGTCATTGCGTCGATCCGCAGGGTTTGCAGGCGGGCGTGTTCGGCGGCGAAGTTGGCGTAGAGTTTTGCGTGGCGCGGGATCTTGCCGGTGTTTTGGCCGAGGACGTCATCGCTGAAGAGGTATTGCGCGTGGCCTGCGGCGCCTGCGCCCATCGAGACGAGGAAAAGGTCGGTTTTCTCGGCAATCGCTTGGGTGATGGAGTGGGGGACGACCTCGATTTCCACGGCAAAGGCACCGGCGTCGGCGAGGGCCACGCATTGGTCCCAGACCCGTTTGGCGCTGTCCAGCGTTTTGCCGACCGCCTTGAAGCCGCCGGTCCAGGTGGCTTTGGAGGGGATAAGACCCACATGACCGCAGACCGGGATGGCGTGGTCGGCAAGTTCGCGGACGGTTTTGAGCGAGCCTGAGCAGTAGACGCCATCGGCCCCCGCTTTGAAAAGCGGCAGGGCCCAGCGGAGGAAATCGTCGGTGCCGCCTATCTCATAGAAGTTGTCGCCGGGGAAGGCGAAGGCGTTCGGCGCCACCTCGCGGAAGCGGCGGTCGTGGATCATCGCGGGAGGGATCGAGAACAACTCGACGCCCGCGGCGGCGGCGGCGGCGGCCTCGTCAATGGTTTCCACCCGCAGCATGGCATATTGGTGTTGGCCGCGGTTGGCCAGAAGATCAGCTACGGTGGGACGTTTGGCCATCAGTTCACCTCGATGAAGACACGGCCGCCTTCGACCCTGGTTTTGTAGGTTTTCAGGTTGATGCAGACCGGGGCGCGCTTGGCTTCGCCGGTGCGGTAATCAAACTGGCCGTTGTGTTTGGGGCATTCGATCAGGTGGTCCATCACGAGGCCGTCGCAGAGGTGGACATTCTCGTGGCTGCACAGCCCCGCCGTGGCGTAGAACTTGCCTTCGGGGGAGTGGTAGATGGCATAGGTCGCCCCGGCATCGTCAAAGCGGATCAGGTCCTCTTCGTCGATGTCAGAGGTGGCGCAGGCGTCAATCCAGGGCATTCGCAGGTTCCTTAGTTTTATTGGCCGGCGGGATAGCGGGCCGGATCATTCGGCAGCGTTCTGACCCAGCGCGCCTTCATGGAAATCCATCCGGTAGGGCTTGGCCGAGGCGGGCAGGGCGCGTTGCACGTAGTATTCCTGGTGCTGCAACTGGCGCTTCAGGGCGGGCCACATCTCGGCGAAGGCTGCGGCGATGGACGGGTTGGGGGCGGGCAGGTCATGCTTGATCGCTGCGTGCAGGGCGGGCAGGGCGTGGTAGGGCACCATCGGGAACATGTGGTGTTCGACGTGATAGTTCATGTTCCAGTAGATGAACCGCGAAACCGGGTTCATGTACACTGTGCGAGAGTTCAGCCGGTGGTCGATGACGTTGTCCGCGAGGCCGCCGTGCTGCAACAGCCCGGTCATTATGTGATGCCAAGCGCCGTAGATCCGGGGCAGGCCTATCACCATCAAGGGCAGGATCGAGCGCATTCCCAGCGCCAGAAGCAGTGTGGCGGCATAGATTGCCAGCGAAATCCGGGCTACGCGCACCACTTTGGGCCATTCGCTTTCGGGAACGAAGGTCTTTTCTTCGGGGTGCACACCGATGAAGGCGTTGTAGACCATACGGGGGAAGAAGCCCAACACCTCGGGGATGCCAAAGAACGACCCGATCAGCTTGTAGAAGGCCGGGGGCTTCATGATGGCAATTTCGGGGTCGCGGCCGACGATGTAGGTATCGGTGTGGTGGCGCGCGTGGCTCCACCGCCAGGTGGTGGAGTTGCGCATGATCATGAAGCTGGCGATTTCATAGACCACGTTGTTCATCCACGGGGTCTTGAAGGCGGTGCCGTGCGACGCCTCGTGCCAGCGACTGTCGGAGGCGGAGCCGTAAAGGACGCCGTAGGCCAACCAGAAGGGTGCTGTCCACCACGCGGGCCAAAAGGCGATGCCGATGCCCGCGAACAGGATCATCGCGCCGTACAGGATCACCGAGTCGCGGATTGCGGGCATATCCGAGCGCTGCATGAAGGCTTTCATGTCCTTGCGGGGCACGTCGGTGTGATACCACTCGGCTGCGGCAAGGCCGATTTCGACGGCGCGTTTGCCGTCAGGCCCCAGAAGACTGTAATTGCGTTTCGACATGACCACTCCCCCCCGCCTGACGCGGTTCCCTTGGGCAGCAGTTAGGGGGAAACGGCTGATTCACGCAACGATGGACATGGCGGGTTTCGTCATTTATCGTCAGGGATCTGGTAAGGGGTGACGAAAAAGCATCATGGCAAGACGACCGGGATTGGTGGAACTGGCGGCGGCTGCGGGCGTGTCGCTGGCGACGGTGGACCGTGCGCTGAACGGGCGCGAAAGGGTGCGCGGCGATACCGTGGCGCGCATTGCCGATGCGGCGCGGCGCTTGGGCCATCCGGCGGCGTTGCGGCTGTCAGGGGTTTTGGCCGACTTGCCCGAAGTGCGGTTTGGCGTGGTGTTGCACAAGCAGGGCCAGGATTTCTACAAGGCCTTCGCTGAGGAACTGCACCGGGCGGTGGGCGAAGCCAAGGGCGTGCGGGGCAAGCTGGTACTGGAGTTTTCCACCAGTCAGGCGCCGTCGGAAATGGCGCGGCTGCTGCGGGGCATGCAGGGGCGCTGCGATGTGCTGGCGGCCACGGCGGTCAACCACCCCGAGGTGACGGACGCCGTGCAGCACCTGCGCGCTTCGGGCATGCATGTGTTCTCGCTGCTGTCGGATTTCGCGGAAGGGGCGCGGACGGGGTATCTGGGCTTGGATAACCTTAAGCACGGGCGGACGGCGGCCTGGATGACGGCACTTGCCGCGAAGGGGTCTGACGTGACGGGGTCTGACGTGAAGGGGTCTGGGAAACTGGCGATCTTCGTGGGCGGCCATCGCTGGCATGGGCACGAGTTGCGCGAGACCGGGTTTCGCGCCGGCCTGCGCGAAAAGGCGCCGCAACTGGAGGTGCTGGAGGCGATGGTCAATCTGGAAACCCGCCAATTGACCTACGAGGCGACGCTGGCCTTGCTGGCGCGTCATGCCAATCTGCGCGGCGTTTACGTGGCGGGTGGCGGGATGGAGGGGGCCATCGCCGCCCTGCGTGAGGCGCGCAGGCCCGAGGTGGCGCTGATCGTGTCAGCCCTGACGGCGGACAGCCGCGCGGCTTTGGGCGAGGGGGTGGTGACCATGGTGCTGGACACGCCCTTGGAAAAATTATGCCGCGCGCTTTTCGCCACGATGACGCGGGCGGCGCTGGGCCAGGGCGAGGTGGAACGGCTTCAGGTGTTTCTGGCCCCCGATATCCACTTCGGCGAATCAGTTTAGCGGCCAAATAGGACAGGAAAGCTGCCGTTTTCTGCGAAAACCCCGGGTTTTGCCGCGAAACCCGGCCGTCGCAAGCGCGCGTGGTATATATAACCCACGCGCGTTGGCGGTGGCATTCTGGAACGCTTGTTCTGATTTTAGAATTTTCCGTTGATAATTCCGCGAAATAGAATATCAGTTCCATCAACGCGGGGCTGGCTCGCCCCTCGAATTTGGGAGAATCACGGGTCATGCTGCCCTTTGCACTGAACCACATGACCGCGCCGAACATGGCGTGGGAACCGTTTCTGGACTTGGCCAAGGGCCTTGGCTGCGTCGGTGTTGAATTCCGCAACGACTTGAAATCGCCGCTGTTTGGCGGGTCTGATCCGGCGGTTGTGAAGGCTGCCGTGGCGGCGCGCGGCTTGCGCTTTCTGGCGCTGGCCGAGGTCAAGATGTTCAACGACTGGTCACCAGCCAAGTGCTTCGAGGCCGAGGCACTGATGCAGATCGCCGTGGCCTCTGGGGCAGAGGCGGTCAGCCTGATCCCGCGCAATGACGGTGTTGCGACCGACCGGGCCGATAGTTTCAAGGTTACCGAAACCGCCCTGCGCGATCTGCTGCCGATGCTGAAGGCGCATGGCCTGAAGGCGATGGTCGAGCCCTTGGGGTTTGCCGTTTGCAGCTTGCGCTACAAGGACGTTCTGGCGGAGGTTATCCATGCCGTGGGCGGGGTTGGCACCTGTTTCATGGTGCATGACACCTTTCACCACGCCCTTGCAGGCTTTGGGCCGATTTACCCGGAGCTGACGGGAATCGTCCATGTTTCTGGCGTCAAAGACCAGGTCTACCTGGATGACATGCGGGATCCGCACCGGGTGCTGGTTGATGCCGATGACATCTTGGGCAATGTGGCGCAGATCCGGGCTTTGAAGGCTGCGGGTTACACGGGCCCGATTTCTTACGAACCTTTTGCGCCTTCGGTGCATGATATGGCTGATCCAGGCCCTGCGCTGGCGGCCAGTATGGAATTCATTCGCTTGAGCGCAGAGGCCTGAGCGATGGAATACCGCCCCAAAGTGGGCGGCCCGGCTGGGAGAACGGGGACGCCGGGCCCCGTATGTGGAGGAGAGACCATGAAGAAGTATCTTGTAGCGGCTGCCGTGGCCCTGATGGGCACGACCGCAATGGCTGACATCGGCGTTTCGATGGCCAAGTTTGACGACAACTTCCTGACCGTTCTGCGCAACGGCATCCAGACCTATGCGGATGCCAATGGCCAGAAGGTTCAGATCGAAGACGCCAAGGATGATGTGGCCAAGCAATTGGACCAGATCAACAATTTCATCGCGTCGGGTGTTTCGGCTATCATCGTGAACCCGGTTGACACCAGTGCCACGCAAGCCATGTCGGATGCCGCCGCCAAGGCGAACATCCCGCTGGTCTATGTGAACCGTCAGCCGGTCAACGTTGACACGCTGCCCGACAACCAGGCGTTCGTGGCATCCAACGAAGCCGACTCGGGCACTTTGGAGACCAAGGAAGTCTGCGCCCAGTTGAAGGCTGCGGGCAAAACCGAGGCCAATGTCTATGTGATGCAGGGCCAGCTTTCCAATCAGGCGGCCGTGATGCGCACCAAGGACGTGCACGACGTGATCGGCGGGCCGGATTGCGGCGTGAAAGTCACCATCATCGACGAGCAGACCGCCAACTGGTCGCGCGACGAAGCGCAAACCCTGATGACCAACTGGCTGTCGACCGGCAAGCCGTTCGACGCGGTCATCGCCAACAACGACGAAATGGCGATCGGTGCCATTCAGGCGATGAAAGCGGCCAACATTGACATGAAGACCGTCATCGTTGCCGGTGTTGATGCGACCCAGGACGCTTTGGCCGCGATGGCTGCGGGCGACCAGGATATCACCGTGTTCCAGGACGCGGCTGGCCAAGGCGCTGGTGCGGTTGACGCGGCTGTGAAGCTGGCGGCTGGCACGGCTGTTGACCAGAAGGTCTACATTCCGTTCCAACTGGTGACCCCGGCCAACATGGCTGACTTCACCAAGAAGAACTGATCCGCATCTGATGCGGTTGGGGGCGGCGTGAATGCCGCCCCCATTTTCCTTGCCCAAGGGTTCAAATTGGGCGCTATGAGAGTGTTCGAGAAATCGGGCAGGGACAATCGGAGGAGGAGCGTCCATGTCGAAACCGACATCGCGGCCAGCAGTTGGCCTTGGCGGCCTGAAGTACGATCCAAGCAAACGCACGCGGGCTCCGGAATGGAACGTCTTCGCGGCTTTGGTTTTCATCGTCATCGTTTTTGAAATTCTGAACCGCATCAACGGGACCAGCTTCCTGTTCAACATGCGCGACAATGTCGACAGCCTGTTCAACCAGCAGCGGCTGGACATCATGATCCTTCAGGTGGCGATCATCGGGATCATCGCCTTGGGCGTCACGCAGGTCATCATCCTTGGCGGGATTGATCTGTCGTCAGGGTCTGTCGTGGGTGCCACGGCCATGATCACCATGAGTTTCGCACAGACCGCACTGGTCAACGGCAACCCCAACCCCAAAGCGCTGTTCGGGCCGGAGTGGATGGATTTGCCGGTGATCGTGCCGATCATCGTGGGTCTGACCTGTGGAATTATTGCGGGCTGCATCAATGGCTTGCTGATCGCTTATACCAAGATACCACCCTTCATCGCCACCTTGGGCATGATGGTTTCGGCGCGCGGCGCGGCAAGCTGGTGGTCAAACGGCAGCCCGGTTTCGTTCCCCACATTGGCCTATGGCCAGGTGGCGAACGGCGACATTCTGGGCACGCTGACCTTCGGTTTGCTGCACTGGGAGGGCCAGAACCCCGCCCTGGTCTTCGTGGCGCTGGCAGTGCTGTTCCATGTCATCATGATCTATACTTTGTACGGCAAGCGCAGCTATGCCATCGGTTCAAACGAGGCGGCGGCGCGGATGTCGGGCATCAATGTCGATCGGCACAAGGTGCTGGTCTATACGATTGCGGGCATGCTGGCTGGCGTGTCGGCGATCTTGCTGACATCCAAAAACCTGACGGCGCAGGCCGGGATGGGGATGCAGTATGAACTTGATGCCATCGCCATGGCGGTGATTGGCGGGGTGAGTCTTTCGGGTGGCCGGGGGTCTATTGTCGGCACCGTGCTGGGGTCAGCGATCTTTTCGGTGATCATCTCAGGCTTCACCTCGATCAAGCTGGACGCCTACTACCAGGAGATGGTCAAGGGCGCGATTATCGTGGGGGCCGTGATCCTTGATCAGTGGCGGCAACGCAAACGGGCGAGGGGTTAGGCCATGAGCGATATCATTCTTGAAACGCGTGGTCTGACCAAGCATTACGGCGGCGTGCATGCGCTGGACGACGCCAACTTTACCCTGCGCGCCGGGGAACATGTGGCGGTGGTGGGCGACAACGGGGCCGGCAAATCGACCTTCGTGCGCCAGATCACGGCAGTTGAACAGCGCACGGCGGGGCAGATTTTCTTTGACGGCCGCGAAGTCAGCCACGCGGGTCCTTTGGATGCCCGCGAATCCGGGATTGAGACGGTGTTCCAGACCCTGGCCTTGGCCGACGATCTGGACGTGCCCTCGAACCTGTTTCTGGGGCGCGAGATCTTCAAGTTTCGCCTTGGGCCGTTTTCATGGCTGGACCGCAAGGCGATGCGCGAACGCACGATGGAGGCTTTGAAGACGACGGCGGTGAAAATCCCCAACGTTGACAACCCGATCCGCAACATGTCGGGCGGCCAGCGTCAGTGCGTGGCGATTGCCCGGACGGCGGCTTTCGCCTCCAAGCTGGTGATCATGGATGAACCCACGGCGGCCTTGGGCGTGCAGGAAACCGCACAGGTCGAAAACATCATTCGCGGCTTGAAAGAGCGTGGCGTGCCGTTGGTTCTGGTCAGCCACAACCTGCGGCAAGTCTTTGATCTGGTTGACAGGATCGTGGTTTTCCGCAGGGGCCGCATCGTGGCATCCTTGCGCCGCGACGAGACCGATGGCAATGACATCGTAAGCTATATCACAGGTGTGAAGGGCAATGCCGAAGGGGCATATGCCTGAGAAAGGGAACTATCATGACTCTGCGTTTCGGGCTTTTGGGCGCTGGCCGTATTGGCAAAGTGCATGCCAAGGCGGTAACTGGAAATTCCAAAGCCAAGTTGGTGGCAGTGGCCGATGCGATGGCCCCGGCAGCACAGGCGATTGCCGTTCAGTATGGCTGCGAAGTGCGTACGATTGCACAGATATTGGCAGCTTCGGATATCGACGCCGTGGTGATCTGCACGCCGACCGACACCCATGCCGACCTGATCGAGCAGTTTACTGCGGCTGGCAAGGCCGTGTTCTGCGAAAAGCCGATCGACTTGTCTTTGGCCCGCGTCAAGACTTGCCTGGCCACCGTGCGCGCCAACAAGGGCACGCTGATGGTTGGCTTCAACCGCCGCTTTGACCCGCATTTCATGGCGGTTCGGGCTGAGATCACCAAGGGCACCGTGGGGGAAGTTGAGATGGTCACGATCACCTCTCGTGATCCGGGCGCGCCTCCGGTCGATTACATCAAGCGGTCGGGCGGGATTTTCCGCGACATGACGATCCATGATTTCGACATGGCGCGCTGGCTGTTGGGTGAGGAAGTCACCGAGGTTTCGGCGATGGCTGCGGTTCTGGTCGACCCGGCGATTGGGTTGGCTGGGGATTCCGACAGCGTTCAGGTCATGCTGAAGACGGCTTCGGGCAAGATGGCGCTGATTTCGAACTCGCGTCGGGCGACTTATGGCTATGACCAGCGGATTGAAGTGCATGGGTCGAAGGGTGTTGTGTCGGCTGAAAACCAGCGCCCGGTTTCCATCGAGGTTGCTACGGGTGCGGGCTATACCCGTCCCGCACTGCATGACTTCTTCATGACCCGCTACACCGAGGCCTATGCGGCTGAAATCGGCGCGTTCATTGATGCGGTTGGGGCCAAGACTGCGGCTGCACCGTCGGGTGAGGATGGCTTGCTGGCATTGGCTTTGGCTGAAGCGGCGCTGCTGTCGGTCGCGGAAGGTCGCACTGTGAAGGTGTCGGAAGTAACCGCCTGATTTGACTGCGTCCTGTCAGGGGGGGGCGCGGGGGAAACCTCGTGCCCTTTTCAGTTGGTGATCAGAAGGTAAGCCGCAGGGGCCGCGCCATCGTTGGTGACGGTAACACGGAAGCTGCCGGTTTCCTTGGGCACAATGCCACACAGCGCCGAGGTGCTGGCCGAGGCATCCATGCAGACCAGGTTTCCCGCTGCATCGGTGACGGTCAGGGACAGGTGACCCGCGGCGGTCAGCGGAAAATCGGTAGATAATTGCAAAAGTCCTATTTCGCCGTAGCTTTCACCGGCAAATGGCAGGGTGAATGTTGTATTTCCCCCAGCCTGCTGAACGAAAGATGTGACAAATGCGGTCTGGCCCGGCGGTGGAACCTCGGCCTCGGCATCGGCGATCACGTCGCCTAGCGGGTCTTTGTCGGTCAGCATCTTGCGTGCTTCGGCCATCAGGGCGGCGGGGCTTAGGGTGCCGGGCAAAGGGGCGGACTTCGCGGGGTCGGGAACGACCTTGGGTTCTGCCAGAGGCAAAGGTTCAGGCTGCGCGTCATTCAGTGGTGCGGCTTTCGGCTTGTCTTTCTTGTCTTTCAGTTTCTGGACGAGGGCAGGCTCTGCCGGCTTGGGCAACGGCTCTGCCACCGTCCGCGTCACTTCGCGCAAGGTCACCCCTTGCATCAACCGCGCTGCGGCAAAGATCAGCAGCGGGTCGTGGGCCGACTGGCCAAGCTGGGAAAGGCGGTGCGCCTCGATCAAGCGCGCCACTGCGCCGGGTTGGCCGGTGGTGGGGCTTAGGTTGGCGAGACTTAGGTTGGCGGGGCTTAGGTTGGTGGGGGTGAGGTTGGGTATACCTTGGGCAATGGCGGGTCCCTCGGCGAAAGCGGACCCCTCGGCGAAAGCGAGCGGGGCGGCGAAAGCGAGCGGGGCGAACAGGAACAGGGGCAGGCGCATGGGGTCTCCTTTGGGGCAATGGTGGCGGAAAGGGGTGGAAAAGAGAAGCGCCCTTCCGTTGGCTGTGCCGTTGGGGTTAAGTCGGGTCAGATGAAGGAGCCGAAGTTTGCAGATTACCGTCCGCACCCGTGATATCCTGTCCTGCCTGATCGGCTTTGATACCGTCAGTTCCAACCCCAACATGGCGTTGATGGACTATGTGCAGGGGGTGCTGGCCGAGGCTGGGATTGAAAGCACTTTGCTGACCGATCCGGCGGGGGGAAAGGCGAACCTTTATGCCACCGTCGGGCCGGGCGGCGGCGGCGTCATGTTGTCGGGCCATACCGATGTGGTGCCGGTAGAGGGGCAGGCATGGACCTTTCCGCCGTTCACGATGACCGAGGCGGACGGGCGGTTATACGGGCGCGGCACGGCGGATATGAAGGGCTTTTGTGCGGCGGCGATTGCCACGATGCTTGAGGCGGGCCATTTGCAGAAGGCAGGCCGCAAGCTGGCGGTGCCCTTGCATCTGGCGCTGTCTTATGACGAGGAAATCGGCTGCATGGGGGTGCGGTCCTTGATCGCGATGCTGGAGGGCGCGCCGGTGCGGCCTCGGTTCTGCATCGTGGGGGAGCCTACGGGGATGCAGGTTGCCACGGGTCACAAGGGCAAGGTCGCGCTGCGGGCGACCTGTGTGGGGCGCGAGGGGCATTCGGCGCTGGCACCGCTGGCTTTGAACGCGCTGCATCTGGCGGCGGATTTCATTCATGCGGTCAGAGGGTTGCAAGCAGACATCGCGGCGCATGGGCACAAGGACGGCGACTATGACGTGCCTTACACCACGGTGCATGTGGGCAAGATGGCAGGTGGGGTGCAGGTCAACATCGTGCCGAACACCGCCGTGCTGGACTTTGAGATACGCTCGCTGGCGCAGGATGATCCCGCCGTGCTGATCGACCGTCTGAAAGCCGAAGCCGAGGCGATCTGCGCGCCGCTGCGGGGGGCGTTCCCCGAGGCTGTGATACGGATCGAGCGGCTTTGGGATTATCCGGGGCTGGGGACGCCGTCGGATGCCGCTGTGGTGAACTTCGTCAAGGGGCTGACCGGGGCCAATGGCACGATGAAGGTGGCCTTTGGCACCGAAGGCGGGCTGTTTGATGCGCGCTTAGGGATAGCGACGGTGATCTGCGGGCCGGGGTCGATGGCGCAGGGCCATAAGCCGGATGAGTTTGTCAGTGTGGAACAGATGGCGCGGTGCGAGGCGATGATGGCGGCCTTGCTGACGCGGCTTGAGGCGGGCTTCTGATGGCTGTCACCTTGACCTCGCTGTCAGAGCTTGCCGCCTTGGGCTTTGATACGATCATCGACGCCCGCGCCCCTGCCGAATATGCCGAGGATCATCTGCCGGGGGCGATCAGCCTGCCGGTGCTGGATGATGAAGAGCGGGCAAGGGTGGGCACGATCTACAAACAGGTCAATCCCTTTACCGCCCGCAAGCTGGGGGCGGCACTGGTGTCGCGCAATGTGGCAAAGCATCTGGAAGCGGCTTTGGCCGACAAGCCGGGGGGCTGGCGGCCTTTGGTCTATTGCTGGCGGGGCGGGCAAAGGTCTGGGTCGTTTGCGCTGATCCTGGGCCAGATTGGCTGGCGGGTCGAGACGATTGCGGGCGGCTACAAGGCGTGGCGGGCGCTGGTGGTCAAGCAACTGTATGACACGCCGGTGGCCTGCCCGGTGGTGGTGCTGGATGGCAATACCGGCACAGCCAAGACCGAGGTTCTGGCACGGCTGAAGGCGCAGGGCGTCCAGGTGATTGATCTGGAAGGGCTGGCGCGGCATCGCGGGTCGCTGTTTGGCCATATGCCGGGCGGGCAGCCCTCGCAAAAGGCGTTCGAATGCGCGCTGGCGATGGAGTTGTCGCGGCTGGACCCTTCGAGGCCTGTGGTGGTTGAGGCGGAAAGTGCGAAGGTGGGTGACCTGCGCCTGCCGTCGCAGCTTTGGGCTGCGATGTGCAAAGCGCCCCGCGTGATCATCGAGGCGAGCTTGCCCGAGCGCGCCCGCTATCTGACGCGCGCCTATGCCGACATCGTGGCCGATGGGGCGCGGCTGGTGCAGGTCATTGACCTGTTGCGCCATGCGCAACCCCGCGAGACGATCGAGGCCTGGACCGCGCTTGCCGCCAGCGACCAGTTCGAAGCGCTGGCGCAGGACCTGATGCAGGTGCACTATGACCCGCGTTATGAAAAGCACCGCGCGCGGATGACGGTCCCGGCGATTGCCTTGCAGGCACCCAGTCTGGCAGAGGCGGCGCTGAACGATCTGGCCGGACAGGTGGCGGCCAGCGTCGGGATACTTTGCCGGTAACATGGGCAAATTGCCCATCCTACCTTTTCCATTCGCTCTTCTGGAAATATTCCAGAGCGGCATGGGGGGGGAGGCTGGCCTGCGCGCCCTTCAACCGGTGACCGGGTCAGGGGAAAGGATGATCTCTGCCGGGCCAGCCAGAACCTGTCCGACAACGGCTGCGCGGGTGTCGCCTGCGGCATGAAGCTGGGCGAGCAGGCCTGGGGCCTGATCTTGCGGCACTGAAGCCAGAAGTCCGCCGCAGGTTTGCGGGTCAAACAGCAAGGCGCCGCGTGGGGTGGCCAGGCCCTCGCCTTTGATCCGGCCCAAGAGGGCGGCGCGGTTGGCGGGGGCGAGGGAGGAATGTTCGCCAGAGGCTGTCAGCGCCTCGGCTCCGGTCATCAGGGGGACTTTGTACAGCCAGAGATGGCCGGTCGTGGCAGAGGCCTCCATCATCTCGATCAGATGGCCCGCAAGGCCGAAGCCCGTCACATCCGTCATCGCATGGGCATGGGGGGCCAGCAGGAGCGATGCCGCGGTCTGGGGGCGCAGCATCTGGGCAAAGCAGGCCGTGACAGCTTCGCCCAGCATCAGATTGGGCGGCATCAGATTGGGCGGCATCAGAATAGGCAGCATCAGATTGGGCGGCATCCCGTCGGACAGCCGGGCCATGGCCATCTCGGCGGCGAGGATGGTGCCAGAGCCCAGGGGTTTGGTCAGAATCAGCGCGTCGCCGGGGCGGGCGCCGCCTTTGGTGATGGGGCGCGTGGCGGTGCCGGTGACGGTGAAACCTATGGTCAGCTCGGCCCCTTGGCTGGTATGGCCGCCGACCACATCGGCCCCGGCTTCGGTAAAGACCTCGGCCGCTGCGGCCATCACCTCGGCCAGCATCCGGCTTTGCAGCGCGGGGGACAGGCGGGGCAGGATGATCTGCGCCAGCGCCACCTGCGGCTTGGCACCCATCGCCCAGATGTCGCCAAGCGCATGGATGGCGGTCAGGCGGGCCATCAGGCGCGGGTCGCAGGTGAAGGTGCGCAGATGGTCGGTGGTCAGGACCTGCACGCCGCTTTCGGTGCGCAGGATGGCGGCGTCGTCACCGGCACCGGCCAGAACCTCGGGCCGGTGCGGACGGGGCAGGGCCGCTACCATCGCGGAAAGACCTGTCGCGCCAACCTTGGCCCCGCAGCCACCGCACAAGGGCTTGTCGCCCATCGCCGCAACCAGGCCCTGAACGGGGTGCGAGGGCACAGCGGGCTGCGCCATTGCGGGGTAATCGGCAAATTTCGCCATGAATTTCCGGTCAATCCGGTCTTTCAGCCACCAAAGCCACGGGCCTCCGGCGCGCAGGCCCCATTTGTCGGCAAGGGCCGATTGGCCGCCCAGCGAGATCAGCTTGAGGTAGTCCTTTTGCGGATGGAAGGGCCGCAGGGGCTGGCCGGTCAGGCTGGCGCAGAGGTTGTAAAACAGCACGGGTGCCGCGCGGACGGCATAAACTCCGGCTTTGGGGCGTGGGGCATGCGAGAGGTAGGCGCAGTCTCCGGCGGCGAAGATCAGAGGATCGGCGCTGCGCAAGGCAGCGTCGACGGTGACGTATCCTGCATTCAAGGCGAGGCCGGTTTCCGCAAGCCAGGCTTGCGGACGCGATCCGGCCACGGTCAGCGTGAAGTCCGAAGGCAGGGTGCGGCCATCCTTCAGGGTGACATGGCCCGGTTCGGCCCTGGCGGGGCTGGCATGTGTCAGAACCTGCACCCCCTGTGCCGCCAATGCGGCCTGTATCCCAAGGCGGCTTTTGGCGGACATCTGGGGCAGCAGGTCCGGCCCCCGGTCCACCAGCGTCACCTGCGGATGCACCCCGGCTTGCCGCAGGCGGTGGGCCGAGGCGAGCGCCAGTTCAACACCGCCCACGCCGCCACCGATCACCACCACCCGGGGGTTGGGCAAGGCGCGGGCCACGAAAGCCGCCCAACTGCGGGCATAGGTCCCCAAGGGCTTGGCGGACATGGTATTTTCAATAAAGCCGGGCAGGTCCGGCAGGTCAGATGTGATGCCGATGTCAAGCGAGGCGAGGTCATAGGGCAGGGGTGGGCGGCCTTGCAGAACGACGGTTTGCGCCTGCCGGTCCAGCCCCACGGCGCGGTCAAGGATCAGCCGCGCCCCGGCAAAGCGCGCAAGGCGGACCAGGTCGATCAGGATATCCTCGCGCCGGTAATGGCCTGCGATCAGGCCGGGCAGCATGCCGGTATAGGGCGCCACCGGGTCAGGGTTGATCACCGTCAGCCGCACGCCGGGCAGGGGTTTCATCGCCCACATCCGCAGCACCAGCGCATGGGTATGCCCGCCGCCGATCAGCACAAGGTCCTTGACGAGGGGCAGGTCTTGCATGGGCTATCCTTTTCGCGGCGACCCTAGCCCTTGCCGCTGGCATAGGGAACAGACGTTGCAAGGCTGCGGCCCTTGGTCTAGCCATATGCCATGACCCAGCGCCAACGGATCGAGGTCAAGCAGACCCTGCGGCTGAAGCTTTCGACCGGGCTTCGGGCCTCGATTGCCATGTTGCGGCTGGATGCAACAGGGCTGGCCCGGCATCTGGAGGAGCAGGCGGCGGAAAACCCGGCACTGGTGCTGGTGCAGCCCACCCCGCGCGACTGGCTGCCGCGCTGGACCGGCGTGCTGCCGGGACCAGGATTGCCGGGGTCAGGGCTGCCGGGCCCACGATTGCCGGGAACTTCGCGGGTGGATATGGCAGAGGTGGTGGCGGGGCCGGGGCCCAGCCTGATGGCCCATGTCAGCGCCGAGATTGACCGGCGGATGAAGGCACCCGAGGACCGCAGGATTGCCTTGGCACTGGCAGAGGCGCTGGCGCCCTCGGGCTGGATCGACCGCCCGCTTCTGGCCATCGCGCGCGAACTGGGCTGCAAGCTGGCGCAGGTCGAGGCGGTGCTGTACCGCGTGCAAGAGATTGAACCGGTTGGCCTTTTCGCCCGCACGCTGGATGAGTGTCTGAAGTTGCAGGCACAGGAGGCCGGGCTTTATGACCGGGTGATGAAGGTGGTTCTGGCCCATCTTGACCTTCTGGCGCGCGGTCAGACCGGCCTGATCGCCCAACTGGCCGGGGTGGTCGAGGCCGATGTGCTGCGCCGCTTTCGCCTGATCCGCACGATGAACCCGAAGCCGGGCACCGCCTTTGACCCGGTCATGGCCGACACCCTGCGCGAGCCGGACCTGTTGGCCCGCCCGCGTGCCGATGGCGATTGGGAGGTGACGCTGAACGGCAGCGCCTTGCCCGAGATGCGCATCATCAGCGGGCATAGTTCGAATGGGTCGGCCTCGGACGGGGTGGCCGCAGCACGGATGCTGGAGCGCATGGTTCTGGCGCGCAACGAAACCTTGCTGCGGGTCGGGGCAGAGGTGCTGCGCCGCCAGCGGCTGGCCTTGACCGAGGGGCCCGCGCGGTTGCAGCCGATGACCATGGCCGAGATCGCCGGGGCGCTGGACCTGCATGAAAGCACGGTCAGCCGGGTGGTTGCGGGCACGTCGGTTGATACCCCGCGCGGGGTCTGGTGGCTGCGTCAGCTGTTCAGCCGGGGAATTGGCGGGCACGAGGTCTCGGCTGCCGGGTTGCGTGACCTTCTGGCGCGCACGATTGCTGGCGAGGCGGCTGATGCACCGCTGTCAGACGCGGCGCTGGCGCTTAGCCTTGGCGCGGAACTGGGTGTGACGGTGGCCCGGCGGACGGTAGCCAAGTACCGGGGGATGCTGGGCATTCCTGCCGCATATCGGAGAAAGCTGCGCTAAGCCCATGATTTTTCGACGAAAAATCTTGTTCTGTTTTTGGTCTTTCACGATTTTTTTGCGCAGGATCAAATAGCTCAAGATTTTTCGACGAAAAATCTTGGGCTATGCTTCGACCTTCATCACGATCTTGCCGATGTGGCCGGGCGCTTCGATCCGCCAATGGGCGGCGGGAGCCTGGGTCAGGGGAAACTCGCTGTCGATCACCACCTTGAACTTGCCGGCTTCGATCATCGGCCAGACATGCGCCTCGACCGCTTGGGCGATCCGGGTCTTGGCGAGGTCGGATTGCGGGCGCAGGGTTGATCCGGTCAGGGTCAGGCGGCGCATCATCAGATCAACAAAGTTCACCTCGACCTTGGGGCCTTGCAGGAAGGCTATCTGCACCAGACGGCCATCATCGGCGAGGGATTTCAGGTTCTGCGGCAGGTAAGGGCCGCCGACCATGTCAAGGATCAGATCGGCGCCGCCCGCCTTGCGGATGATGTCACCCCAGTCTTCCGACCGGTAGTTGAGGCCGCGCTCTGCCCCCAGCCCTTCGCAACAGCGGGCTTTTTCATCGCTGCCAGCGGTGGAAAAAACCCGTGCGCCCAAGGCCTTGGCGATCTGGATGGCGGTGACGCCGATGCCGGACGTGCCGCCGTGAACCAGAAACCTTTCGCCGGCTTTCAGATGGCCGCGCATGACGATGTTGGACCAGACTGTGAAGCAGGTTTCGGGCAGGCAGGCAGCTTCGCGCAGGGTCAGGCCTGGGGGGATGGGCAGGGCGTGGCCTTCCGCACAAGCGGCGTATTCGGCATAACCGCCGCCGGGCAACAGCGCGCAGACCTTGTCGCCGACGCTCCACCTTGTGCAGCCGGGCCCAAGGGCCACCACGGTTCCCGAACATTCCAGCCCAGGCAGTCGGCTGGCGTTCAGAGGGGGCGCGTAGGCCCCGGCGCGTTGCAGGGCGTCGGGGCGGTTCACCCCGGCATAGGCCACGCGGATCACGATCTGGCCGTGCCCCGGCACCGGCACCGGCATGGAACAGGGTTGCAGCACGTCCGGGCCACCGGGGGTCGCAATCTCCATCGCCAGCATGGCGTTCAAGAGGGTCATGCTTCGATTCCTTTTGCGCTTTGGCACGGAAGGTCCTTCGCCGTTTGTGGCGCATGTATCCTTTCCAAAAGCTTCATGGGACCGGCCAAAAGCGCCTTTCCGATCGGATTTTCGCGAAACGCCGCCTTGGTCTTTTCAAACGCCATCACATTCTCGATCCGCCGGTCCAGAAACTCCGACGTCGCCCGGTGGGCTTCGCTGTCATCGCCCAGCCAATACAGCACCGTCGAGGCGTAAACGGCGGCAAGTGTTGCCCTTTTCGAATACCAGTTCACATCCTGCGAGGTGTCCCCCAGCGCAGTCCAGATCGCATCCGCCGTGCCCCAGACGGCCTTGGCACCGTCACCGGCATATTGCGGCAGGGCGAACAGGGCCGTGCCGCGCCGCACCACCTCACGGTCGGCATCCTGGAGGCGCAGGCGGACGGCAAGGGTTACCTTTTCCCGGAAACGCAAGGCGGCAAGGTCGGTGGCGGCAAGGGCAGCAATCATCTGCCGGTCGCCCAAGTGGTGATAGGCCAGCGCCAGATCGACGCCGCCACGCGGCACCATGGCACGGGCAAGGCCGGGGGGCAGGCCCGAATCAGCGATGGCTTCGCGCAAGGCGGCCTCGGACCAGCCCTCGAAGGCCACATGGGGCAGGGCTGCTTCTACCAGCGTTTTCAGTGTGTTATTCCGGTTCATCGCGGCTTCCATGACAGGCTCTCCCAAGGACTTGTGGACAAGTGCTACAGCCTTTGTTATGCGCGGCAGGCCTGCACATCTAGTGCAACTCTAACTTAGGAAGGTGGTGACAACCACATGCAGGTCAGCGTCCGTGACAACAACGTTGAGCAAGCCCTTCGGGCTCTCAAGAAAAAGCTCCAGCGCGAAGGCGTGTTCCGCGAAATGAAGCTCAAGCAACATTTCGAGAAGCCCTCCGTCAAAAAAGCGCGCGAGCAAGCCGAAGCCGT
>JAYSQA010000010.1:0-46829 GCA_043721775.1 Rhodobacterales bacterium
GCGCCGTAAAGCACGTTGCGCACACCGCCCTTGCCGCCTGACAGACCAATACCACCAATCACCGCGACCAGCACGATGTCATACAGCAGGGTAGAGTTGACCACCCGGCTGTTGATGCTTTGCAGGCTTGCCGCCGTCAGCAGCCCTGACACAAAAGCCGCAAGGGCTGAAATTACGTAGCGCAGCACCAGCATGGGCCGCACCGGGATGCCGATGTTGCGGGCGGCAATCGGGTTATCGCCGGAATAGTAGACAAAGCGGCCCCAGCGGGTGAAGCGCAGGAACAGGAAGGCGGCAAAGGCCAGCCCGGCAAACAGGAACACCTCAGGCGGGACCGAGGCGAGGCGCATCTGGCCCAAAGCCTCGACCCAGTGGCCATGCGGGACGGGGACGGCGTCCTGGGCTATCAGTTGCGAGCGGACATAGCCGAAGACGAATGACCCGGACGCGAGGGTCACGAAAATCGCCGGAACCTCGGCATAGGCGATCAGAAAGCCGTTGGTCAGGCCGATGGCCAGCACGCCTGCCAGGGTGAGCGCAAAGGCGGGCCCATCGGCCACGCCGTTGCCCAGCATTTGCAGATACCACGCCACCGACATCGCCATCACGGCGACGATCGACAGGTCAATGCCGCGCCCGATGATCACCACCGCCATTCCCAGCGACAAGATCCCCAGCACCGACACTGACCGCAGGATTGCCACAAGATTGCCCGCCGTCAGAAAGCCCGGCAGTGCTATGCTGGCCAAGACAAACAGGCCTGTCGCGATGGCCAGAACGATCCGCTCCTGGTTGAGGGTCTTCCACCCAAAGCTGCGTTCCATGGCCTTTGCATCTCCTGCATCGTCGGCCCCAATTGTCTTTGATTGCGGCGGTTTGGCTGATCCTAGTGTCAGGGCAAAGCAAACGTCCAATGAATTGTGGCTGCATCAGCAGATGTAGCCCCGGCGCGAATGGTCACGCCCCTGTCATGCCCCTGTCACGCTCGTGTCACGCCCCTGTCATGCCTGCGACCAAGGCGGGCAATTGTGAAAACGCCGAGAAAGCGGCCCGGTGCGGCAGGTCCGTGATTGGGGTGCTGCGGTAACCTTCGGTGAACAGCAGGAAAGGCACCCCGGCACGACGGGCGGTTTCGGCATCCACCTCGCTGTCGCCGACATAAAGATCAGGTCCGGTGCCGCCGATATCAAAGGCGGCCAGAAGCGGCGCCGGATCAGGTTTGTGCTGCGGCAGGCTGTCGCCCGCGAGGATCCTGGTGAAATGCCGTTCAAGGTTCAGATGGCGCAGCAAGGCCAGCGTCGGGCGCATGGGTTTGTTGGTGCACAGGGCCAGAAGATGCCCCTCGCGTTGCAGGTGGTCCAAGGTTTGCGGCACGTCGGGATACGGCACCGTCAGCGTCACGGCATCGTCATACTGCGCCATGAAGTCGGCCAGAATCGCTGCCTGCCCGGCTTGGGCAATGCCCCGCGCAGCGCGCAGTTTTGCGACGAAGACGGCAACGCCCTGGCCGATGAAACTGCGCGCCTCGTCCAGACGGATGGGGGCCAGCCCGCGCAGGGCCAGAAGCCGGTTGGCAATGCCTTGCAGATCGGCCGCGCTGTCCACCAAAGTGCCGTCAAGGTCAAAGACGATGCGAGCCATGGCTTACCGCCCCCCTGCGGCTGTGGACAGACGGGTGGCGGTGGTCCTGATACAGCCGCAAAGGGTCATCTTCATTCTCCGGCAAGGTGGGTGGCAATGCTGCTGACCCGGTAAGCGTCACATGTCAACTGCGGACCAGCCGTGCGCCGCGCTTTTTGCAGCGTCCCGCCATCCTGGGGTAATTGCCTCCGAAAGTAAGGCGCTGTGGAGGTAGAAATTTCTCGGCATGATGAAAAGGAAAAGTCTGAATGAAAGAAGAAGAAACGCTGAAGCGCAGGTCCATGTGATCCAGCGATGTGTGAAGGGCCGGTGGCCAGGCTATGCCGCAGGCACACCATGACCAGCGCGCTTCAGGGCAGCGGGAATCCCGGCAGCCAGCGCAGAATACCCACCGGGAGGGGCTGAAAAGCGAACGGGGGCGGTGCTGATGGCACCCTTCGGCGCCCCAGTCGCCTTGAGTGATGCGGGTGTCATAGTGCTGATCATACATGCCCTTTGTCACAGCTTTGACATCAGGACCGATCTTATCCAAAAGTGCGAGCGGTCATGTTCACATCGGATCATCGGGATTTCGCTACCCCGACCGAACATCCCCGCTTCTGTCAGCCTTCAAAGCGCGGCCCGCCTGTGCTTAGCATCATGGCTTAGCACCGTGAGACATCCAACCGGCCGGAGCCTGCCATGAACCTTGTAGAAGCCTCGATCCAGGACCTGTGCTATGCGTTGCGGGCAAGACAGGTCACAAGCGAGGCGTTGGTTTGCGGCTATCTCGCCCGGATCGCGGCGTATGATTCGCACGGGATTGGCCTGAATGCGGTTCCCGTCCTGAACCCCGCAGCGCTGGACGAGGCGCGGGCCTCGGACTTGCGGCGGGTCAGGGGCGAAAGTCGCGGCCCTTTGGACGGCATACCTTATATCGCCAAGGACAGCTACAAGGTGCGGGGGATGACGGTGGCCGCCGGATCGCCCGCGTTCGCCGATCTGGTGGCGCAGGACGATGCCTTTGCCATCGCCCGGCTGCGGGCGGCGGGGGCGGTGCTGATCGGGTTGACCAACATGCCGCCGATGGCCAATGGCGGGATGCAGCGTGGTGTCTATGGCCGGGCGGAAAGCCCCTACAGCGCTGATTGGCTGACGGCGGCCTTTGCTTCGGGGTCTTCCAACGGGTCGGGCACCGCCACCGCGGCCAGCTTTGCCGCGTTCGGCTTGGGAGAGGAGACCTGGTCCTCGGGCCGCACCCCTGCCGCCAACAACGGGCTTTGCGCCTATACCCCCAGCCGGGGGGTAATCTCGGTCCGGGGCAACTGGCCTTTGGTGCCGACGATGGATGTCGTGGTGCCCCATACGCGGACGATGGCGGATATGCTGGACCTGCTGGATGTGATCGTGGCCGACGATCCCGAAACGCGGGGCGACCTTTGGCGCAGGCAGCCTTGGGTTGCGATCCCCAAAGCGTCGGACCTGCGGCCTGCATCTTATCTGGCGCTGGGGCAGGGGGCTTCGCTGAAGGGCAAGCGGCTTGGGGTTCCGGCGATGTATATCAACGCCGACGATTTGGCAGGAAGCAACCCGCAAGGTGGCATCGGCGGCCCAACCGGGCAAAAGGTGCAGACCCGCGCCTCGATCCTAGCGCTGTGGCAGGCCGCCCGGGGTGCGATGGAGGCGGCGGGGGCCGAGGTGGTGGTCGTCGATTTCCCCGTCGTCTCGAACTACGAGGGCGATCGGCCCGGTTGCCCCACGATCAAGACCCGGGGTCTGGTCACGGCGAAGTACCTGAAGGTCGAGATTGTTGACCTGTCGGTCTGGGCCTGGGATGACTTTTTGCAGGCCAACGATGATCCCAGGCTGAACCGGTTGGCGCAAGTCGACGGCTTTCGGATAAGCCCCGCCCCGCCCGGCAGCCTGCCCGACCGTTTCACAGGCTTTGACGATGATATCGCCGATTACCCGGCCCATGCCCGCGCCCACCTCGCTGCCGATTTCCGTGACATTCCCGATCTGGAGGCGGGCTTTCGGGGATTGGAGGACACCCGCCGCATTGATCTTGAAGACTGGATGGATCGGCTGGGTCTGGACGGCGTGGTTTTCCCGACCCTCGCCGATATTGGCCCAGCTGATGCCGATGTGAACCCTGCCTCTGCCGATCTGGCGTGGCGCAACGGGGTTTGGGTGGCCAATGGCAATCTGGCCATCCGCCACTTGGGCATTCCCACCGTGACCGTGCCAATGGGGCTGATGTCTGACACGGGTATGCCTGCTGGCCTGACCTTCGCGGGTCGCGCTTGGGATGACAGCGCCCTGTTGCAGCTTGGCCTTGCCTTCGAGGCAACCGGCCCCTACCGACAGCCTCCGCCCCGCACGCCAGAACTGGCCCGGAACAGGATGGTGTTTGATAGAAACATGCCTGTTCCAGGTTCTTAACGGTCGCATGATTGGCGAGGAAAGCCGGATTCCAGTTTTCCAGAACATGCCTTAATACCCCGCCGTCACGCCGAAATCCATGCTTAGGGCTGCACCTGTGATCGGGGTGGCGGCGTCTTCGCACAGGTAGGATACCAGCCGGGCAATCTCTGCGGGCCGGATGAAGCGTGCCTTGGGGCCTTGGGGATAGTGGGCCAGCAGGGCGGCTTTGTAGCCCTCGGGGTTGCCATTGCCGTAGCGGGCGGCCTGATCGTCGATCATGGGTGTCGCTACATCGCCGGGGCAGATGGCGTTGACCCGGATGCCCCTTGGCGCAAGGTCCAGCGCCAGCGCTTTGGTCAGCAGCACCAGTCCACCCTTGGAGGCGCAATAGATCGCGGCGCCCTTGTTGCCCACCAGCCCGGCATCGCTGGCTATGTTGACGATTGAAGCCCCCTCGCCCAGATGCGGCAGAGCGGACTGGATCAGGAAGAACGGCCCTTTGAGGTTGATATCCAGCGTGACATCCCATTCCGCTTCGGTCATCGCCTCGGGTGCGCCTTCGACCCAGACCCCGGCGGCGTTGATAAGGGCGTGCAGACCACCTGACCAATCCATCGCCGCCTTCACGGCGCTACGGCAGGCGGCGGGCTGGCGGATATCAAGTGGCACAGCCAAAGCCTGACAACCTTCGGCTTGCAGGCGCGCGGCGGTATCTTCCAGCCGAGGCCCCGGCAGATCGGCGATCACCAGCGCGAAGCCATCCCGCCCCAGCCTTTGCGCTATGGCAAAGCCCATGCCTCCGGCCCCTCCGGCAATCAGCGCAGTGCGTTTTTCCATTGGCTTCTCCTGCTGGGCCAAATCTTGACCCGCCTACACATGGGCAAACAAGGGAAAACTGACGCCAAGCGCCCAAGCAAGGCACATGCCAAGCCCCAAGCCCGCCGCGACAGCCCCGGACCGGAAGCCGATCCAGCGGCCCATCAGGCCGTGGACAAGGAAGAACAAGACGAACACCGGCAGCACAATCACCACGAAGGTCAACTGATCCGGGTCAAGGATCGCCGCCAGCCCCAGCGAGACAAACAGCAAAATCCGCGCCGCAAACCTGCGCCACAGGGCCGCGCGCCCGGCTTGCGTGGCATAAGCGTCGGACACCATGAACGGAATTGTTCCCAGACACAGCGCCGCGATAATCGGCAAGCGCTGGGCCGAGGGCCAGAAGCTTGCGGCGTAACGGTCCAGCGCCAGCCCAAAGACGATGATGCCCCAGAAGGCAAGCGCCAGAACCGACCGGCCAGGCAAGGCACCGCGCAACTGACGCCAACCGCCCAACAGGCCAAGTTGAAGAATGCCGAACCGCGCCAGATGCAGCATCAGATAGTCGGCCACCAGAACCGGCATGAAGTTGTGGAAAAACGGCGTGATCAGCAGCGGCACCGCCCCGGTTGGCAGCAGCGTGGCAAGCAGAAAGCGCCGTGTTGACACCTTGGGTGCGACGGGACCTTGGGGCAGGGCAGCAACCAGCGGGCGAAAGCCCATCACGATCCCGGCCAGCAGCGCCAGTATCCACCAGCCCCGATGGCCGGCCGGGCCTTTGGCCTGCAGCCCGAAGGTTGTATCCAGCCAAGCCTCGGCGGCATTGACGGCGCCGGGGCTGAACAGCACGCCCACATGCTCGACCCTTGGCGCGGTAAAAGCGCGCCGGGTCACGTCGCCCGCAACCGCCAGATCACCCTCAGCCGCATTGGGGTCCACCAGACGTACGGCATCAAGGGCAGACTTGCGCAGGATGCTTTCCCACGCGCCGGTGATCCCCTGCATGTGCTTTGGCTCCGTCGCCGTCACCGCCTGCGAGAACATCGAGATCGCCACCACCGCATCGACGGGAGTGCCTGCCGCCGTCTCGGCATTGCTGGCGCGCACGATGATGTCTGTGGCCATCGAATGGCCCAGCAGTGCGATCTGCGCGGCGTCGGGCAAGGCGCGGGCGGCGGCAATCACTGCCTGCGTTTCGGCCACCAGAAGCTGCGTTGTGCCGTTGACAGAGGTGACATCGCCCGACATCGGTACCGGCTTCTGGCCATGGCCTTCAAAGTCAAACGCCAGCACCCGGTAACCCGCCTGCGCCAGATGCAGGGAATAGGCCTGCATCTGGCGCGACCCGGCAAAACCGTGTGCGATGACCACGACCGGCCCGGTCTGGCCCGGCAACTGGTACAGCGTCACCGGCGTTGTCCCGACACTATAGGACGAAATCTGCAACCCCGCCCGCTCGCGCTCCAGCATGAAGACCGACAGCAGGATCACGAAAAGGGCGGCAAACCCGGTGGCAATGTTGGTGCGCGAAAAGGTCAAGATTCGGGGTCCTGTGTGGCCGGGCGGGCTTTGGGGCGCGCAACTGACCCTTCGTTACGAACCGCAGAAGCACACAGATCACACCTTGCCCCGAACTCGCAGGCGTTTTGGCCCCCCGCCTGCGGCTTGGCCCGCAAGACCAAAACTTCGCTTTCATGCGCCTTCGGGTTCAGTCTGCCAGCAGCAGATCCTGCACCTGCGCCACCCGACTGGTCAAGAGGTCAGCCTGTCCGCGCGATTCAACGTTCAGCCGCACGACGGGTTCGGTGTTGGAGGACCGCAGGTTGAAGCGCCAGTCGGCGAATTCCAGGCTGAGGCCGTCGGTTTCATCCACGGTCTCCGCCAAGGGCTGGAACTGCGCGCGGACCCGGGCGATGGCTTCGGCGGGGTTGGTCAGGTGGTAGTTGATTTCCCCGGACGAGGGGAAAGCCGCCCGACGCCCGGCGACAAGGTCGGCCAAAGCCCCCTTGCGGCTGACCAGTTCGGCGATGAGGACAAAGGGGATCATCCCGCTGTCGCACCAGACGAAATCGCGGAAGTAGTGGTGGGCCGACATTTCCCCACCATAGACAGCACCGGTGTCGCGCATCGCCTGCTTGACGAAGGCATGTCCGGTGCGCGCCTGAACGGCGATGCCCCCTGCCGCGCCTACGACATCCTTGGTGTTCCAGACCACGCGGGGGTCGTGGACGATCTTTGCGCCCCGCTCTTTGGCGAGAAACACTTCGGCCAGGAGGCCCACGATATACTCACCGTCAATGAAGGCGCCGGTGTGATCGAAGAAGAAGCAACGGTCGAAGTCGCCGTCCCATGCCACCCCCAGATCGGCGCCCGAGGCCACGACGGCATCCGCAGTCTGCGGGCGGTTTTCGACCAGCAGCGGGTTAGGGATACCGTTGGGAAAGCTGCCATCCGGCGCATGATGCAGCAGAACGAACTGCAACGGAGAGCCGAGTTTCGTCAGCCCTTCCGCAATCGCATCGAAGGTCGGCCCAGCGGTGCCGTTTCCGGCGTTGACCAGAATCTTCAACGGGCGCAGCGCCTTGACATCGACGAAGGACAGCACGGTTTCAACATAAGCCGCCCGCGCCTCGGCGCTGACATTGCGGAAGGTGCCATCGGTTTGGGCAGGGCCGAAGTCATCCGCCTCGGCCAGTTGCTTGATCGCCGAGAGGCCGGTCGCGGCATCCAAGGGGGCCGAGCCTTTGCGGACCATCTTCAACCCGTTGTAGTCGATGGGGTTGTGCGAGGCGGTGATCTCAATCCCGCCATCCGCACCGAAATGCGTGGTGGCGTGATACATCTCTTCGGTGCCGGCAAGGCCAAGGTTCAGAACCTCGACCCCTTCCGCCAGAAGGGCATTCACAACCGCTGCCGCGAGAAGCTCTGACGAGGCCCGGCAGTCGCGGCCCACCACGACTTTTCCCGCCTGCAAGGCACGCGCAAAGCCACGGCCCACGCGGTAAGCGATCTTCTCATCCAGATCGACGCCCAAACGGCCACGAATGTCGTAAGTCTTGAAGCAGGTCAGTGTCATGGCCCGAAATCCTTGAGCGGTCTGTATCTGTGGGAAAAGACGGGGCCGGGTATCCGGCCCCCGGTTGTCAGCCTTTGGCCCCTGCACCACGCGCATAAACGTCTTCGTAGCGCACGATGTCATCCTCGCCCAGATAGATGCCGGTCTGCACCTCGATCAGCACCATGTTGACCTTGCCGGGGTTTTCCATCCGGTGCACGGCACCCAGCGGAATATAGACCGACTGGTTTTCCGTAACCAAACGCACCTCTTTGTCGATGGTGACCTTGGCGGTGCCTTCGACGACAATCCAATGCTCGGCCCGGTGGTGGTGGCTTTGCAGGCTAAGCGCGGCTCCGGGATGCACGACGATCCGCTTGACCTGAAAGCGGTTGCCGATCACCAGGCTTTCAAACCAGCCCCAGGGACGGTGATCCTTTGGGAAGGTCTCGGCCTGCGGGGCCTTCTCGGCCTTCAACCGGGTCACCGCCAGCTTGACGTCCTGCGCACGGTCCTTGGTGGTGATCAAAACGGCGTCCGGCATGGCGACGGCGACGATGTTGTCGAGACCAATACCAACAAGGCGCAGACTGTCGGCTTCCGACCGCAGAAGCGTGTCGTTGCAGTCAATCGCGATGGCGTTGCCATGGGTGACAACCCCGCTCGCATCGGGACCAGACTCACGCCAGACCGCTTCCCAGCCGCCCAGATCGGACCAGACGCCGTTATAGGGCACCACGGTCAGGTTGCTGGCCTTTTCCATCACCGCATAGTCGATCGAGATATCAGGGAGGGCCGCCCATTCCGCCGGAGCAAGCCGGGTGAAGCCAAGGTCCAGCGTTCCAGTGGCGAGCGAGGCCCGCACGCCCTCCAGTATTTTCGGCGCGAACTCCGCAAAAGCGGCGATCAGGGTGGTGGTGCTGAACAGGAAAATCCCGGCATTCCACGCGTGCCGCCCATCAGCCAGCATCGCGGCGGCGGTGGCGGGATCAGGTTTTTCGACAAAGCGCTTCAGGGGTTGTGGCACCGGGGCAAAACCCGGGGCGTCCTGCGACAGTTCCAGCCAGCCATAGCCGGTTTCGGCCCGGTCGGGCTGGATGCCAAAGGTCACCAACTGCCCCGACAGAGCCGAAGGTACCGCCGCCAGAACCGCCGCCCGGAACTGCGCATCCTGCGGGATGACGTGATCCGACGGGGCCACGATCATCAGCGCCCCCGGCTCGGTTGCGTCCAGCACCAGCGCCGCCGCCAGAACGGCAGGCGCTGTGTTGCGCCCCTGTGGTTCAATCAGGGTGGCAATCGGCGTCACCTTGATCGCGTCCAGCTGGTCTTTCACGATAAACCGGAAATCGGACCCCGACACCACCAGCGGTGCGGCAAAGCCCGGTGCCACAAAGCGCCGTGCCGAAGCCTGAAACAGGCTTTCATCGCCCGACAGCGCTGAGAATTGCTTGGGAAAGCTCTTGCGCGACAAGGGCCAGAGGCGAGTGCCCGATCCGCCACACAAAAGCACGGGATGGATGGTTTGCGTCATCATATGAGTCCTTGCTTCAAGCCAGTCGATCATTGTCCGCCACGGATAGCTGCGTCGGTTTTCAGTTGCTCCAGATACCAAGTGTATGTGGCGGCAATGCCCTCGCGCAACCCGACCGTCGCAGCCCAGCCCAACCGTTCCAGCCGCGACACATCCATCAGCTTGCGCATCGTGCCATCGGGCTTGCTGGCGTCAAAGCCCAGACGGCCCTTGTAGCCGGTGGTATCCGCCACGATACGCGCAAGTTCGGCAATCGACACATCGGTGCCGGAACCCACGTTGATATGGCTCAGCATGACTTGAGTTTCGGCCTGATAGGTGGCCGGGTCAAGGTCCAGCACGAACAGGCTCGCCTCGGCCATGTCATCAACATGCAGGAATTCCCGGCGTGGCGTGCCAGAGCCCCAGATCATCACCTCGTCCTGCCCTGACAGGGTCGCCTCATGGAAGCGGCGGATGAGGGCGGGCAGGACGTGGCTGTTGGTCGGGTGGAAGTTGTCGCCTTGCCCGTATAGGTTGGTCGGCATGACGGAGCGGTAATCGACGCCATATTGCCGGTTATAGCTTTCACACAGCTTGATCCCGGCGATCTTGGCCACGGCATAGGGTTCATTGGTGGGTTCCAGCGTGCCGGTCAGCAGTGCATCTTCCCGCATCGGCTGCGGCGCTTCTTTTGGGTAGATGCAGGAGGAACCGAGTTGCAGCAGCCGTTTGACGCCAGAAGCATAGGCCTGATGGATGACGTTGCATTCAATCATCAGGTTTTCATAGATGAACTGCGCGGGGTAGGTGTTGTTGGCGTGGATGCCACCAACCTTGGCGGCGGCGAGGATCACGACGTCAGGCTTTTCGGCTTGAAAGAACGCGCGCACGGCGACCTGATCGGTCAGGTCCAGTTCAGCACTGGTGCGGGTGATCAAGTCAATCGCCTCGCCCGCCGCCCTGCGCGCCGCAAGTCTGCGGGCAATAGCCCCGCCCACCATGCCCCGGTGGCCCGCGATGTAAATGCGCATATTCAACTCCGTTTATCTATGAGCTTTGCAACTCGGTTGACTTTCTATGCTGGTTGGGCGGTTGACGTTGGTGCAGATCGGCGTGGAACAGTGCCAAGACAGGCAACAACTCCGCCCTTCCGTTCCGACAGGTTCCTCTCGCCCTTCAGAAGCGGGATGTCCGGAAGTTCAGGCGACTGAAAGATCGAGATTGAATCTGATTGCGCCACCGGAAGATGCACATGTTTCAGCCGCTCGTAATAGCAGTGTTGATCGGAAAGAAGTTGGCTTCTTTTTGAGTTCGCATAGCCAAAGGAAACCAAACCCGTGGTGGGCCCCATCAGCATCAGCGCCCCATGCACCTGAAACCCCGCATCGAGGTTCAATATTTCAGTTGCTCCAGCAGGAACCGTCTTAATGCTTTCATTGAAGCCAAACCGCCGGAAATAGCTTGTCTCGGAGTCGAATTTGACCGCAACCGGATCAATGTCCCTATATTCCAAGGGCCTCGGACAGCGGTCTTGATCAGCAAAAGTGCCTTCGGCGAAACGAGCGATCAGATCCCCAAGCACGGCTCTGCCCACGGGGGAAGGATGATTTCCGTCTGGATAATAGTTCGACAACTCCACGCCTTCCTGTCGATGCTCTTTCAGAACATCCAGGACCGGAGCGCCAATCTGGGCGGAAAGTTCCAACACGGTGATGTGAAGGAAGTCAGCTTCTTGATCCACGTCGCGTCTGTACAGGTTCAAAAATGCGACTTCTGCACCGCTCTCATGGCATTCATGGACAATGTATCGCAAGACGGAACTGAACAAAGCCGGCGTCCACCTTGCCACGCGCGGCGTTGACACAAGATCCAACAGAACACGATCCGGCTTTTCGTTCTTGAGCAAAGTCTTGATCAGAAATGGGTAAATCTCAAAGTGATTGCCTCCCAGAACCCTGATCGCATAGTCATTGGAACCCTCGGTTCCAATGAAACGATCTACAAGTCCGTTCAGCACGCTGAAACCCAATATCAAGACTTTCATGAGGTTCAGCCCTCAAGACTGACCGGCACATTCAGGCCATGCGACTTCAGAAAGGCGTGGCGGCGGGCTGCGGTGTGGTCGTGTTCGACCATCTCCTTGCACATCTCCCGGGCAGTTATGATCGGTTCCCAGCCGAGTTTCTCTTTGGCTTTTGTGGGGTTGCCCAGCAGGGTTTCAACCTCGGCCGGGCGGAAATAGCGCGGGTCTATGCGCATGATCACTTGTCCTGGCCGCACCATCGGCGCAAGTTGGCCGTCAACTTTTTCCACCACCGCGACTTCGTCCACACCCGTTCCCTGGAACGACAGCGTGATCCCCAGATCCGACGCGGCCCAAGTGATGAACTCGCGCACCGAATACTGCTTTCCGGTAGCGATCACAAAATCTTCGGGTGCGTCCTGTTGCAGCATCATCCACTGCATCCGAACATAGTCCTTGGCATGGCCCCAGTCGCGCAAGCTGTCGATGTTGCCCATGTAGATGCAGGGCTCCAGCCCCATCGCGATGTTGGACAGGCCGCGCGTTATCTTGCGCGTCACGAAGGTTTCGCCACGGCGCGGGCTTTCGTGGTTGAAGAGAATGCCGTTGCAGGCATAAATTCCATAAGCTTCGCGGTAGTTTACCGTGATCCAATAGGCGTAAAGCTTGGCCACGGCATAAGGAGAGCGCGGGTAGAACGGCGTCGTCTCACTTTGCGGCACTTCCTGCACAAGGCCGTAAAGTTCCGAGGTCGAGGCCTGATAGAAACGGGTCTTGTTTTCCATCTTCAGGAAGCGGATCGCCTCCAGCAGGCGCAGTGTCCCCATTCCGTCGACATCGGCGGTATATTCGGGCGCCTCGAAGCTGACGGCGACGTGCGATTGGGCACCAAGGTTGTACACCTCATCCGGCTGCACTTCCGACAGGATTCGGGTCAGGTTGGAACTGTCAGTCAGATCACCGTAGTGCAGCTTGAAGCGCGAGTTGTCGATGTGCGGGTCTTCATAAATATGGTCAACGCGCTGGGTGTTGAACAGCGAGGCACGGCGTTTGATCCCGTGCACTTCGTAGCCTTTTTCCAGAAGGAATTCAGCAAGATAAGAGCCGTCCTGACCCGTCACACCGCTGATCAAAGCTTTTTTCATGAAACTGAGCCCATCCTTGTCGTCACATGCATTTCGCAACCAGCAGGTCGCTTTACTTACAGGCGGTCAGCTAACAGAAAGTTACAGACCGTTCCAGATCTGTGGCAAGCCTTGGCCGCAATATGCCACATTTTCGTGCCGTTCCGGGCAAAAGTTGAGCAGTTTGCCCGGTGTGGTGCGGCGATGGACGGCGGTTTCGCGCGGAATATTGTGTCCGGTGCCGAAAAATTCCGCAGCTTTGAACGCACCGAGTGGGCTGGGACCGCGGCATCAGACAGCATTGCTGTCTGATGCCGAAAGGTCTGCAATCGCTTCTAAGTGGGTGGCACTTGCCGGGGCGGGCCTGTAGCCTGCCCTCAAAATGGAGGGTGGCGGATGAGAATGCATCGGTTGGGCCGGTCGGGCCTGCACGTCTCGGAACTGTGCCTTGGGTGCATGAGCTTTGGTGACCCCGATCGTGGCGGCCATCCGTGGACCCTGCCCAAGGAGGGGTCTCGCGATCTTCTGCGACAGGCGATCGAGGCGGGAGTGAATTTCCTTGATACCGCCAACGTCTATTCCGACGGTTCGTCCGAGGAAATCGTGGGAGAGGTGCTATGGCACATGGCAAGGCGCGACGAGATCGTGCTGGCCACCAAGGTTCATGGCACCATGCTGGCCGAACCGCAGATGCGCGGCCTGTCGCGGCGGGCGATCCTGCACAATATAGATGCCAGTTTGAAGCGGCTGAAGACCGACCATGTCGATCTGTACCAGACCCACCGCTGGGACAATGACACCCCCATCGAGGAAACGATGGAGGCGCTGCATGACGTGGTGAAATCCGGAAAGGCGCGTTACATCGGCGCATCAACCATGTGGTCATGGCAATTCGCCAAGGCGCAGGCGGTGGCGCGGGCGAACGGTTGGACTCCGTTTGTTTCGATGCAGAACCAGATCAGCCTGCTTTATCGCGAGGAAGAGCGTGAGATGATCCCCCTGTGCATCGATCAGGGCGTTGGCCTGATCCCGTGGAGCCCGATTGCCCGTGGCAAGCTGGCGCGTCCGGCGGGGGCACAGACGCCTAGGGCGGGGCAGGACAAGTACATGCACTACCTTTTCAGCAAGACCGAAGAGGCTGACGCCCGCGTGATCGGCGCGGTGCAGACGCTGGCCGCTGAACTGGGCCGCCCGATGGCGCAGGTTGCTTTGGCTTGGGTGCGCCAGAAGGCGGGTGTGACCGCCCCCATCATCGGCGTGACGAAACCCGAACAGTTGACAGATGCTTTAGCCGGGCTTGATCTGGTTCTGACGCCTGGCCAGAATGCCGGGCTTGAAGCCGCCTATATCCCCCATTTGCCCTTGGGGCAGGAGTGACGCCATGATCAGATCTGCGAGCCATCCCGCTTTGGTTTCCGGTCGCACGGCGGTCATCACCGGCGCCGCCTCTGGTATCGGCTTTGCTGCGGCCGAGGCGGTTGCGGCCTTGGGCATGGGGGTTCTGATGATCGACCTGCCCGGTGAAAAACTGGATGCTGCGGCAGCGCGGCTGGCGGCCAAGGGGGCTACTGTCTGGGCGCAGGGGGCTGACGTGTCGGATCTTTCCGCGATGGAGTTGATTGCGGCGGCAGCGGTGGACCTGCCGCCGGTGACCTTTCTGATGAACAATGCCGGAATGGGCGTGCCCTCTACCACCTTGAATGGGGCCAAGGCGTGGATCAGGACGCTGGGCGTGAACCTTTGGGGCGTCATCCACGGCACGATGGCGTTTTCGCCCGCGATGATTGCGCACGGGCAGCCGGCGTTGATCGTCAACACCGGGTCCAAGCAAGGCATCACCGCGCCACCGGGCAATCCGGCTTACAACGTGTCCAAAGCCGGGGTGAAGTCGTTCACCGAGGCTTTGGCCCATGAATTGCGCAACACGCCCGGTGGGAAGGTGTCTGCCCATCTGATGATACCGGGCTGGGTTCACACCGGCCTTACCGCTGCCAGTGGGGCGCCCAAGCCCGATGGCGCATGGTCGGCGGATCAGGCGGTGGCTTTCATGCTGGAAAGTCTGGACCGGGGCGACTTCTATATCCTGTGCCCTGATAATGACGTGCCGCGAGCCTTGGACGAAAAGCGCATCGCATGGGCGGCAGGCGATATCATTGAAAACCGCCCGGCCTTGTCACGCTGGCATCCCGACTATGCCGAGGCGTTCAAGGCCTATCTGAAAAGCTGACGCACTGCCCCGAAGGCGGACCAAATTGAGCGCTGACGCGCATTGTTCTTATCTCGCCTCTGGCCAAGGGGCCAACCGGCTTGGGGTCATGGGCGCGCCGCGCGGGAGTATTTGGGCAAAGAGCAAGGGCTACATGAAGGGGCTTGATGGTTGCGTTCAAAACGGTTAGCAGCCGGGGCTTCATTGATGGAGGCCGCCTTCATGTCCACTTTGGCCATTGACTTTGGCACCTCCAACTCTGCTGCCGCCATTCTGGAGGATGGCAAGGTGCGCCGTCTGGCGATTGAGACGGATGCCGAAACCGTGCCGACTGCGGTGTTCTTTCCGTTGGACAAGGGGCCGATGCGGATTGGCGTGCAGGCGGCGGTGTCGTTGATTTCAGGCGAAGAGGGGCGCTATATGCGCGCCTTGAAAAGTGTGCTGGGGACCGGGCTGTTCCATGAACAGCGGCTGATCGGCGGCAAGCGGCGGACTTTGGCGGATATCGTCACCGCCTTCCTGATCACGGTGAAGGAACGGGCCGAGGCGACGTCAGGCCGCCGCTTCACCCGCGCTTTGTCCGGTCGCCCGGTGCATTTCCACACCTCTGACCCGGTGCGTGACGCCAAGGCCGAGACGGATTTGCTGGGCTGCTACAAGGCGGCAGGGTTTGACGAGGTGTCGTTCCTGTTTGAACCGGAAGCTGCTGCCTTGGCGACCCACGGTTTGGGACAGCCCGGCGAACTGGGTTTGATCGTCGACATTGGCGGTGGCACCTCGGACTTTTCGGTGTTCAAGACGCAAGCCGGCCGGGTCCGCGTTCTGGCCAGCCACGGCATCCGGCTGGGCGGCACCGATTTTGACCATGCGGTGTCGATGGCCCATGCGATGCCCTACCTTGGCTATGGCGGCCAGTTGCGCAGGCATATGGGCGAGGGGTTGTTGCCGGTGCCAAACCACATCTATGTCGATCTTTCAACCTGGGCGAAAATTCCGTTCCTTTACACCCCCGAAACCAAGGCCATCGTGGCTGACATGGTCAAGCTGGCCGTCAAGCCGCGCCATCTGCGGCGCTTGGCCAAGGTTCTGACCGATGAACTGGGCCACGAGCTGGCCTTTGCGGTCGAGCGTGGCAAGATCAACGCCAATGCGGGCCGCGAAGGCGCGCGCATCCTGATGGACAAGGTCGAGCCTGACCTGCAAGTTGCCATCTCGCGCATCTCACTCGACCGCGCGCTGGCCCGCTACCGCGAGCCCCTGCGGGAGGCAGCGCTGCAGACGTGCACGATGGCGGGCATAGCGCCTGAAGCGATTGGCACGGTGATCCTTGTCGGCGGCTCCAGTCTGATGGGCATGGTCGAGGCGGTGGCGCGCGGGCTTTGCCCGAATGCCAAAGTGCAGAATTCAGAACCATTCACGGCAGTTGTCGATGGGCTGGCACTGGCCACTGACCCGAACCTGCACCGCTAAGTGCCGTTTTTTCGGGCAAGCCGAAAATTATCAATAGGCAAAGCTGGTCGATTTCGTTACCATTTTCGAACATAAGTCTACGAAAAGTCGACAAACAACAAGAAAACGAGCAGGCAGGACAGGTATGAAAACGCGCTCAACGGGCACGTTCGTTATTTGCTGGTCCCAGACAGAGATAGACGGGCTGCGGGCGGCTTCGCTGGAAATGCTGACCGTCGGTGCCACTTGGCGCTGGACGGGTGTTTCGGTGCGACTGGATGGGCCAGCCGGTATCCTGCGTCTGGACGGGGCAGAGGGGGCGGCGCAGATGCGGTGTCGGGCGGGCCGCGTGGCGCGCCGACTGTTGGGGCGCGCGGCACGTCCGAGGGATGAGGCGATCAAAGACCATATCCTTGACGTGTCCAGTCCCGGATTCACGCTGACCGATGGTCATATCACCTATCCCATGACCGTTGTGGCAGCACCCGATAGTGGCGCGCTGTTGATCGTTGCGCAAGGCGATCTGCCCCCCGCCGATCAGGACCTGTGGGTGACCCAAGCTGCGATCAACCGCAGTCAGGTCGACCCCAGGCCTGAAACCGGCGTGATCTGTTTCACCCCCGGCACCCAAATCCTGACACCGCAAGGCCCAAGGCCTATTGAGGATCTGCGCCCAGGCAATCTTGTCTTTAGCCGCGACAGTGGCGCGCAAGCAGTCCTGTGGGTCGGCCACCGCCATATTTCCCCGGTGCGTCTGAACCTGATGCCGCATCTGCGCCCGATCCGTCTGCGCAGCGGGGCTTTGGGCCGGGGCCGCCCCGATTCCGACTTGCTGGTAAGCCCGCAGCACCGGATGCTGATCAAGGGCCGCGCCGCGCAGGCGCTGTTCAACGTGGATGAGGTTCTGGTCAAGGCCGAAGATATGGTCAACGACCGCACGATTGCTGTGGATCATGCGGTCCGCGATGTGACCTACATTCACGTCTTGCTGGAACGCCACAGCGTGATCTGGGCCAATGGGCTGGAAACCGAAAGCTTTCATCCGGCCAATGCCGCCCCCGGCTTGATCGACGCCGGACAGCGCGATGGGTTGCTGGCCGTGCTGCCCATGCTGGATCAGAACCCGCACGACTACGGCGACTTCGCCCGCCGCAATCTGACCAGCTTTGAAGCGGCGGTCCTGCGCCACGATATGCACGACTTGGGCTGTTGACTCCGCTATCTTGGCCTGTATAAGCCGCCCCAGTTCCGGATGAGAGTCCGGAGCTTTTCATTGGTGTTGGTGGTCCTTGCAAAAGGATACCTGTCGGGTCGCAAGATCAAAGGACAACGCCCTTCATGGCCCAAGGCACATGATCGAAAGGTCGGGAACCGCAAGGTTCAGCCAGGGGCGCAAACGAACGAAGGAGATCAGCCGTGACCAAACGCACGTCTGCCAAGTACAAGATTGACCGCCGCATGGGCGAAAACATCTGGGGCCGTCCGAAATCCCCGGTGAACAAGCGTGAATACGGCCCCGGCCAGCACGGCCAGCGCCGCAAGAACAAACTATCGGACTTCGGCACCCAGCTGCGCGCCAAGCAGAAGCTGAAGGGTTATTACGGTGATCTGACCGAAAAGCAGTTCCGCAAGATCTATTCTGACGCAGAACGCCAGCGCGGTGACACGGGTGAGGCGCTGATTGGTCTCCTGGAACGCCGTCTTGACGCCGTTTGCTACCGCGCCAAGCTGGTGCCGACCGTCTTCGCCGCCCGCCAGTTCGTCAACCATGGCCACGTGCATGTGAACGGCAAAGCCGTGAACATCGCGTCTTACCGCGTGAACGAAGGTGACGTGATCGAAGTGCGCCAGAAGTCCAAGCAGATGGCCACGATCACCGAAGCCCTGGCTTTGACCGAGCGTGACATTCCCGATTATCTGGAAGTCGATCAGCACAAGCTTACCGTGAAGTTCGTTCGCACCCCGGGCCTGGGCGATGTGCCCTATCCGGTCAAGATGGAACCGAACCTGGTCGTCGAATACTACGCCAAGAACTAAGATCGCACTTCTCGGGTTCTGCCAGAAGGGTCCGCCGCGTGGCGGGCCCTTTTTCGTTGCCAGACGGATGGCAACCCAGCAAACTGTTTACCGTTCTCCCGATTGTTCTCAAAACACAGCCAAGGAGGCTCTTATGCTGACCACGCCCCGTCAAGATCGCGCCAAATCCATTGAGGGCCGGTTCGAGCAGTTCTTGTTCGCCTCGCGCTGGCTTATGGCACCGATGTATCTGTGCCTTGTGATTTCACTGGCGATCCTGACCGTGATTTTCATCCGCGAAACCATTACGTTGGTGCCGCATGTGCTGGAAATGTCGGCTGATCAGGGCATAATGGCGATCCTGACGCTGATCGACATGTCCTTTGCCGCCAACCTGATGCTGATTGTCATCTTTTCCGGGTATGAGAATTTCGTTTCCAAACTGGATCTTGAAGATGCCACGGATCGGCCATCATGGATGGGGACGGTTGATTTCTCGGGCCTGAAGATGAAGCTGATTGCGTCGATCGTGGCAATTTCCGGCATCCATTTGCTGAAGGTTTTCATGGAGTTGGGACAGGAATCCGCCCATCAGATGCCACCGGAGACTTTGCGCCTTATGGTGATGGTGCATCTGTCGTTCGTCATTTCGGGCGTGTTGCTGGCGCTGATGGATTGGCTGACCGCCCGCTCCAACGCGCATTGAGTTTTCCGGCTGGCCATCACTTCGCCCGGCAGATACAACGCCGGGCGAAGGATCCGAGGTTATTTGAATGAACGACGCCATCCGACCACAGCCCGGCATCATGGACATCGCACTTTACGTTGGCGGCAAGGCCTCGGTGGCGGGCATGTCCAACGTGGTCAAGCTTTCCTCGAACGAGAACCCGTTCGGGCCGTCTGCCAAGGCCAAGGATGCTTTCCAACGGTCGGTGCACCATATCCACCGTTACCCCTCGACGGATCATCAGTCGTTGCGCGCCGCGATTGCGGATGCGCATGGGCTGGACGCAAGCCGCATCATCTGCGGCGTGGGATCGGATGAGATCATCCATTTTCTGTGTCAGGCCTATGCCGGCCCGAAGGACGAGGTGGTCTTTACCGAACACGGGTTCCTGATGTACCGCATCTCGGCCATGGCGGCAGGGGCCACCCCCGTTGAAGTGCCCGAGCGGGAGCGCACCACCGATGTCGACGCCATTCTGCGGGCCTGCAACCGCCGCACCAAGTTGGTGTTCATAGCCAATCCCAACAACCCCACCGGCACGATGATTTCGGCGACCGAGGTAGAACGTTTGGCCGCTGGTCTGCCCGCCCAAGCCATTCTGGTTCTCGACGGGGCCTATGCCGAGTTCGTGGATGGTTATGACGGAGGTGCTGCCTTGGTGACCGCGCGCGACAATGTGGTGATGACGCGGACCTTCTCGAAAATCTATGGTTTGGGTGGGCTTCGGGTGGGCTGGGGCTATGGTCCGCAAGCCATCATCGACGTGCTGAATCGTATCCGCGGCCCCTTCAACCTGTCCAACACGCAGTTGGATGTGGCCGAAGCCGCCGTGCGCGATCAGGATTACGTCACCAAATGCCGGTCCGAAAATACCAAGATGCGGCACTGGCTGGCTTTGGCTTTGGCGGAATTGGGCGTGCCGTCTGACACCTCGATGGCCAACTTCATCCTCGCCCGCTTTGCCAGCGCAGACGAGGCCGAGGCTTGCGATCTGTTCCTGCAATCGCAAGGCCTGATCGTGCGCCGCGTCGCCAGCTATAAACTGCCGCATTGCCTGCGGATCACCGTGGGTGACGAGGCGGGCTGCCGCCGGGTCGCCCATGCCATCGGCCAGTTCAAGGGCATGAAATGACGGTGATTTACCAGCGCGTTGCCCTGATCGGCCTTGGCCTGATTGCCTCGTCGATGGCGCTTGCGATGCGGGCGGGCGGTCTGGCGGGTGAAATCGTCGGCCACGCCAAATCCGCTGAAACCCGTGCGACTGCACTGGAAATCGGCCTGTGTGACCGCGTCTGTGCAACGGCAGCCGAGGCGGTGCAGGGTGCTGATCTTGTCGTGCTGGCCGTGCCGGTGGGTGCCATGGCCGCGATTGCGGCAGAGATTGCGCCTCATCTGGCGCCAGGGGCCACGGTAACAGATGTGGGATCGGTCAAGCAGGCCGTGATTGCCGCCGTGCAGCCGCATATGCCGCCGGGCGTGCAGTTCATCCCCGGGCACCCGATGGCGGGCACCGAATACTCTGGCCCGAGGGCGGGTTTTGCCACGCTGTTTCAGAACCGCTGGTGGCTCTTGACCCCGGATGCTGACACCGATCTGGCAGCATTGGCAAGATTGCGCGCCTTTCTTGAGGGTTTGGGTGCCAAGGTTGATACGATGGACGCCGCCCACCATGATCTGGTGCTGGCCGTGGTCTCGCACACACCGCACCTGATCGCCTATACGATGGTGGGCGTGGCCGATCATCTGGCGCAGGTGTCGAACTCGGAAGTCATCCAGTATTCCGCCACCGGCTTTCGCGATTTCACCCGCATCGCCGCCAGTGACCCGACCATGTGGCGCGATGTGTTCCTGACCAACAAGGACGCGGTTCTGGACATCCTTGGCCGCTTTGCCGAGGAACTGTTCGTGCTGCAACGCGCCATCCGCATGGGTGACGGCGACCAGCTGTTTGACTATTTCACCCGCACCCGCGCCATCCGCCGCGGCATCATCGAGGCGGGGCAAGACACTTCCGCCCCTGACTTTGGCCGCGTGGCACAGCCCAAAGTCGGGGCCTGAGGTGAATTGCGTCCGGGCATTTCTGCTGCTGGTTTTGGGCGCAAGCGGCGCGCTGGCCGGAACGGACTTGTCCACATTCCGCCCGCAGCCACGCCCGGCTGAACTTGCCTTTGCCGCCGGCAAGCCGGAGCCAGCGGCTGGGCCGGAAGCCCAAGCGCTGATCCGTCCGATACCAAGGCCGGACTTTGGCACCATCACCACAGCCCAGCCGCGGATCCGCCCGAAGCCAAGGCCCGGGTTTGAGGTGATCTTGACAGCGGCCCCTCATCTCCGCCCGATGCCGCGACCTGAGTTTACCGCCAACCAACCCGTCGTTCAGCTTGCGGCCCAACCGATGCAGCCCGCCGCAAAACCGCAAAAGCCGGTGAACGCCCCGCTGAAGGGGTCCGTGTGCCAAAGCGCAGAGGTCAAGGGCAAGACCCTGCCACCGATCCTTTCGTCGGTTCAGGGATGTAACGTGCCTGACGCCGTTCTGGTCAGCCAGGTTTCCGGCGTGATCCTGAATCCGCCTGCCACAATCAATTGCGAAGAGGCACGGGCGCTGTCGGTTTGGGTCCAGAACGGTCTGAAACCGGCTTTCAACAATACAATCCTCGCGCTGAATGTGGCTGACAGCTACGCTTGCCGACCGCGCAACAATGTGCGCGGCAATCCGGTTTCGGTGCATGGGTTAGGACAAGCGATTGATATCGCAGCCTTTGTGACCAAATCTGGCCGCACCTATACCGTCGCGCAGAATTACAACGCCCAGATTAAAGCGGCGCAAAAGGCTGCCTGTGGCACCTTCCACACCATCCTTGGCCCCGGTTCGGATGGCTATCACGAGAGCCACATTCACTTTGACGTCAGCCACCACGGCGGGCGCGACTATTGCCACTAGGGTCTGACACTGTCTATTGCAGCCTGGGTGCGGGGCCAAGCGGCAGGGGGCCAAGGCTTGTCCTGCCAGATTTGAAGATCAGTGGCAGTGTCAGCACCTCGGGGTCTTTGCCGGTCTTTGACAGAAACTGCAAACCGCGTTCAACTGTCACCTGATTTTGCGGCGGCACCATCCCCAAGGCGACCACAACGGCTGGCAAACTGCGCCAGCCCTTCAGCGCCAGTTCAATTTTGCCTTCAGCCAATCCAGCGACATCGGCCTTCACGCTGCCTGTCGCAATCAGATCAATCGGCCCCCAAACCAGATGCGCCTCACGCAACGTCACCTCAAGCACCTTGGGATCAACCATCGCCCAACCCACCGGCTCCGACAGCGTGGCGCTGGTGTCGATGTGCAGGGTTGTGATCGCAGGTCCCAGATCGGGCAAATGCGCCAAAACGTCAGGCACGGTCAAGTTACTGGCATCCACCCCCAGATGCAGCGCGTTAACCCGGGTTGGATCGCTTTCTGCCGCCAGGATCACCTTGTCAGCCCCGGCCGTCCAGCCCGCGTCCGAGGTCAGGGCCAGAGTTTCGCCCTCGATCACTACACGTACAGGGGCCAAGGCCAGCGTCGGTCGCATCAGAAGGCTGGCCATCAGCCGGGTCGAGCCAAGTGAAACTTTCTGGCCATCCGGCACCTCGATCAATTGAGTGTGGGGCAGGGCGGCGATCAGATGCCAGGGCTTCCACGTCATGGCCAGAACTTGCGCGAAGGGGGCAGACCAGCCCCAGCCGCTGACCGGATCGGCCAGATGGATGTCGTTGACCGTCATGTCAAACCGGTCGGCAAAGCCCGCAACCGCGATGCCAGAGTTTTCCGCCACCATGCCGGCGGCCTTCTGCTGGGCAAACCACGCCTCGGCCCCGGTCCGGACGGATCTGGCACCTACAAACCAGTAGCCACCCCACAGAACCCCCAACGCAAGCACCAGCCACAGGATAAACCGCATCGAACGCATGTGACTGGCCCTTTTCCTTGCCTTGCATGGATGCTTACAAGGAGGCAACTGAAAGGGCCAGTTGATGCAGGACACGATTTGGGTTTTTGGCTATGGATCGCTGATCTGGGATCCTGGGTTTCCGGTCGCTGAACATGTGGTCGCCCGGGCTCAGGGCTGGCACCGCAGCTTCTGCATGCGGTCGATCCACCACCGTGGCACTCCGGAACGGATGGGTCTGGTGCTGGCGCTGGACCGTGCAGCAGCCTTTTGTGATGGCGTGGCCTTTCGGGTGGCACCGGGGGCTGAAGCCGAAACGCTGGCGGCATTGCGGGCGCGCGAACTGATTTCCTCGGCCTATCTGGAGGAGCGGTTGCCGGTGCAGATGGCGGATGGCCGCACGCTTCAGGCGCTGACTTTTGTGATAGACCCCGGCCATGTGCAGTATTGCGGCGGTCTGCCGTTGGAAGAGCAGGCACGGATCATCGCCACAGCCGTTGGTGGGCGCGGCCCCAACCGAGACTACCTGTACGCCACCGCCGCCCATCTGGCTGATCTTGGCATTGCCGATGCCGACCTTGACCGTCTTGTCACATTGGTAAGCGAAATCTGTGGTTAAGCGGCTTTCGCTTGGCAGATGGGGATTGCCTGCTATTGTCGCCTTAACCGTCCATTCGACCCGAAAACAGGCATGACCCAGCAGAATTCCGCACAGATTTCATTCACGCAGCCCATCCGGCAGATTGTCACCATGTTGGTGGCCTGCGGTCTGGTTGCGGCAGGGGCATGGTTTATCCGGGTGGAAGTGCTTAGCATTATGCACACCAACCCATGGCTCAACGCTTTCATCATGGGGGTGTTCAGCCTTGGCATCCTGACATGCTTCTGGCAGGTGCTGATCCTGATCCAATCGGTCCGCTGGATCGAGAATTTTGCCAACGAGGTTCCCGGTAGCGAAACCGCCCATCCGCCGCGCTTGCTGGCCCCCTTGGCGGCGCTGTTGCGCCAGCATGATGCAAAAAAGAAGATCACCTCGTCCAACGCCCATTCCATCCTCGACTCGGTTGCAACCCGCATCGACGAGGCGCGCGATATCACGCGCTATCTGACCAATCTGCTGATTTTCCTTGGCCTTCTGGGTACCTTCTACGGCCTTGCCACCACGATCCCCGCCATTGTCGGCACGATCAAATCGCTCGCCCCGCAGGCCGGTGAAACCGGGGTAGAGATTTTCACCAAGCTTATGGCCGGTTTGCAAGAACAACTTGGCGGCATGAGCACGGCGTTTTCATCCTCGTTGATGGGCTTGGCGGGGTCGCTGATCGTGGGTCTGCTGGAGTTGTTTGCCAGCCACGGCCAGAACCGCTTTTACCGCGAGTTGGAGGAGTGGGTCTCGTCGATCACCCGACTGGGTTTTGCAGGCGGCGAGGGGGAAAGTGCCGATCAGGGCGTTCTGATCCAGCTTCTGGACCACATGGCCGGTCAGATCGAGGTGTTGCAGACCATCTACGTGCAGGCCGAAGCGACGCGCGCCCAAAGTCAGGACAAGATCGGAGAGTTGGCTCAGGCCATCCGCCGCATGACGAAAGGAATGGAGGCGGAAAGCGGTCAGCTGGATGCCTTGAACCGGATCGCTGCGGGGCAGGAAAAGGTGCTGGCTGCGCTGACGACGGCAGAGGGTGGGGCGCAGGGCTACACGGATGCCGAAAGCCGGATGCGTTTGCGGTCGATCGACGTGCAATTACTTAGAATCCTTGAAGAAATATCGGCGGGGCGGCAAGAGAGCATCGCCGATTTGCGCGGTGATCTGACGGCTTTGACCACTGCGATCCGCGCTTTGTCGCGCGGATCGGTTGGGCGGGGCTAGCGATGGGTCTAAGTCGCAGGCGCCGCGAAGGGCCGAATATCTGGGCGGGCTTTGTGGACGCTGTCACCACCCTGCTGATGGTGCTGATGTTCGTGCTGACCATTCTGACCGTCGCACAATCGGTCCTGCGCGATACAATCACCACGCAAAGCACCGAACTCAGCCAGTTGAACACCCAGTTGTCGCAACTGGCTGATGCCTTGGGCCTTGAAAAAGCCAAGTCGGCGGATTTGTCCAATCAGATCGGCTCGTTGCGCAGTAATCTTGATGTGGCGCAGGCGGACGGCCAAAAGCAAACCGTGCTGATCGCCAACCTCAGCGATCAACTGTCAGCAAAAGAGGGCCAACTGGCCGACGCGCAGGGCAAGATCTCCAGCTTTGAGGCGCAGGTTGCCAGCCTTCTGGCGCAAAGTTCCGCGCAAAAGGGTCAGATTGGTGCGCTGACCGCCTCGGTCACTGACCTGCAAGCCGCGCAAAGCAAGCTGACGACCGAGAAAGAGGCTTTGGCGCTGGCCGTCGCCAAGGCGCGGGACGAAGTTAACGCCGATGCCGAGACAGCCCGACTGGCGGCCGCACGCCGCGATGCGTTGGAGGCGCTGATCGCCGACTTGAAAAGACAGGCGACTGACAAGGATACCGCCATCAGCACGGTCCAAAACCAGGCGACCGACCTGCAAAGCCAGCTGACCGATGCGCAAAAGCAGCAGATCGCCGATGCCGCCGCCGCCGCTGCGCTGCAAGAAAAGCTGAAGAATTCCAATGCAGAACTGACCGCGATGACGCTGGCACTTGAGGAGCAGCGCAAGAAGGCAGAAGATACCCTGACCCTGCTTGCGGCTGCCGACGCTGCGGCCAAGGCTGCCCAAAACACGGCGCCCTCGCAGAAAGATGCCATGCTGGCTGAAGCCCGGAAGATTTTATCAGAGAAAGATCAACAACTTGCGGAACAGGCCCGCAATGTGGCGTTGTTGAACCAGCAACTGGTCGCTCTGCGCACCCAGCTGTCGCAACTGCAAGGGATGCTGGACGCCTCTGCCGCCAAGGACAGCGTCAACAACGTTCAGATCGAGGCGCTTGGCAGCCAGTTGAACCAGGCCCTGGCGCAGGTGGCGTCAGAACAGAAGCGCCGGGCGGAGCTTGAAGCGGCAGAGGCTGCACGGCTGAAGCTTGAAAATCAGGACCTGTCGAAGTATCGTTCTGAATTCTTTGGAGAATTGTCGAAGCTTCTCGCCGGTCAACCCGGGGTGCGCGTGGTGGGAGACCGCTTTGTCTTCTCATCCGAAGTGCTGTTCCAGCCGGGTGCTGCCGACCTTGCCTCCGAAGGCCAGGCGCAGATCGCCTCGGTGGTGCAGACCCTGCAACAGGTGGTGCCAAGCATTCCTCCGGGGATCAACTGGATCATCCGGGTTGATGGCCACACTGACAGCACGCCACTGTCGGGCAATGGCGCGTTCAAAGACAACTGGCAACTGTCGCAAGCCCGGGCGCTGGCCGTGGTGCGCTATATGACGGATGTGCTGGGATTTCCGCCGAACCGTCTGGCTGCGGCAGGTTTCGGGGAATTTCAACCGGTTGCGGAAGGCAACAGCCCCGAGGCTTTGGCGCAAAACCGTCGGATCGAATTGAAGCTGACCGAGCGTTAGGCTTGCAGCCGCCGGAAGCGGGGGGTTCACACCCCCGCACCCCCGTGGAGTATTTGCGCCAAGATGAAATCAGGCGTGGATGGCGCCGTCCCCGCAGGCGAGGGCGGCTTCGCGGACGGCTTCGCTATAGGTGGGGTGCGCGTGGGTGGTTAGGGCCAGATCTTGTGCGGAGGCACCGAATTCCATTGCCACGCAGATTTCGTGGATCAGGTCACCGGCGGAGGGGCCGATGATGTGGGCGCCAAGGATGCGGTCAGTGGCGGTGTCGGCGAGGATCTTGACGAAGCCTTCGGCCTGAAAGACCGCCTTGGCGCGGGCGTTACCCATGAATGGGAACTTACCAACCTTGTAGGCGCGGCCTTGCTCCTTGAGTTGCTCTTCGGTGGCCCCGACGCTGGCCACTTCCGGTGTCGTGTAGATGACGCCGGGGATCACGCCATAGTTGACATGGCCATGCTTGCCCGCGACGTTTTCGGCGACGGCCATGCCCTCATCCTCGGCCTTATGAGCCAGCATCGGGCCTGAGACTGCATCGCCTATGGCGTACAAGCCCTTGATATTCGTCGCATAATGGTCATCAATCATGATCATGCCGCGTGGGCCCATCGTAACGCCCAACGCCTCCAGCCCCAGACCGGCGGTAAAGGGTTTGCGACCGGTCGCCACCAGGACCACGTCGGAGGTGAGCGAGGCTTCGGAGCCATCCTTGCGCAGCTTGTAGGTCGTGGTGGTGCCGGTAACACCTTGCACGGCAGCGCCAAGGATGAACTTGAGACCTTGTTTCGTCAGAATTTTCTGGAAGGCCTTCTGCACCTCGGCATCCATGCCGGGGGTGATGGCGTCAAGGTATTCGACCACGGTGACTTGCGTACCCAGCCGGGCGTAAACCGAACCGAGTTCAAGGCCGATGACCCCGGCACCGATCACGGTCATCGTTTTGGGGACTTCCGGCAGCGTCAGGGCACCGGTGGAGGTGACGACCTTGACTTCGTCCACCGTCACGCCGGGCAGCGACGACGGCTCGGAACCCGTTGCAATAATTATGCTTTTCGCCGAATGGACTTCATCGCCCACTTTGACCTGACCGGCCGCCGGGATGGTGCCCCAGCCCTTCAGCCAGGTGACCTTGTTCTTCTTGAACAAAAACTCGATCCCTTTGGTGTTGCCAGTGACCATGTCTTGCTTGTAGGCCAGCATCCTGGACCAATCGACTGTCGGAGCCCCGCCCATCAGACCCATTTTCTCAAAGTTTTCGTGGACTTCGTGCAGGTGGTGCGTGGCGTTCAACAGCGCCTTGGAGGGGATGCAGCCCACGTTAAGGCAGGTACCGCCGAGGGTATCGCGGCCCTCGACCACGGCGACCTTCAGGCCCAACTGGGCAGCGCGGATGGCGCAGACATAGCCGCCGGGGCCGGCGCCGATCACGATCACATCAAACTCAGCCATGGTCTTTTTCCTTTGAAAGTGGCGCCTTTTTTGCGTCTTTAATCTGTCTTCCTTGCGTGAAGACAAACCTAGAGCAAGGCCGCCAGCAGCATCACGATGGTTGCAAGCAGGCCCACACTCCAGATTGCCGAACGCCATGGGGACCAGCCCCGGACATAAGCGGGAATATAGAGGATGCGGGCGGCGACATAGATCCAGCCGCAGGCGGCGGTCAGGCCGCTGGACTGGTGGGACAGGGTGACCACAACGACAGCGATGGTAAACAGGATCAGCGCTTCAAAATGGTTGTTCAGGGCGCGTTGCAGGCGGGCGGTCAGCTTTGACAGGGCCCGGGCTGGCGGCACATCGCGCGGGCTGCTGGTGTAGGCGGTGGTCAGTTCCAGATTTGCCGGAACGGCAAACAAGACAAATTGCACCACCTGCAACAGGGCTGAAAGGGCAAGGGCGTAAAGTTCCTGGGTCATCGGTTCCAGCTTCAAGCGAGGGTGGACGGGTCAGTTTAGCCCGGATTTGTCACAGCTTCATGGTCTTGCGGCAAACGCTGCCGGGGGACAGATCAGTCATCATCGGCGTCCTCGGCCTCTTCGGCGGCGTTGGGGTCAGCGGTCCAGGCGGCGCGCTGGTCCGCGGTCAGAACCAAAGCGCGGCGGGCAAGATAGGCATTCAGGCAGGCGTCGCTTAGTTGACCAACCTCGGGGTCGGCGGCCAGCTCGGCCATCCGCGCCTCAACCTGCGGCCAAAGCACAAGGATATCGCGGTTTTCTTCTTCGTTTCGGTTGTAGCGCCGATAGAACAGCGAGTTGAGGAAGTATTTGGTGTGCTGGATGGCGTGACCATCACCACGGTCGTTCTTCATCATATAGATGTCGTCGGACTTCAAGGCATAGTGGTTGATGACGGCATTCTGGAAGGTGATGTGCTTGTATTTGGCCTTGTAACGGCTTTTCCGGGCCGTTTTCAGCGAGGCATCGTTGATCAGGGTGCCAGCGGTGTTCTTCACGATGATAGGGTCAACTTTCGGCATCTTGGGCATGTGATCGGTCGCGTACTGGAATTTGTGCTGTCGATACAATGACTTGTGGTTAACCGTGCGGCGGGTGGGCTTGCCCTGACACTGCGTGAAGACCGGCATGACCGCGCCACCGGACCATTCTGTCAGACCGGCATTGCCAAAGATATTCCAGGCAATCGCCAGCACATCCGCCGGTGCGACTGCCTTCAGCAGTGCGTGAACACTGCCGTCGCCGGCTGAGACCACCAGAAACTCATCCGCGTCGATGTGCAGCAGCCAATCGGACCCGGTCACGGAGGGATGGGTGAAAGCAATCTCCATCGCGTTGATCTGCGGTGATTTTCCCGGTGCCGGATCGTGGCGGATATGGGTCAGATGACCCAGTGCCTGCAAACGGTCCAGCAACAGGTCAGAGCCATCCGTGCAGTTGTTGGTGAACACAACTATGTCCTCAAAGCCCAGCAAGGAATGGTAGGCCACCCATTCCAGCACGAACAGCCCTTCGTTGCGCATGCAAGACACCAGCACGACTTTCTCGCGGAGCGAGGCGGATTGCAGTTCGGTCATGCCGGTTCCTTTCTTGCGTACGGCGTCAGAGGTCCATCAGCAGCCGACGCGGATCTTCCAGCGCCTCTTTCACCCTGACAAGGAACGTTACCGCCCCTTTGCCGTCTACAATACGGTGGTCGTAGCTAAGCGCCAGATACATCATCGGGCGGATGACGATTTGTCCGGCCACAACCACTGGACGGTCCTGGATTTTGTGCATCCCCAGAATGCCCGATTGCGGCGGGTTCAGGATCGGCGAGGACATCAGCGAGCCATAGACGCCACCGTTCGAGATGGTGAAAGAGCCGCCCTGCATGTCAGCCATGGTCAGCTTGTTGTCACGGGCGCGGGCACCCATTTCGGTGATTTTCTTCTCGATCCCGGCGAAGGACATCTGGTCGGCGTCGCGCAGAACCGGAACCACCAGACCGTTCGGCGTGCCTACGGCCACTCCCATGTGGACATAGTTCTTGTAAACCACGTCTTGCCCGTCAATTTCGGCATTAACCTCGGGGATTTCCTTCAGGGCGTGGATGCAGGCTTTGACGAAGAAGGACATGAAGCCCAGCTTGACGCCGTGCTTCTTCTCAAACACGTCCTTATAGGTGTTGCGCAGGTCCATCACAGCGGACATGTCGACTTCGTTATAAGTGGTCAGCATGGCGGCGGTGTTTTGAGCGTCTTTCAGGCGCTTGGCGATAGTGGCGCGCAGGCGGGTCATCTTGACGCGCTCTTCGCGGGCGGCATCATCCGCTGGAATCGGCGCGCGCGGGATGGCGGCGGGGGCCGGGGCCATGGCGGCAGCGGCGGCCGGGGCCGCGATGGCAGCGGTCACGTCTTCCTTCAGGATCCGGCCGTCGCGGCCCGTGCCGGTGACTTGCGCGGCGGTCAGGCCCGCCTCTGCCATGGCTTTTTTCGCTGCGGGGGCGTCTTCGCCATCCTTTGCTGCGGGAGCAGGAGCAGGAGTGGCGACCGGCGCTGCGGCCTTGGGCGCCGCTGTGGCCCCTTCGGTCACGATGGCCAGACGCGCGCCAGCCGGGACGGTAGCGCCTTCAACCGCGATAATCTCGGCCAGAACGCCGGTCACCGGGCTGGGCACCTCGACCGAGACCTTGTCGGTTTCCAGTTCACACAGCATCTCGTCCTGTTTCACCGCATCGCCGACCTTCTTGAACCAGGTCGAGACGGTGGCTTCGGTGACACTTTCGCCCAATGAGGGCACCATAACGTCGGTCATTGTCTTCTCCTCAGGTCAAGGCGTCGTTCACGAGGGCTGCTTGTTCGGCTTTGTGTTTGCTGGCCAGACCCGTGGCGGGAGAGGCCGAGGCTACGCGCCCGGCATAGCGTGGACGGGGTGATTTCGCGCCGATCTTCATCAGCAGCGTTTCAATCTCGGATTCAATGAAGGACCAGGCCCCGGCGTTCTTCGGTTCTTCCTGACACCAGACCACATCGGCGTTCTTGAAGCGCGACAGTTCGGCGGTAAGCGAGACCGTCGGCACCGGATAAAGTTGTTCGACCCGCATCAGGTAAGTATCGGTCAAGCCACGGGCGTCACGTTCGGCCAGAAGATCGTAGTAGACCTTGCCCGAACACAGGACGACGCGCTTGATCTGGCCATCCGGGCTGAGGCTGACGGTCGAGTGGCCCTTTTGCGCATCATCCCACAGCACGCGGTGGAAGGTGGAATGATCGGTGAAATCATCTGCATCAGAAATGCACATCGGGTGGCGCAGCAGGCTTTTCGGCGTCATCAGAATCAAGGGCTTGCGGAAATCGCGGTGCATCTGGCGGCGCAGGATGTGGAAGTAGTTCGCCGGTGTCGTGCAGTTCGCAACGATCCAGTTGTCATGTGCTGAAGATTGCAGAAAGCGTTCCAGACGGGCGGAAGAGTGTTCCGGTCCCTGACCTTCAAAGCCATGCGGCAGCAGGCAGACAAGGCCCGACATCCGCAGCCATTTCGACTCGCCTGAACAGATGAACTGGTCGAACATGATCTGCGCGCCGTTGGCGAAGTCACCAAACTGCGCCTCCCACATGGTCAGGGCGTTGGGTTCCGACAGCGAATAGCCGTATTCGAAGCCCAAGACCGCATATTCCGACAGCATGGAGTCAATCACCTCATATCGCGCCTGCCCGGCGCGGATGTGGTTCAATGGGTAGTGGCGTTCTTCGGTGATCTGGTCGACGAAAGCCGAGTGGCGTTGGCTGAAAGTGCCCCGGGTGCAATCCTGACCGGACAGACGGACCGGGAAGCCTTCGGTGACAAGGCTGCCAAAGGCCAAAGACTCTGCCGTGGCCCAGTCAAAACCCTTGCCGGTCGCAAACATTTCCTTCTTGGATTCCAATTGGCGGGCGACGGTCTTGTGGATGTCAAATCCTTCCGGAACGCGGGTCAGCCCCGCACCCACTTCGGCCAAAGTCTCGGGCTTGATCCAGGTTTCGCCGCGCTGGTAGTTTTCCAGATCTTTGGGCTGCAAGTTCTTCCAGCGCCCATCCAGCCAATCGGCCTTGTTGGGCTTGTAGGTCTTGCCAGCCTCATATTCTTCATTCAGGCGGGCCTGGAACGAGGCTTTCATATCCTCGATCTCGCCTTCGGGCATCAGGCCGTCTTTGACCAGACGCTCTGCGTAAAGCTGCAACGTGGTCTTTTGCTTGCGGATGCGGGTGTACATCGCCGGGTTGGTGAACATGGGCTCGTCGCCCTCGTTATGACCAAAGCGACGGTAGCAGAAGATGTCGATGACGACATCCTTGTGGAACTTCTGGCGGAACTCTGTCGCCACTTTCGCCGCGTGTACCACGGCTTCCGGGTCATCGCCGTTAACGTGGAAGATCGGGGCTTCCACCATCAGGGCGATGTCGGTGGGGTAGGGGCTGCTGCGCGAGTACGACGGCGCGGTGGTAAAGCCGATCTGGTTGTTCACGATGATATGGATCGTCCCGCCGGTGCGGTGGCCTTTCAGCCCCGACAGGCCAAAGCATTCCGCCACAACACCTTGCCCGGCAAAGGCCGCATCGCCGTGCAACAGGATCGGCATGGCTTGCTGACGGTCGGTGTCGCCGAACTGATCCTGCTTGGCGCGGACCTTGCCGAGGACAACCGGGTTCACCGCCTCAAGGTGGCTTGGGTTGGCGGTCAGCGACAGGTGCACCGAATTGCCATCAAAGTTGCGGTCCGACGAGGCGCCAAGGTGGTACTTCACGTCGCCGGAACCGTCAACATCCTCGGGCTTGTAGCTGCCGCCCTGAAATTCGTTGAAGATTGCCTTGTACGGCTTTTGCAGCACATTCGCGAGCACGTTCAACCGGCCCCGGTGCGGCATGCCCACGATGATTTCGCGCACGCCCAGATTGCCGCCGCGCTTGATGATCTGTTCCATCGCCGGGATCAGGGCTTCAGCACCATCCAGACCGAAACGCTTGGTGCCCATGTATTTGACATGCAGGAACTTTTCATACCCCTCCGCCTCGACCAGCTTGTTGAGGATGGCCTTGCGACCCTCACGCGTGAAGGCGATTTCCTTGCCGTAGCCTTCGATGCGCTCCTTCAGCCAACCCGCCTCTTCGGGGTTGGAGATGTGCATGTATTGCAAGGCAAAGGTGCCGCAGTAGGTGCGCTTCACGATCTCGACAATTTGCCGGATCGGGGCCATTTCCAGACCCAGCACCATGTCGATGAAAATTGGGCGGTCCATATCAGCTTCGGTAAAGCCATATGACGCGGGGTCAAGTTCCGGGTGATGGCCACGCTCGACAATCCCAAGCGGGTCCAGATCAGCGGCAAGGTGGCCCCGGATGCGGTAAGCGCGGATCAGCATGATGGCGCGGACTGAATCCAGAACGGCGCGGCGCACCTGCGCATCGTTGAGGCTGACGCCCTTTTCGGCAGCCTTTTCGGTGATGCGCTTGGCCGCCCCTTTGGGTTCGGCAGCCACCGGCCATTCGCCGGTCATGGCGGCGGTCAGATCATCATTGGGCTGCGGCGGCCAGTCAGACCGGGCCCAGGACGCGCCCTGTGCTGCGCGCTTCTGTTCCATCCCTGAGTCGCCAAGCAGACGGAAAAACTCCGCCCACTGGCCGTCGACATTGGCCGGATCATCGGCATATCGTGCGGCGAGCTGGTCGACATAATCCGCATTGGCCCCCTGAAGGAAAGAAGAGGCACGGAATGCGGCGTTGGGGGTTTGTTCGGTCATGTTCTGTGCCTCCTGAATGTGCGGGGTAGGGTGGGGTTTAACCCCACCCTACGAATACCGTCTTAACGCCCCAAAGCTTTCATCACGGCCTCACCCAGCGTCGCGGGGCTGTCGGCGACGATGATCCCGGCGCGCTTCATCGCCTCGATCTTCGATTCCGCGTCGCCTTTGCCACCGGCAACGATGGCGCCGGCGTGGCCCATGCGGCGGCCGGTGGGGGCGGTGCGGCCGGCGATGAAGCCTGCGGTGGGCTTCCAGCGGCCGCGCTTCTTCTCATCGGCAAGGAACTGGGCGGCGTCTTCTTCGGCGGCACCGCCGATTTCGCCGATCATGATGATGGAATGGGTTTCCGGATCGGCGAGGAACATCTCAAGGATGTCGATATGCTCGCTCCCTTTGATCGGGTCGCCGCCGATGCCCACGGCAGAGGATTGGCCAAGGCCCACGTCGGTGGTTTGCTTCACGGCCTCATAGGTCAGCGTGCCAGAGCGGCTGACCACGCCGACCGAGCCGCGTGTAAAGATGCTGCCCGGCATGATGCCGATCTTGCATTCGCCGGGGGTCATCACACCGGGGCAGTTTGGGCCGATCAGGCGGGACTTGGAATTGATCAGGGCACGCTTGACCTTCATCATGTCCAGCACCGGGATGCCCTCGGTGATGCAGACGATCAGCTCCATCTCGGCATCAATCGCCTCAAGGATGCTGTCAGCGGCGAAGGGCGGCGGCACGTAGATGACGGAGGCATTCGCCTGCGTCTCGCGCTTGGCGTCGTGGACCGAGTCGAAGACCGGGAGGCCAAGGTGCAGCGAACCGCCCTTGCCGGGGGTGACGCCGCCGACCATACGTGTGCCGTAGGCAATCGCCTGTTCGGAGTGGAAGGTGCCTTGGCTGCCGGTGAATCCCTGACAGATCAGGCGGGTGTTGGAATTGACGAGGATGGACATTCTGAATTCCCTAGACGCGCTGAATGATTACTGGTGCTGGTGTCGGTTCGTTGGGCCGAAAGAGGTCGGCTCGATAAAGCCCAGTATTGGGGTTGAACTTCGTGACCCGCCAATACCCCCCGCGCGTTACGGTATCCCATGGGACCGCGTCTTGATAACCAGTCTCAGGACTACCCAGAAGATAGATCGCGTCAACGCGGCCGTTGAACTTTTCCACCGCAGAAGTGAGATGGGCGATGAGCTTGGTGTTTCCGTGGGCCGGATTGCGAAAATTGACCAACTCAGGCCATATCTCCCAACCATCATAGTAGGACCTATTATCTCTCGGTTTAAGGAACTTCTTCCAGATAGTTATGCAAACACCATTGGGCTTCTCAGCTGACCAAGTCTGCTGAGGATTCTGGACTTCGTACCCCAGATTCTCAAAGGCTTCCACGAATCCCAAGACGCTACCCCTTCACCGCTTTGACAATCTTCTGGGCCGCATCCGACAGGTTGTCGGCGGCGATGACGTTCAGGCCGGAGTTGCGGATGATGTCCTTGCCAAGCTCCACATTGGTGCCTTCAAGGCGCACTACCAGCGGGACCTTCAGGCCGACCTCTTTCACCGCAGCCAGCACGCCTTCGGCGATGATGTCGCAGCGCATGATGCCGCCGAAGATGTTGACGAGGATGCCTTTGACCTGCGGGTCAGAGGTGATGATCTTGAAGGCCTCGGTGACTTTTTCCTTGGTGGCACCGCCGCCGACGTCGAGGAAGTTGGCGGGCTCGGCTCCGTACAGCTTGATGATGTCCATCGTGGCCATCGCCAGACCAGCACCATTGACCATGCAGCCGATTTCACCATCGAGGGCGATATAGTTCAGGTCGAATTTTGAGGCGGCGAGTTCTTTGGAATCCTCCTCCGTCTCATCGCGCAGGGCGGCGATATCAGCATGGCGGAACATGGCGTTGCCGTCAAAGCTCATCTTGGCGTCCAGCAGTTTCAGGCTGCCGTCCTTGATGATGCAGAAGGGGTTGATCTCCAGCATGTCCATGTCTTTTTCGACGAACATCCGGTAGAGGTTCTTCACGATGCCGACGCATTGCTTGACCTGATTGCCGGTCAGACCCAGCGAGAAGGCGACACGCCGCCCGTGAAATTCGGAAAAACCGGTGGCAGGATCGACCGGGAAGGACAGGATCTTTTCCGGCGTGTCATGGGCCACGTCTTCAATGCTCATCCCACCTTCGGTCGAGCAGACGATGGAAATGCGCGAGGTCTGGCGGTCGATCAGCAGGGCGAGGTAGAATTCCTTGGCGATATCCGACCCGTCTTCAATATAGACGCGGTTGACTTGCTTGCCTGCGGGGCCGGTCTGCACGGTAACAAGGGTGCGACCCAGCATCTGGCGGGTGAATTCGGCGGCTTCCTCGACCGAGCGGGCCAGACGGACACCGCCTTTTTCACCAGCCTCAGGCTCGACAAAATGGCCCTTGCCACGGCCACCGGCATGGATTTGCGCCTTGACCACCCAAAGCGGGCCATCAAGTTCACCGGCGGCGGTCTTGGCCTCTTCGGCGCGCGTCACGGCGCGGCCGTCTGACACGGGAATGCCGTAGCTGCGCAGCAAGGCCTTGGCCTGGTATTCGTGGATGTTCATCTTGCGCCCCGAAAAGTGGATTTGGCGGGTTCTGACACAGAATGCTGCGGCGGCATAATGGGAAAAGGTCGGGAGGGCGGGAAAAACGACATTTGTGATCACAGTAAAAAATTTTGTGATCACGCGTAATAAATCGGCAATCTTGAAACTGGGATTTCACCTGGCCGACCTTGGAAGCGGGGGTTTCACACCCCCGCACCCCCGTGGGATATTTGTGCAAGAATGAAAGGGGTGCAGGGGGAAAGATACGGGGAACCCGAGGGAACAGGTCAGTTCAGGTAGAGCGAGAACAGCATGGATTGGCCTTGCATCAGGCGGTCAAAGGCGTCGATGCTGGCGGTGTCGATCACAGGTCCCTTTTCCAGATAGGGCAGGGCGGCCCAGCCTTGCGCCCAGCCGGCCACGTCGATCGGGGCGGGGTCGGTGAAGATCTGGGCCAGATTGATCCCGGCAGGCGGGCCCACGCGCCAGAACGGCAGCAGTTTCTTGCCGTTCAGGACATCCTCCAGATCGGCCAGAACGGCCAGCCAGCTGGCTTGGGTGCCGGGCGGCAGGTCAAAGCCTATGGCGGAGTGCTGGTGTTCGTTGGGCAGCCATTCCTGCGCGTCGTCGGTCTCCAGGGTGACGCGGTCCCAGAAGGCACGGTTTTCGGCAACAGTGGCCAGCAGGTGATCGCGGGCCGAGGCCATGCGAGCCTTGTCAGGTTGCTGGTTCAGGGTGGCAAGAATGACGGCGATCAGGTCGAAGGCATCCAGCGCCGCAGGGCCGTTGCCCATGTCGCCGAAGATGAAGTCTGGCGAGACCGGGCCAAGAGAGCGCATTGTGTCGCGGGCGGCGATGATGCGGGTCAGCGGCCCGGTCGGGTCATAGGCGCGGGCCATGTCACAAAAGGCGTTCAACAGGTCGGCATACGCGGTGAGCCAGCTGGCATCGGCGCCATCGAAGCGCACGGTTGGCAGGGTCTGGGGCGGGATGGTGCCATCGGTGGCAGGTGGCACCTCGGCACCGAGGGCGGTGGTGCTGATGATGTCGGCGATGCCTTCACCGGGGTCGCGGGTGGCGTTGGCATTGACGTCGAACCAAAGGTCGGAGAGGGCGATTTCCACCCCAAAATCGGCGCTGTCGGACAGGGTGGCGAGGGTGGCCTTTGCCTCGGACAGCTTGTCGCCGGTGTGGATGAAGATGCTTGCGACCGAGGCCGGGTCGAAGGGTTTGGGGTTCGGGTTGGGCGGCAGGGGCATCCGCAGCAGGGGCAACATGGCGGAACGGTCGGTCAGGCCTGCGGCCCAGCGGTCTTGAAAGCTGATCTCGATGGCACGCAGGAACTGGACGCCGCCGAGGCTGAAGGTTTCGGCATTGGTCCGGCTGGGCAGGGCGGTGAGGCGCATTTCAACCTCGGCCAGGCCCTTGGTGCCGATTTCGGCGGAGAGGGGTTCGGCGTATGCGGGCAGGCAGAGGAAAAGGGCGGGCAAAGCGGCGAGCATTGGGCGCATGGCAGCCTCCTGAATGTAGGGGGATGATCCGCCGGGTGGGGCGAATAATCAAGTCAGCCTGGAATGGCGGTGCAGAGGATCTGGCCGCGTGGCAAGCAGGGGTCGGACAGGGCGGCGGTGAAGCCTGCGGTTTGGGCCGTGTGCAGGACATCGGGGCCAAGGTGATGATAGGGGGCGCGGTTGGGGTGGGTGACGACGCCATCAGGTTGGCGGAGCGGCGCATAGGCCGCCTGCGGATCGGGGGCGAGGAAGACGGTGAAGAGCAGCTTTTGCAGGCGGGGGAAGCGGGCGCGGACCTTTGGCAGGGCGGCTTGCAGGTGAGACAGCGGCAGGTGGGTGAAGACGGCGAAGGCCATGGCCATGTCGATGGTTGCGGGGACGCCGGGGAAGGCGAAATTGGCATCCTCGATCAGCTGGTCTGCGGGCAGGCGGGATTTGTCTTGCAGTTCAAGGTCGTAGCCGCGTTTTAGAAGCGCACCGGACAAGTCGGTGGCCCAGTAGTGGCCGGCATCAAGATAGGCCACGGCGCGGCAGCCCAGCCGCAGGGAACCGGCGCCGATGTCGAGAAGGGTGTGATGACGGTCGAGCCCGGCGGCGAGCAGAAGTTGCATCTGGATCAGGCCGGTCTCTTCCCAACGGCCGCCGACGATATCGCGGTGGCGGCCCTTGGCGAGTGCCTCATCGTAAAAACCGGGCTGGTGATAGGGGGAGATCGGGCGGGACATGATGGGTTTCCGGGCTGGCCGCCGGGGGTTTCACACCCCCGGACCCCCGTGGGATATTTGTGCAAGAATGAAAGGGGGGGCGGGGGATTGATGTCGGGGGCAATGAAACGGGGGGTTAGTCGGTGGCGGTTTCGATGATTTTCAGCATGAGGGCGGTGGCCACGGCCATATCCTGCACCGAGATCCATTCCAAGGGGCCGTGAATCTCTTGCATGCCGGTGAAGAGGTTGGGGGTGGGCAGGCCCATTTCGGTCAGCCGGGAGCCGTCGGTGCCGCCGCGGATGGCTTTGGAGACCGGTTCGATGCTGATGGCACGGGCGGCGGTCAGGGCAAGGTTGACCGGGCGCATGTCATTTTCGAGCCAGTAGCGCATGTTGCGGTATTGCGGGGTGATGGTGAGGGAGACGGCGGCGCGAGGCTCGGCGGCGGCCAAGTTGGCGCAGGCCTGCCGCAGCAGCATGGCCTTTTCGGCAAGGCCCTGGCGTTCGAAATCGCGCAAGATGAAGCGCAGGGTGGCTTCGGCGGCGTTACCGGTCATGTCGGTGAGGTGGAGGAAGCCTTCCCGGCCCTCGGTCACTTCGGGGGTCATGGTGGCCAGCGGCAGGGCGGAGATCAGGCGGGCGGCCAGGGTCAGGGCGTTGACCAGCTTGCCCTTGGCCCAGCCGGGATGGGCCGACACACCGGTGATCTTGACGGTGGCACCATCGGCGGAGAAGCTTTCATATTCAATCTCGCCCACCGTGGAGCCGTCGAAGGTATAGGCGAAGGCGGCGGCAATGTCAGCGGGCAGGCGCTTGTTGACCCCTCGGCCGATTTCCTCATCCGGGGTGAAGGCAAGGCGCACCGGACCATGGCGCAAACCGCGGGTCGTCAGCAGGTGGCGGGCGGCGGTCATCAGGATGGACACGCCGGCCTTGTCATCGGCACCCAGCAGCGTGGCACCCGAAGCGGTGATGATGGTGTGGCCCAGCTTTTTGCCCAGTTCAGGCGAGGTTTCGGGCGACAGGATCAGGGGCGCGTCGGGATATGTGATCTGACCTCCGTTATAGCCGCGATGGACGCGGGGTTTGACGCCGGTGGCATTGAAGGCGGGCGCAGTGTCGACATGGGCGAGGAAGGCAACGGTGGGGCCGGGGGCGGTTCCCGGAACCGTGGCCAGAACCGCGCCATAGCCGGTCAGCGTGACATCCTGCGCCCCCATCGCCAGCAACTCGTCACGCAGCAGGGTCAGCATCCCGAACTGGGTTTGGGTTGAGGGCGAGGCCGGGCTGTCCTGATCGCTTTGGCTGTCGATGGCCGCATACCGCATCAGGCGGCCTTCAAGCTCGTCATCAAGGAAGTGGGTGTCAGGGGAATGGGTCATGCGGGCCTCCGGTCTGGTCGGGAATTTGGCGGGCGGGCCGGGGGAAGTCAACGCGGTGGCGGCAAAGCCGGGGGCATCCGTTGGGGGAGCCGTCCTGTCCACAAGGGCACTGGCTTTTGCGGCGAAGGTCCGTCAAAAGTGGCAAAACAAGCTGGAGGTTGCCATGGACGCTGTCATCACCCATTGGATCAACGCGCAGGCCGGACAACCCGCCTTGGACGCGATCATGCGGGCGGCGTCGGCTTATGGCGTGCCGGTGATCGTAGGCCTTGTGGCCGTGCAATGGTTCGCGCGGCGCGACAGGCTGCATGTCCGCCATGCAGCCCTTGTTGCGGGGCTGGCGTTTCTGCTGGGGCTTGCGCTTAATCAAGGCTTGCTGCTGTTGGTGCACCGGGTGCGGCCCTATGATGCCGGAGTGACCCGGTTGCTGATCGCCCGCAGCGCGGATTGGTCTTTCCCGTCGGACCACGCCACGGCTGCGGTTGCGGTTGTGCTGGCGTTTTGTCGCAAGGGGCTGTGGGGGCGTGGCGCCGTGCTGTTGGGGCTGGCGGCGCTGATCTGCCTGTCACGGGTGTATCTGGGCATTCACTACGCCAGCGACATTCTGGGCGGTGCTGCAACTGGCGCGCTGGCGGTGGTTGTGGTGGGCCTGATTTACCGGGAAGGCAACCGGATTGACCGCTTTGCGACGGCGATCCTGTGACCGGAACACAGGCGTGGATATGCGCCTATGCATCGGGGCAGACTTCGACGGGGTGCTGCCTTAGCCGATGCCCATTTCCGCCAGCGTGGTGGCGTGCTTGATCCGCAGCGCGCGGTCAAACGCCTCGGGGGTGAAATCCATCGGCACACCGGGGAAATGCTTGCGCGCAATCTGATCCGGGGCAAGGTCAAGATCCACCAGCAAACCATATTTCTGCAAGCCCGCCATCGACTGGGGCGTCAGGCGGTGCAAGATTTCGGTCTTTGCGACGGGGTTCGTATCTGCACAGGCGCTGGCGGCCAATTCGACCTGCAACTCGCGTGAGCGGTGCCTTAGGCCACGCTTGCGACCGGCCTGCGCAATCTTGCGGTTGGTCAAATATTTCCCCAGTTGCTTGACCAGATAATGGAACGGCGTCAGGGCATCGTAGTGCACCAGATAGACGCCCGGCAGCCAGTCGCCAACAGGCTCGCGGGGTGGGGTGCGGTCTGACGGGGCGGCGGGCAAGGCGGTTGGCGCATGGATGTGCATCACCATATCGCGCCCGCGCCGGACCATGCTTTTGCCAAGATCATGGCCCGCCACCACACGCTCCAGCAAAACCGCAACTTTGGGGCCATAGATTTCCGTGGCATAGGTCTTGCCCCGCTCTCTGGGCAGGCGGAACATTCCTTCGAAGATCGTCTGCGGGTTCAGGTCAGGCGGCAGAACCTTTTCGGCCACCTTCAGGCGCACGAAATCCAGCGTTTCGGGCACAAGGGCCAGTGCGGCGCCCATATCCTGTTTGGCATGGACATATTCATCGGCATCGCAGGTCAACAGCCAATCATATTGCAGATGCGGATACAGATGCTGGGCATTGGCAATCTGTCGGCCCGCAAGGTTCATCGGGCGACCCCGGGGCGAGACTTCGGCCCAATAGGCCGGGTCGCAGCGCGTCATGCGGATCTTGGGATTGCCGTCGAACAGGGCTTCCGCCTCGGGGTGGGGGCGGTCAAGACACAGGTGCACAAGGTCTGCCCCCAGTTCCAGATAATGCGATACAAAAGCCACTAACAGATCAAGGGGCTCATTCACCGTGGCCTGAACCATCCAGCTCGCGCGCATACGGAAACCTTCCTTGAACATGAGAGCGCCCCAGTTAGAGTACGACCGGCGATGATTCAAGTGCCGAAAACGGCAGGCACATTCCCAAGCATTTGCCTCAAATCCGCTGCTGAAACGCTTGGGGTGCGGCCCGGTCAAACCCGCGAAACGGCCAGCGTTTTGGCCTTGGTGTCAAGGCGGCGGGCCGCTGCTGAGCCAAGGGTTTCAGAGACAGCTGCCTATTCGATGCCCATTTCGGCCAATGTCGCGGCGTGTTTAATGCGCAGGGCGCGGTCAAAAGCCTCAGGCGTGAAGTCCAGCGCCACATTGGGAAAATGCTTGCGGGCGATCAGGTCAGGGGCAAGGCCCAGATCCACCAGCAAACCAAACGCCTTCAAGGCAGCCAGCGAGTCGGGCGTCAGCCGGTGCAGAATTTCGGTTTTCGCAACGGGGTCCGGGTCGGCGCAGGCCGCCGCCGCCAGTTCAATCTGCAACTCCCGCGACGGGTGTCTTGGGCCGGCTTTGCGGCCCGCCCGCTCCATCGTGCGCTTGGCCACGAATTTTCCCAGCAGCTTGATCAGATAATGCAGGGGCGTCAGTGCATCGTAATGGGCGAGGTAGGCATCGGGCAACCACTCTCCCACCGGCACGGGCGGCGGCACAAGGTCACCGGGGCCAGGCTGACGGGCCATCGCGGTATGGACGTTCAGCGCGAAATCGCCACCGCGCCGGACGATGCTTTTGCCGATGTCATGGCCTGCCACCACACGTTCCAGCAAAGGCGCCACTTTCGCGCCATAAATCTCGGCGGCAAAGGCCTTGCCCTTGGTGCGAGGCAGGCGGAAAGCGCCCTCGAAGATCGTCTGCGGGACCATGCCGGGCGGCAGAACCTTCTCGGCCACCTTCACGCGCACATAGTCGATACTGTCCGGTATGGCGGCCAGAACCCCGCCCAGATCCTGTTTGATCACCACATATTCATCGGCATCGCACATCAGCATCCAGTCATGCTGCAGTTGCTGATACTCGTGCATGGAGTTCGCCATCTGGCGGGCGGGAAGGCCCATCGGGCGGCCCTTGGGGGCCACGCGCGCCCAGTAGGTCGCATCGCAGCGCGTCATGCGGATCTTGGGATGGTTGCCGAACAAAGCCTCGGCTTCGGGGTGCGGATGATCAAGGTACAGGTGGATCAGGTCGGCGCCCATGTCGATGTAGTGCGAGACAAAGGCCACCAGAAGATCAAGCGGTTCATTCATCGTGGCCTGAACCATCCAACTCGCGCGCATCGGGCACCTTTCTTGAACTGCGGAACGACCGTTCTAGTAGATCACCGAGGCGGAGGTTCCAATAGGAGAATACTAAGGAAGGCGACGGCGCGCCGACCGCAAATCAAGGCTACCCGCCGATTGCGCAGTCAGGATGGCAGCGGTTGCGCCGGGGTCAGGCCACGCCAATCGCGGCCAAAGTGGCTGCGTGTTTGATCCGCAGAGCGCGGTCAAACGCCTCTGGCGAGTAGTCCAGCGCCAGATCGGGGAAATATTTGTGCGCGGTCTGGTCGGGAGCAAGTGCCAGATCGACCAGAAGGCCGCGGCGGCGCAGGGCCGCCATCGACTGCGGCGTAAGGCGGTGCAGGGCCTCGGTGACCCCGGCCGGGTTCTGATGGGCGCAGGCCGCTACGGCAAAGGCCATCTGCTCTTCGCGCGATGGATGCCTTTGGCCGGTCCGCCGGCCCGAGTCGAGAATAGCCTTGTTGACCAGATGCCGGGCCAGCAACTTGACCAGATAGTACATAGGCGTCAGCGCGTCGAAATGGGCCAGCCAGGTGCCGGGCATCCAGGCCCATGTCAGCTTGGGGCCCGCCTCGGGGTGGCCGGGACCGGGCTGCACCTGAAGCGGCATGTGTGTGCGCAAGGTGCAATGCAGGCCGCGCCGCACGATGCTTTTGCCAACGTCATGGGCCGCTACCACGCGTTCCAGCATTGGCGCAAGGGCGGCCCCGTAAATCTCCAGCGCATAGTCCGCACCTTTGGGCTGGCCGGTGCGGTAGGTGCCCTCGAAGACCGTCGCGGGCTGCATGTCAGGCGGCAGCACCTTTTCGGCGACCTCGATGCGCAGATAATCGGTGCGGGCGTATTGGCGGGCCAGAATCGCAGCAACTTCCTCGGACGGGGCCAGATATTCGTCGGCATCGCAGAACAGAATCCAATCCTGTTGCAGCGTGTCATAAACGTGCCGGTAGTTCGCCTGCTGCCGCCCCGGCAGACCGGGCGGACGGCCCCTTGGCACCACACGCGCCCAATAGGGGGCGTCGCATTGCGTGATCTGCACCTTGGGGTGGCCCTTGAAGGCGGCAACAGCCTGCGGATGCGGGTGGTCAAGGTACAGGTGAACCAGATCGGCGCCAAGGTCCAGATGATGGGCCACGAACGAGACCAGAAGCTCCATCGGTTCGTTCACCGTGGCTTGCACCATCCACGTCGGTCGCATGGGTCACCTTTCATTATATCACCAACGCCAGCCATCTTACGGCAGCACGTGCAAGGCTGGAAGAGGGGAAAGCCGCAAAAGAAAAGGCGCACTTTCCACAAGTGCGCCTTTCGGGATCATTATGGGGTGATGGATTATACCAGCGAGGGGTCAATTGCCTTGCAGGCGGCGACCAGGCCTTTGACGGCCTCAACCGACTTCTGGAACATGGCGTTTTCGTCGTCCGTCATCTGGATTTCTACCAGACGCTCGACCCCGCCCGCACCCAGAATGACCGGAACGCCGACATACATGCCGTCAAGCCCGAAGGCGTCCTTGACGTAAGCCGCAACCGGCAGCAGGCGTTTTTGGTCTTTCAGGTAAGCTTCCGCCATTTCGATGGCAGAGGCGGCAGGGGCGTAGAAGGCCGAACCGGTCTTGAGCAGGCCCACGATTTCCGCGCCACCATCACGGGTGCGCTGGATGATGCTGTCAAGCTTTTCCTGGTTGGTCCAGCCCATCTTGACCAGATCAGGCAAGGGAATGCCAGCGACGGTCGAATAACGCGCCAAAGGCACCATGGTGTCGCCATGGCCGCCCAGCACGAAGGCGGTAACGTCCTTCATCGAGACGTTGAATTCGGTGGCCAGGAAATGCCGGAAGCGGCCGGCATCCAGAACGCCCGCCATGCCGACAACCATGTGGTGCGGCAGACCTGAGAATTCGCGCAAGGCCCAGACCATGGCATCCAAGGGGTTGGTGATGCAGATCACGAAAGCATTCGGCGCATGGGCTTTAAGACCCTCGCCCACAGCCTTCATCACCTTGAGGTTGATGCCCAGGAGGTCATCCCGGCTCATCCCCGGTTTGCGCGGAACGCCAGCGGTGACGATGCAGACATCGGCGCCTGCGATATCAGCATAGGAGTTGGCGCCTTTGATCGTGGCGTCAAAGCCTTCAATCGGGCCGGACTGCGAGATGTCGAGCGCTTTGCCCTGCGGCGTGCCTTCGGCAATGTCAAACAGGATGACATCGCCCAATTCCTTGAGGACGGCGAGGTGGGCAAGTGTGCCACCAATCTGCCCTGCGCCGATCAGCGCGATCTTCGGTCTGGCCATGTGGGGTACTCCCTGAAGGTTGCAAGCGAAATGGAATGCCGCTGGCTTAAGCGCAAATGGCCCCGTAGCACAAGGGCGCTGCACTGCGGCAAAGCGGTGCGGGCCGAATGCTGTGGGATGGTGCATTCGGGATGATTGCGCTAGCACGTGAAGAAAGTGTGATGCGGGCTTGCCAAAGCGGGTGCGCAGGACAAGGCCGGGGGCTTGCAAGCCCCCTGGACCCCCCGCGAGTACTTGGGCCAAGATGAAGGATGCGCGCGATGAGCGGCTGGGAGTTCTGGGTTGTGGCCGTGATTGGCGCGGTGCTGACCGGGGTGGGCAAGGGCGGCATTCCGATCGTGGGGGGGCTGGTAGTGCCGGTGTTGTCTTTGGTGATCAACCCGGTGGTGGCGGCCGGGCTGATGCTGCCGGTTTATGTCGTGTCGGACTGGTTCGGGCTTTATGCCTACCGCAAGGAATTCGACGCCCGGGTGCTGGCGATTGCCTGCGTGGGCCTGACCATCGGGGTGGGTCTGGGCTGGGCCACCGCGAAGTTCATTCCTGAATCCTGGGTGACCGTGCTGGTCGGTATGATTGCCGTGGCCTTCGCGTTGAGCCAACTGCTGCGCAAGTCAGTTCTGGCCACGCCGCGCAAGGCTGAGGTCGGTGCGGGGCTGTTCTGGACCACGATTGCCGGTTTCACCAGCTTTGTCAGCCACACCGGAGGCCCGCCCTATCAGGTTTGGACGCTGCCGTTGGGGATGAAGAAAGCAGTGTTCGCCGGAACCTCGACCATCGCCTTCGCTTATATCAATGCAGTCAAGCTTATCCCCTACTATTTCCTTGGTCAGATCAACCTGGTCAGTCTGGAGACCGCCGCCGTCTTGATGCCTGTCGCCGCCGCCAGCGTATTTCTGGGCGTCTGGGCGGTGCGGCGCTTGCCGGAAAAGCTGTTCTTCACCATCGTCACCTGGTCACTTTTGTTGATCGGGATGGAACTGGTCTGGAAGGGTGTCACCGGCTAGCCCTGTCGGTTCAGGCAGGATCGCCCTTGGCCACCTGCGTGGGCGTGATGCTTTCGAAATTGTCGCCCGCAGCCACCAGGCAGGTCATGCCATTGGGTAACGTCACCGTCAGCGTCCAGGTGCCTTTGTCCGAAGCGTAAAGCTCCATCACCGTGGCGTCTTGCGCCAGACCCATGGCATGGGTCTGCTCGCTGAACTGGCGGGCAAGTTCGGCGGCCATGGTATCATGGTTTGAACATTGGCTGGGTGCGGCGTGCCCGAGCGTTGGCAGCAGCAAAAGCCCGGAGAGGCCGAGGGAAAGTGCCAGGGCTTGTGCAAAGATATTCCGGTCCATCAGGTGCCTTTCCGGGCGAAGCTTTCGCCCTGTGGTTGTCATGGCGTCAGCCTGCGCCGCGAGGGCGAAGATTAGGTTAACGGGGCGCGCAGCCGGTTTGCGCCGGCGCTTTCTGCGGTGCGGCAAAAAGACTCTTGCGGGAAGTGACGAAATAATGCCCTTTGGCGCAAGAAAATTGCTTGGTGGAATCATGGAATCTGCGAGACCTGTCCGTTCAGTGCTGTATATCCCCGCCTCTCAGAGGCCGATCCGAAACTATCTGTGTGAATTCAGTAGGTTGTGATTCTGTTCGGTAGCAACACTGAACGGAGATCACGATGGCCTGGACTGAACTCACC
>JAYSQA010000011.1:0-2729 GCA_043721775.1 Rhodobacterales bacterium
TGACCTGCCCCCCGGAAGTTCCCTCAGTCTGATGTAGAGTCTGCCCAACCCTGAAGGAGCAGACGCATGCGAAAGAGTCGTTTCACCGAGACGCAGATTATTGGGATGATCAAAGAGCAGGAGGCCGGGCTGACTGTGGCAGAGGTGTGCTGCAAGCACGGCATCAGCCCCGCGAGTTTTTACAAGCTGAAGGCCAAGTATGGCGGCATGGACGTGTCGGATGCCCGGCGCCTGAAACAGCTTGAGGACGAGAACGCAAAGCTCAAGCGGCTGGTGGCGGATACGATGCTGGACGTTGTGGTGCTGAAAGACTTGCTGGGAAAGCGCTGACGACATCGAGCCATGGTCACGCCATTGGTCCGAGTGCCATGGCGAGGGTCAGCGGCGGGAAGCGGCACTCAAGGCGATGCGGGATGGAGCCTGTGAACGCCATTGGTTCGAGAGAACAGGCGACGAAAATCTCGCAGCGCCGGGTCTGTGACCTCGTTGGTGTCGATCCAAAGACCGTGCGGCGCGAGCGCCCGCCTGATCATGCGGATATCCGCAACGAGATGCATGAGATAGCGGGCGCCCGCCGCCGGTTTGGGTATCGGCGGATCGGGATCATGCTTGAGCGAAAGGGGTTCACGATGAACGAGAAGAAATTGTATCGCCTTTATAAGGAGGAAGGCCTGTCCGTGCGGCGACGGCGTGGCAGGAAACGTGCCCGCGGAACACGGACCCCGATGCCAATACCGAACTGCCCGAACGTGCGGTGGTCACTGGATTTTGTGTCAGACACCTTCGGTGCGTCGCGCAAGTTCCGCATTCTGGCGGTCAACGATGATTGCACCCGCGAGAATCTGGGGCTGATCGCAGATACCAGCCTTTCTGGTGCACGCGTGGCACGGGAGTTGACCGCGATGATCCGGATTTACGGCAAACCCGACTGCATCGTCAGCGATAATGGCACTGAGTTCACCAGCACTGCGATCCTCAAATGGGCGGGCGATACCGGCGTCGCCTGGCACTACATCGACCCCGGCCAATCGTCGGGAAAACAGTCCCCCGGACTGTTTTCTGACCCTCCTCATACCCAGCAGAACGGGTTGATCGAAAGCTTCAACGGCAGCCTCAGGGATGAATGCCTCAACGAGGAGATATTCGACAGCTTAGCCGATGCCCGCCAAAAGCTGGCCCTCTGGCGCTATGACTACAACAACGTCAGGCCACATCCCTCGCTGGAGAACAAAAGCCCGGCCGAAGCACGCCGGGCGCTTGAGCAATCTGAGGGCTCCGCACCCGGCGCGCTTGCCCAACCCGAAACCGACAACTATCAACAAGCCAGACTCTCGTTATGAACGAGGGACGACCGGGGGGCAGGTCACCTGCCATTCTTTCCAGATGAACTGTGTTGGCGTGAGGCCTTTGAGGGTCTTTAACCTGCGGGCGTGGTTGTAGGCGTCAATGAACAGATCGAGGTGTTGGCGCAGCTGCTCGTGGGTGTCGTTGTGGTAGCGCTTGACCGTCGCCTCTTTGATCGCCCGGTTCATCCGCTCGACTTGTCCATTCGTCCACGGGTAGTTCGGTTTGGTTAGGCGGTGCTTGATCTTGTTTGCGTCGCAGATCATGTCGAAGCGACTTTTGCGCGAATAGATCGTGTTCCGGTTGCGGGGCTGCTCGGCGAATTGGATGCCGTTATCGGTTAGGATTGTGTGCAGTTTGTAAGGGACGACGATCAGCACCTCTTCCAGGAACTGGACGGAGGTGCGCCTTGTCGCCTCATCATAAAGCCGTACCATGGCAAATTTCGACGTGCGATCAATGGCTGCGAACAGATAGAGCCAATCGTCGGGAAAACAGTCCCCCGGACTGTTTTCTGACCCTCCTCATACTTCACCGCTGCGCACCTCGGCGATGTCAATGTGGAAGAAGCCGATGGGATAGGCTTTGAACTTCTTCTTCGCGGGCAGATCGCCTTCGATGTCGGGCAGTCGCAATATCCCATGGCGCTGAAGACAGCGATGCAGCGACGACCGGGTCAGATGCGGGATTGCCGGTTGCAGGGCATAGAGGCAGTCGTCCAGTGGCAGGAGGCTATGGCGACGGAAGGCAACGATCACCGCCTCCTGTTCAATGCTGAGAACTGAGGAATGCGGTTCGCTCGGCCCCATCGGCTTGTCGGTCACAGCATCCCGCTTACGCCACTTCTGCACCGTCGTCGGGCTGATCGAATAGCGCCGCGCAAGCGCCCTTACGCTCTCTTCACTCCGCTGTATCGCTCGACGGACTGCCTCTGTCGTGGTGGCGCTGCCGTGCAGAACCTGTCCCATATTGCCTCCGTCACTGAGGCATCAATTGTAACACTACAGTGCGGGACTATACAGCTAGGCCATTTCCCAAAACCTCCGGTCACGGCGCCCTTTTGCGCGCGGGCCGTCCATCGGCGCCGACCGCCCTTGGGGGCCCTTTGCTCAATACTGCAACAATAGAGCCAGCAGTGGATTGGGGAATCGTCGCTCTCGGGTGATGGCATAAAAGGTTTCAGATATTCCTTCGATCTGCGCGGCCTCTACGAGAAGACCCGTGGTCAATTCGTCCTGCACCACGATGGACGGGAGCACTGCCAGCCCGGCATCTTCACGGGCCAGAAGCCGCAGCATGGCCATGTCATCCGCCTCGGCGGCGATGACCGGTGCCAGTTGCAGCCGCGCGGCCAAGGCGTCGAAGGCCAGGCGCAAGGAGGTGCC
>JAYSQA010000012.1:0-25221 GCA_043721775.1 Rhodobacterales bacterium
TGTCAAACTGCCGGGTCAGCGCCTGATGGCGCGAGACTTCGGTCGCCAGGTCGCCGAGTTCCAGGTTCGTGTTGCCGTGCTGAACGGCTTCACCGCACCTGGCATACCCGTCACGAAGGTCGCGGGATACGTCTGTCCAGGAGAAGGGGCAGTTCCGTCGTCACCCGATTTGTGCAACAGAGCCTGCGTGATGGGGAAGTGAACTGCCGGGGGAAAGTGGACGACTGGGGAAAAGCGGCTGACCGGAAAAAGTGGGTCGCCGGCGAAAGTTGAACAGCTGGGGGAAAGGTGGCGGGCCCGCAGCGGCCGTGGAGACGATGTTTTCCCGAGAGCCAGAGGTCTCAGGTGGGCACCAGGTAGCAGGACCAGGATCCTGTCAGAGCCAGCTCCCATTCGTTTGCTTATCGGCCACTGGAAAAGTTGCCTCGCACGTGAAGAGCAGAACCCGCCACTAACTTAGATAGGCGCATGAGGCGCGCAACGCAAGGCTTGCCTGACGTTCATCTTTCGTTCATATTTGCGGTATGGATCAGGAACAGCGCGCGCCAGAGATGCCGGTGCAAGGGGTGCCTGCGGCTGAGGTACATCGGCCACACGTGGGTTTGGTCGAAGTGGCTTTGCCTGCGATGCCCGGTGCGCGTCTGGCGCGTGGGGTGGCGCGGGCTTTGCGGGCGATGGATTTCGTCACGGTCGAAGAGATGGTGCCGGTCACCGGCCTGCGGGTCGATCTGATGGCGCTGGGCCCCAAGGGCGAGGTTTGGGTGATTGAGTGCAAATCCTGCCGGGCTGATTTCAGGACCGATCAGAAGTGGCAGGGGTATCTGGAGTTTTGCGACCGCTTCTTCTGGGCCGTCGATGCCGATTTTCCGACCGAGTTGCTGCCGGAAGGCACCGGGTTGATCCTGGCTGATGCCTTTGACGCGGAAATTGTGCGGATGGGGGCAGAGACGCCCTTGGCCGGGGCGCGGCGCAAGGCCTTGCTGCACAAGTTTGCCCGCCATGCCGCCGTCCGGCTGCATTCTTACCGCGATCCGGAAATCGCAGGTTTGGTGGGGTAGCCCGTAGGGTGGGGTTATAACCCCACCCTACCAGACCGGGTTTACTTCTTGCGGGGTGCCGGTTTGCCGCCCATGGCACGGGCCGCCTCGGCTGCCGCGCGCAGGTCTTCGGCAATGTCGAGCGCCTCGTCCGGCTCAAAGTCCATCGGGATTTCGGTGCCGTCATCGGCCTCGATATAGATGCGCACCATGCCCTGATCGGTCGGCCCGATCTGGATATTAGCTGAAACGTCGCTTTGCTTGTCGATCCCCATGGCAATCCCCTTGTCCGGTTTGCATGCGGTTTGGGCGAGGGCCGCGCCGCTGTCAAGCTTGGCCACCGCCGCGCCGGTCCACTTCTTGATTTTCCGGGTTGACCCCCCGGTGTGAAGTCCCTAAATCAGCCTCAGCCGTGCCTAAACCTGCGGCGCTGATGTGCCGCTTTAGCTCAGTTGGTTAGAGCGCTAGATTGTGGATCTAGAGGTCTCCCGTTCAAGCCGGGAAAGCGGTACCATCAAGCCCGGCTCTTTCGGCCAAACGGGCTTCACCCAAGATACTGGCTTCTGACCGCATTGGGGGCGATGCCGTAGGCCACCTTGAACTGGTGGTAGAACTGGCTGATCGAGGTGAAGCCGGACGCTTCCGCCACCGAAGCGATGGCCAATGAGCTTTCCACCAGCAGCGCCCGCGCCCGCATCAGCCGCATGCGCAGGACGAACTGTTTCAAGGGGATCTGCATGATCCGGGTGAAAAGCCCCAGCGCGTAATTCTCGTGAAGGCCGGTCACGGCGGTGATGTCGGCGTTCTTCAGCGGCTTGTCGAGATTTTCCAGAACCAGCCGCACCATGGCGATTACATGGCGGATGTGGACGGAGCTCAGCGCGCGTTCCCCGGCCGATTCATTCCTGGGCAAGCGCAGGAAGTCGGGCGCACCGATGAAGGCGCGGCGGAACAGAGCATTCAGCTCCATCTTCAGCACTTCCGTCCGTTCAAAATCGCCCGATCGGTAGTCGGCGTACCAGCGGCGCACCATGTCTTCGGAACACAACGATTCTGGCAGCAGGATCATGCCACCGCCCAGCAGCGCCACCTGCATCGGCATGATGTGGTTCATCATCAGGAAGGCGTCCAGCGGCAGGTAGATATTGGCCAGCTTGGGGGCATCGTTGCCAATCGGTGTCACCGTGTGCAGCCGGTGCGGGATACCGGCCCAGAAAACGGCCAGCCGGTTCGGCGGCACCTCTACCGCTTCGTTGTCGACGTCATAGCCCATGGCGTGGTGCATGCAGAAGTTCGCCTCGACATGGCCGTGCCAGTGCGGCTTGTCCATCGTCGTGGGTTCAAAGATTCGCATCCCGAAGCGGCCAAAGGCGCGGCTTGCGGCGTAGAAGTGTCTTTCATGCTTCGGCGCACCCTTGAGGCGATCACTGTCGGGGGAATCTTTCATGGGCTGCCGGTTCCAATCTGAGAAAGCCGGAATAGAATCTGGCAAAACGCCATTGTTGTAAAGCCCGATTGTCCGCAGAGTGGCAGTCACCCGAAGAGGAATCAAACCGCTTTCGGGGCTGCGTCCAAATCGCAAAACAAGGGGCCCCTCACGGGGTCATCGGGAGGAGATAAACCATGAAAATCCAGCGCGTCGCTTTGGCGGCGCTTTTGCTGGGTGTGTCCGCTGTGGCGGTTCGTGCCGATGTTATGGCACCGACCACTCCGCCGGACGCGCCCAAGTTTGACGCTCAGGGCACCCCTGTTTTCGTCAACCGGTCCGACATTTATGAATACAAGGCCCTGGCGGCGTACAACGAGCCGGACTGGGTCAAGGCGTTCGAGACGGCGGGCAAGCTGCCACCCTTGGCCGAGCGTTTGCCGAAAGAGCCATTGGTCTACAAGACCGCGAACGAGCCTGATGGTACCGGCGTTTATGGCGACGTGATGCGTCACGTCATCGGCGGCCGTCCGGAAGGCTGGAACTTCTGGGCTGGCCAGTCTTACGGCTGGGGCGGCATTGATATCGGTCTGGTTGAGTGCTTGACGCGGACCGGCCCGCTGTTCGAAGTGAATTCGGCTGACCTGCAACCGATGCCCAACCTTGCGAAGTCGTGGGATTGGTCTGCCGATGGCAAGACCCTGACCGTGCACCTGATCGAGGGTGCCAAATGGTCGGACGGCGCACCCTTTACCACCGCTGACACCGAGTTCTATTACAATGACGTCGTGATGGACAAAGACGTGACCCCGCTGATGGGCGCGTCCGAGGCGACCTATGCGAACGGCGTTTACAAGAACATCGACGATTACAACTTCACGCTGACCTTCGACACCGCTTTCCCGGAATCGGTGCTGTACAACTTCGCTTACGGCAACTTCTGCCCCGGCCCGGCCCATCTTCTGAAGCCGCAGCATCCGAAGTACGGCGGCAAGGACTATCAGTCGTTCCACGACGCTTTCCCGTCGGATTACATGAACTTCCCGGTCATGGGTGGCTGGGTCGTGGTCGAGCATCGTCCCGATGACGTGGTCGTGCTGCGCCGCAACCCCTATTACTGGAAGGTTGACGAAGCTGGCAACCAACTGCCCTATCTGGACGAGATGCAGTATCGCCTTTCGACCTGGGGTGACCGTGATGTGCAGGCTGTGGCCGGTACGGGCGACTTTTCCAATCTTGAGCAGGCAGAAAACTATGTCGAAAGCCTGAAGAAGGCCGCCGACCCTGCCTCGCCCGCCAAGCTGGCTTTTGGGCCGCGCACGATTGGTTACTCGTTGTTCCCGAACCTGTCGGGCAATGGCTGGGGAGAGCCTACTGCCGATCAGCAAGCGATCCGCGACCTGAACCGCAACCTCGACTTCCGCAAGGCGATTTCCTATGGCCTTGACCGGCAGCGTCTGGGTGACAGCCTTGTGAAAGGCCCGTTCACCTCGATCTATCCGGGCGGTCTGTACGACGGCACGTCCTATTACGACAAAGCCTCGACCGTGTACTATCCCTTCGACGTGGCTTCGGCCAAGGCGGAGCTGGAGATGGCGGGTCTGAAGGACAGCGATGGCGATGGTTTCGTCAACGTAGCTGGCGGGGCTGACCTGAACGTCACCCTGCTGACCCAGTCTGACTATGCCACCGACAAGAACCTGGCCGAAGGCGTGATTGCGATGATGGGCGACATTGGCGTGAAGGTGACGCTGAACGCCTTGACGGGTAAAGACTTTGACAACGCCCGTGACGCTGGCAAGTTCGACTGGATCATCATCCGCAACGGCACCGAGTTGATTACGGTTGTGCAGAACACCGCACAGCTGGCACCGACCGGGCCTACCACGTCGAACCACCACAAGGCCAACGGCAAGGGCGAACTTGATCTTCTCGACTATGAAAAAGACATGGTCGATACGGTCAACAAGTTCATCGGCACCCGTGATCCGGCAGAGCGCGCTGACCTGATGAAGCACTACCAGAGCGATTATACCACCAATCTGGACGGTATCGGCCTGACCGCCTATCCGGGTGCCTTGATCATCAACAAGCGCTTCTCGAACATCCCTCCGGGTGCGCCGATCTTCATGTACAACTGGGCTGAAGACAACATCATCCGCGAACGTGTCTTCGTCGCCAAAGACAAGCAGATCAACGCCGAACTGCATCCGAACACGCTGCCCGGAGCACCCGGCGACAAGGGCGGTCCGATCTCGGCCAACTGAGGCTTAAGCCTTGAACCTCCGGCGGGCCATGGTCCGCCGGAGGCCTAAAGTGCCTTGCGGTGATGGACTGACCCCCAGCCTGATGGCTGGGCGGTCAGACCCCGCAACCCCTTTGACCCTTTCCCCCAACCCAAGGTGAGCCATGCTGCGTTTTCTGGCCATCCGCGTCGCTCAGGCCGTGCCGGTGCTGATTGTGATGTCGATCATCACTTTCATCATCATTCAGGCCCCGCCGGGCGATTACGGCGACTTCATTCGCACCAATATGATCACCCAAGGCAACGCCACCATGGCGGCTGCCGATGCGGCAGCCAAGGCCTACCGCGATACCCATGGGCTGAACGACCCGATGGTGATCCAGTATCTGCGCTGGATCTGGGGCATCGTGACCCGCCTCGATTTCGGCGAGAGCTATCTGTACAACAAGCCCGTGCTGGACGTGATCGAGCAGCGCCTGCCCAAGACGATCCTGATAGCGCTGACCTGCCACATCCTCGCCTCGGTCTTGGGCATCAGCTTTGGGATCATCGCGGCGGTCAAGCAGTACACCTGGATCGACGTTGTGCTGTCCTTCGTGGCCTTCCTTGGCATGACCATCCCGCGTTTCCTGTTCGCGCTCTTGATCTTGTATATCCTGGCCTACAAGCTGAACGTGCAAGAGATCGGCAGCTTCTTCTCGACCAAATTCGGCGGGCAGGATTGGTGGCTGGGCTGGTTCCAGTTCAACTGGGCCAAGGCGTGGAACCTTGTGCAGCACGTCTGGCCAGTGGTCGCTGTGGCGACAATCGGCGGGCTGGCCTACAACATGCGGGTGATGCGGGCCAACCTTCTGGACACACTGAACATGCAATATGTGGAAACCGCCCGCGCCAAGGGCCTTTCCGAAAGCAAGGTTATCCTGCGCCATGCGGTGCCGAACGCCCTGCATCCGCTGATTGCCTATCAGGGCGTGGTCTTGCCCTACATGATGACCGGCGAGATCGAGGTGGCCATCGTCTTCGGTCTTGCCACCATCGGCCCGGCCATTGTCGGTTCCATGGCCATCGGCGATGTCTTTGTCACCGCCTCGCTTTTGCTGGTGCTGGGGGCAACGCTGATTGTCGGCAACATCATCGCAGACCTTATGCTGGCGGTTCTGGACCCCCGCATCCGGGTGGGGAGTGACGCATGAGCACCATTCACGAAGGCGAAGCCGCGGATGATCGCATCTCGACCGGCAATACCAGGAACCAAAGCTACCGGGCGCTGGTGTGGCGGCGGTTCCGCCGGTCGGTTCCCGGCATGATCGGGCTGACGCTGGTTTGCATGCTGCTGCTGACGGCGATCTTTGCCGAGTTCGTGGCGCCGATGGATCCCGACCAGCCGACCATATCGAAGGCCCCGCCGGACCTTTTGTCGTTCTTCACCAAGGACGGCTTCACCCTGTGGCCTGTGGCCTATTCCATCGTGGACGGCGCCGAGGTCGACAAGGACACCTATCAGCCGATCATGGGCCCGGACCGCGACCATCCGCGCAAGCTGGTGCTGTTTGCCAAGGGCAAGCCATTCCTTCTTTTCGGCATGATCCCGATGGAGCGGCATCTCTTCGGCGTGGAGGATGGCTCGCCCCTGCATCTTTTGGGCACCGACAAACTGGGGCGTGATGTTCTGAGCCGCGGGATCTACGGCAGCCGGTTGTCGCTGATGATATCTTTGGTGTCGATCACGCTGATCACCATCATCGGCACTTTGCTGGGCATCACCTCGGGCTATATTGGCGGGCGCTTTGACATGTGGTTTCAACGGTTTGTCGAGATCATCCTCGCCTTCCCGCAACTGCCCTTGTACCTGACGCTGACCACGCTGATCCCGCCCACCTCACCAAGTTCAGTCTTCCTCAGCTTCGTGATTCTGGTGATCGTAGGCTTGGGCTGGGCGCAGCTTTCCCGAGAAGTACGGTCAAAAACCATGTCGATGGCGCGGATTGATTATGTGCGGGCGGCAGTGGCCGTTGGCGCATCCGATGGCCGGATCATCACCCGGCACATTCTGCCAAACGTGCTAAGCCATGTGATTGTCGCGGTGACCTTGGGCATTCCGTCGATCATTCTTCTGGAAAGCTTCCTGGGCTTCCTTGGCTTTGCCGTGAAACCGCCGCTGATTTCGTGGGGCCTGATGTTGCAAGACGCACAGACCTTCTCGTCGATCGGGACCTATCCCTGGATACTTTCGCCCGTTGGCTTCGTGCTGATTGCCGTCTTTGCTTTCAACTCGCTGGGCGATGGCCTGCGCGACGCCGTAGACCCTTATTGAGGTGCGTGACATGACCGATGTTGTGCCAAATGACGTGGTAATTGACGCCCGGAACGTGGGTGTGACCTTCAAGGTGCTGGGCGGGGAAGTAGAGGCCGTCAGGGACGTGTCTTTCACCCTGCACAAGGGCCAGACAATTGCTTTGGTTGGGGAAAGCGGCTCGGGCAAGTCGGTGACGGCGCGGGCGATCATGCGGCTTCTGTCCAAGCGGGCGCGGGTCGCCGATGCCACGACGATCATGTATGACGGCAAGGACATGGCGCGTCTGCCACAGTCTCAGATGCGGTTCCTGCGCGGCAACCGGCTGTCGATGATCTTTCAAGAGCCGATGTCTTCCCTGAACCCGGTCTACAAGGTTGGCACGCAACTGGCCGAGGTTCTGACGATCCACAACAAGATCAGCAAGGCTGACGCGTGGAAACGGGCGATTGAACTCTTGGCCGAGGTGCAGATTCCGGACCCTGAGGCGCGGATCAACCAGTATCCGCACCAGTTGTCAGGCGGGCAACGCCAACGCGTGATGATCGCGATGGCCTTGGCCAACAAGCCTGACGTGCTGATCGCGGATGAGCCGACGACGGCTTTGGATGTGACGGTGCAGGCGGAAATCCTCAACCTCATCAAGGCGTTGAAGGCCAGGACCGGCATGGCCGTGATCCTGATCACCCACGACTTGACGGTGGTGCGCCAGTTCGCCGACCATGTCTACGTGATGCAGCACGGCTTGGTGCGTGAGGAGGGTCCGACCGAGGCCATCTTCACCAACCCCCAGCACCCCTATACCAAACGCCTTCTGGGTGCGGAACCCAAAGGCCGCGCCAATGGTTCGGAGGTCGGCTCGGAAACTGTTCTGTCGGGCAAGGATATCCGGGTGACCTATACTCTGCGCCGGGGCGGGGCATTCCGGGGCACCTACTCCAAGCTGCAAGCGGTTGATGGCCTGTCGCTTGACCTCAAGCGTGGTGAGACTTTGGGGCTGGTGGGCGAGTCAGGGTCTGGCAAGACCACCTTCGGGCAGGCCTTGTTGCGGCTGAACACGCTGTCGGGTGGCGAGGTGACCTTCCTTGGTCAGCGGATCGAAGCCTTTGACCGTGGCCAGATGAAGCCCCTGCGCAGCCGGATGCAGATTGTGTTTCAGGACCCCTTCGCCAGTCTGAACCCCCGCATGTCGGTGCGCCAGATCATCGAAGAAGGGCTGATCGTCAACCGCATCGGCTCCGGCTCGAAAGACCGCATCGCGCGGGTTGAAAAGGCGCTGCGCGATGCCGGGATGCCAGATACGATCCTGAATCGCTTCCCGCATGAATTCTCGGGCGGGCAGCGCCAGCGTCTGGCGATTGCCCGGGCGATTGCGATGGAGCCAGAGTTCATTTTGCTGGACGAGCCGACATCTGCCCTTGACCTGTCGGTGCAGGCGCAGATCATCGAGCTCTTGCGCAAGCTGCAAAAGGATCGCGGGCTTTCCTATCTGTTCATCAGCCATGACCTGAAGGTGGTGCGTGCTTTGTGCCATCGGGTGATCGTGATGCAGAACGGCCAGATCGTCGAGCAGGGCCCGGTGGCCGACGTGCTGGAACGGCCGACGACCGACTACACCAAACGCCTTGTCCGCGCGGCGTTTGAAATCGCGACCTGAGGCCAGAATGCAGACCCCGATCCGCCTTGATGATGCCACCCAAACGCTGTTTCTGACGCCGGGTGAAGGTCTGCCCTTCCTCGCCTGTTGGGGGCCAAGGCTGCCGGAGGGCGAGGATATGGGCCAGCTTGCCGCTTCAATTCGGAATGACCTGAACGGTGGAATGCTGGACAGGCTGGCGCCGCTGACCCTGTGCCCGGTGGGGGACGGTGTATTTCAGGGCCAACCCGCGCTGGAGATTGCGACAACCACCGGTGCACCGCTTGTGCCGCGCTTTAGCGCGGCCACGGCCCGCGTCGCAGGCGGTGCTTGCACTGTCGAGGCGCGGGATTTGGCCCTTGGTCTGACCTGCCGCGCGCATGTTGCCTTGGTGGGCGGCGTGGTGGAAATGTCAGCGGAACTCGTCTCGGATCAGCCCGTCCGGCTGCGCTGGCTGGCGGCGCCGGTGCTGCCGGTGCCTGCGGCTTTGGGCGAGGTCATTGAATTCTCTGGCAAATGGACGGCGGAATTCCACACCTCGCGCTTGCCCTTCGCCCCCGGTGCGCGGTTGCGTAAGGGGCGGCCAGTGCAAGAGGTGCCACCCTTTGTCCTTCTGGTGGAACAGGGCACGACAAACACCAAAGGCGCGGCTATCGCACTTGCCTATGGCTGGCCCGGCGGGCATCGGATGATCACCGAAGAACTGCCCTTTGGGCGCAGGCAGGTGCAGTTCGGCCACGCCGCAGGCTCGGAACCCCTTGGAACCCACTTTTTCACCGCCATATTGACGGCGGCGCGGTCTGACCACGGCCTGAACGGCTGTGCGGTCAAGATGCAGGCCCATGTGCGCGACCGTCTGGTGCCGTGGCCCGACCGCGCGCGCCCGCGCCCGGTGCATTACAACTGCTGGGAAGCCGTGTATTTCAAGCATGACCTTGCAGTTTTGACTGACATGGCTGCCCGGGCTGCCCGGGTGGGGGCAGAGCGGTTCGTGCTGGACGACGGCTGGTTTGGCCGCCGCGATGATGACACGGCCAGCCTTGGCGACTGGATCGTTGACGCCAAGAAGTGGCCGCAGGGCTTGCAACCGCTGATTGATGCGGTGCAGGTGCAAGGCATGACCTTTGGCCTTTGGCTGGAACCCGAGATGGTCAACGCCGACAGTGACCTCTTCCGCGCCCATCCGGATTGGAGTCTGGATACGGCGGATCAAGTCACCGGGCGGCATCAACTGGTGCTGGACCTGGGGCGGGCAGAGGTGCGCGATTACCTGTTCGACCGGCTCTCTGCCCTGCTGACCGAATACGACATCGACTACCTGAAATGGGATCACAACCGCCTGCTGCCAGTTCTGGATGCAGCACAGGGCAGGGGCATGTTTGATCTGCTGTCTCGTCTGCGCGCCGCCCATCCGGCGGTAGAGATTGAAAGCTGCGCTTCGGGTGGTGGGCGGATTGACTATGGCATCTTGAAGCAGACCTGCCGGGTCTGGCTGTCAGATTGCATTGACGCCGTCGAACGACTGCGGATGCAACAGACGGCGGCCTTGTTCCTGCCCTCTGCCGTCACCGGCAGCCATGTTGGCGCGTTCAAAAGCCACACCACGGGCCGCAGCCTGCCGATTGCCTTTCGCGCCTGGATGGCAGCGCAGCGGCACATGGGGTTCGAGATGGACCTGCGCGTGCTCTCGCCGGAAGACGAGGCTGTGCTGACCCGGGTGACGGCAGGGTACAAGGCCAACCGCACCTGGATGATGGCGGGGACGATCCACCCGCTGGACACGCATGATCCTGCCATAACCGCCGAAATCCAGATTGCCGCCGATGGAAGCCGCTTTGTGGCCTTCGCAGGTCTTGGCACCATGTCGCGGCAAATCCTGCCCAAACCCTTGCGATTGACCGGGCTGGAGCCAGATGCGCGTGACCGCGTCACCCTCTTGAACCCCGAGGACAAGGCCCCGCAATCGCGTGGCAACACTGCCCTGAAGACAGTGCCTTTGACCCTTTCGGGTCAAGCCCTGATGGCACAGGGACTTATGCAGCCCATCGGCTGGCCGCGACCATGTGGGTCATTGAAGTGACAAGACTTTGACACCTGCGAACAGGGGCGCGTCTTGCGTCCGAACCGAAACCTAACCTGAGGAAATCCCATGGCAAAACCGATAGTCACCTTCATCGGTGCAGGCTCCGCCGTCTTCACCAAGAACATTGCGGGCGATATTCTAAGCCGCCCGGCACTCGCTCATGCCGAAATCCGCCTGATGGACATCAACCCTGAACGGTTGGAAGAGTCAGAGATCATCGTGGGCAAGCTGGCTTCAACCCTCGGCGGGAAGGCCGCGGTCAAGACCTATACCAACCAGCGCGCCGCTTTGGATGGCACCGATTTCGTGGTCTGCTGCTTTCAGGTCGGCGGCTATGACCCCTGCACGATCACCGACTTTGAAATCCCCAGAAAGTTCGGCCTGCGCCAGACCATTGCCGACACGCTTGGCATCGGCGGCATCATGCGCGGCATCCGCACGGTTCCGGCGCTGTGGTCGATTTGCGAGGACATGATGCAGGTCGCGCCCAATGCGATCATGATGCAGTATGTGAATCCGATGGCGATCAACACCTGGTCGATTGCGGCGAAGTATCCGAAAATCAAACAGGTGGGCCTGTGCCACTCTGTCCAGGGCACCGCGTTTGAACTGGCCCGCGATCTGGACATTCCGGTGGAAGACATCCGCTACCGCGCCGGTGGCATCAACCACATGGCGTTTTACATGACGTTTGAACATCGTCAGGCGGATGGGTCCTACAAGAACCTCTACCCGGCGCTGAAGCAAGGCTACCGCGAGGGCCGCTTCCCCAAGCCAAGCCACTGGAACCCGCGCTGCCCCAACAAGGTGCGGTATGAGATGCTGACCCGGTTGGGCTATTTCGTGACGGAATCGTCCGAGCATTTCGCGGAATATACCCCGTGGTTCATCAAGCGCGACCGGCCGGACCTGATTGAAAAGTTTGGGATTCCGCTGGACGAATACCCCAAGCGCTGCATCGAACAGATTGCCCGCTGGAAGAAAGAGGCGGCAACCCTGAAAGAGGCCAACGAGGTCGAGGTCAAGGAAAGCCATGAATACGCCAGCCAGATCGTGAACTCGGTCGTCACCGGGGAGCCTTCGGTGATTTACGGCAACCACGGCAACAAGGGATATATACCGCAGCTTCCCGATGGGTGTGCGGTGGAAGTGCCGACGCTGGTGGATCATATGGGCCTGCAACCCACGGTCGTGACGGATATTCCGCCACAGCTGATTGCCCTGATGCGGACCAACATCAACGTGCAGGACTTGACGGTTCAGGCCCTGCTGACCGAAAACCCCGAGCACATATATCACGCCGCCATGCTGGACCCCCACACCGGGGCCGAACTGGACTTGCAGCAAATCTGGGACCTGACCCATGATCTGCTGGTGGCCCATGGCGAGTGGCTGCCGGAATGGGCGCGGGTGAAGACCTCTGAAGTGGCCTGACGGTACAGGAGCGGGGGATTTCACATCCCCCGCACCCCCTGTGGGATATTTGCGCAAGTATGAAAGGCGCAAAACTTTAGATAAATTGCGGGGAGTTGGCCATGCTGCCAAAGGCTATCGTCATTGTGGGAGGGGGCACGGCGGGGTGGCTGGCGGCCATGATGCTGTCGGATGTGGCCAACCGCAAAGGCTGGGGAACCAAGGTCACGGTCATCGAGTCCTCGAAGATTGGGACGATCGGGGTGGGGGAGGGGTCGACGGCTGTCTTCCGTCAGATGCTGAAGCACTTCTCGCTGAGCGAGGAAGAATTCCTGCGCGATACCGGGGCCACGATCAAATACGGCATAAGGCACCGTGATTGGCGGCGGGTGGGGCATTCATATGACGGGCCGATTGATGACCCGGCGCTGGTGTCGCCGGGTGTGCCCTTGGATACTTATGCGGTGGCGGCGGGGCGGTCGGTTGGCGAGGCACATCTGTTTCAGCATTTGCTGGGAAAGAACCGGGCACCGGTGGCGCTGAGGGAAGGGCGCTTTATCCCGGCGGGGCCGTTCCATCATGCGTTCCACTTTGATCAGTCTCTGGCCGGAGCCTGGCTGCGCCGACATGCCAAGGGCATTGCTGTCATCGACGATCAGGTGAAGGGTGTGGAGACGGCAGAGGCTGGCATTTCAGCCCTGGTTCTGGACAGCGGGGCGCGGATGGCGGGGGATTTGTTCCTCGACTGTACGGGGTTTCGGCGTGAGATCATTTCCCGGATGGGCGGGGAATGGATCAGTTACAACGGCATGTTGCCGGTCAACCGGGCGATGCCGTTCTGGGTGGACTTGAAAGAGGGCGAGGAGATTGCGCCTTGCACGACCGCATGGGCGCAGAAGAACGGTTGGATCTGGCGGATCCCGACGCAAGGTCGCTATGGAATGGGGTATGTGTACTCTGACGCGCATACCACGCCGGAGGAGGCCAAGCGCGAGGTGGAAGCGACGCTGGGGCATGAGATTTTCCCCAGGAACGACATCCGCATTGCATCGGGCCGCCAGAAAGAGGCCTGGGTTGGCAATTGTGTGGCGCTGGGGTTGTCGTCGAGCTTTCTGGAGCCGTTGGAGGCGACCTCGATTCATGGTACCATCGTGCAGTTGATGATGCTGTCGGAGTGGCTGGGTGATCCGACGGGGCGCGGGCGGTATAACGCGGCGGTGGCGCGGCAGGTCGATGATTTCCGGGATTTCATCCGGTTCCACTATGTGACCGAGCGGCGGGACAGCGCGTTCTGGCGGGATGTTGCGGGCTCGCATCCGGATTTCGTGCGCGACAGGTTGGCGCTATGGCAGACGAGGTTGCCCGGGGCGGGCGATTTCGAGCCCTTCCCGATGGGGCTGCCGCATTTGCAGGGCCAGCTCTATATCCCGGTATTGCAGGGCTTGGGCCTTTTGAGCCAGGCGGCGGCGCGGGAGGCTATGGCAAAGGTTCCGGCCCTGCGGGACAAGGCGCGGGCGACCCAGGCGGCGTTGGTGGCGGAATATGGCCGTGCGGCAGAGCAATGCCTGCCGCATCGGGCTTGGTTGCAGGGATTGAACGCGGCATGAAAAACCAAGGATTGCACGCGTGCAATCCTTGGTAGGTATTTGATAATAAATGAATTTATGAAATAGATTAACTCTTCGTTAGGATTTGCGCAGGCCGGTTTGGCGTGGCTTAATGCCCCAAAGGCGGGCCGGTGAATTCGAGGTTGTAGCGGGCCCCGATGGCGGCGATCTGGGCCATGTCTTGCGGGATGCGGTACTGGCCTGCGGCCATCTCGGCAAAGAAGCCGTCAAATCCGCCGGGGGTCATCACGGTCACCATGCGGGCGGGCAACGCTCCGCGGATGCGGAAGGTGTGGGTGCGGCCGCGTGGGATGAACACGACGTCGCCGGGGCCGTGGTGGGTGGTTTGGCCGTCTTGCCAGAACTCGACCTCTCCGGCCAGAACATAGAAGGTTTCATCCTCGGCCTTGTGGATGTGGCGGGGCGGGCCGTAACCGGGTTGGTCAAGGCTTTCAAAGATGCTGAGGGTGCCTGCGGTTTGCGCCGCAGCCAGCAGGGTTTTGTACTTTGTGCCTTGCCATTCGACCGGGAGGGGGGCGCTGCGCTGGTCCATGGCGTGATCCTTTCATCGCTTTGGGCCATGATCTGTCTGCGCAGGGAATTAGGAAAACAAATCTTCAGGATAGTATATATTGACCGCATGAATTTACGGACCTTCGATCTGAACCTGTTGCGCGTCCTCGCGGCGCTGTTGGCCGAACAATCGACGGTCAAGGCGGCCGAGCGGGTTGGCCTGTCGCAATCGGCGGTCTCTGCCGCGCTTGGCCGGCTGCGCGGGGCGTTGGAGGACCCGTTGTTTGTGCGGCAGGGCCAGCGGATCGTGCCGACCGACTTTGCGCGTAGTCTGGAGGCGCCGCTGAAGGGCATTCTGGATGATCTGGAGCGGCTGTTGCAGGAGCATGTCGAGTTCGATCCCGCTGTCGTGGCGCAAAGCTTCAAGATTGCGGCATCGGATTTCTTTGCGGTGATGTTGATGCCAAGGTTGGCGGATATTCTGGCGACCCGCGCCCCCCTGATGCAGGTGCAACTGGTGGACTTGCTGCCCGAAAGCTATGCGGGCATTCTGGAGCGCACCGGGATTGATCTGGCATTGGTGCCCAAAACCGATTTCCCGGCGTGGAGTGCGCATCAGCCGTTGTTTCAGTCTCGTTTTGTGATGATTGCCCGGCTGGGTCATCCAAGGCTGGCACAGGTGGCGGCGAGGGCCGAGGTGCCGATGGATCTGTTCTGCGACCTTGGCCATGTGGTTTTCTCGCCCGAGGGGAACTTGCGGGCGATGGGGGATGCCGCCTTGGCGCGGGTGGGGCGCAGCCGTCGGGTGGTGATGACGATGCCGGTGTTCACCGGCGTTTGCATCGCCGTGGCGGGAAGTGACTTGGTGGCGCTGGTGCCAGAGCAACTGGCTTTGGACATGGCACCCCGGCTGGGGTTGGCGGTTTACGGCACGCCGATGCCGTTGCCGGCGGCGACGATCTGCATGTTGTGGCACAAACGCAGCACCGGCACCCCGGCGCACCGCTGGTTCCGTTCGGTGGTGGCCGAGGTGCTGGGCGCGCTGGACGCGTGATCAGGCGGCTTCGGCCTCAGGTGGCTTCGGCCCTTGTGGCGCGGAATTCCAGCGGGGCCATCCCGCGATAGCGGCGGAAGGCTTTGGCGAGGTAGTTGGCGTCGTTGAAGCCGGTGGCCGCCGCGATGTCGGCGACTTTGAGTTCGGTGGCGAGCAGCAGACGCTCGATCCGTTCCAGGCGGCGGGTCAGGATGAAGGTGGAGGGCGGCTGGCCGAGGGCGGCGGTGAACTGGCGGACGAAATGGGCGCGGCTGAGGCCCGCCACGTCGGCGAGGCGGCCTATGGGCAGGGGCGTGGCGAGGTTGGCCGCGATGAAGTCGGTCACGCGGGTCAGGGCGGAAGGCAGGGCAGCATCTGATGGCCGTGTGGTGAAGGCTGCGTCGTGCAGGGTGGCCATGGCGGCGTAGGCTGCGGTGGAAGCCTCGCCGGGGGTAAGTTTTGGCGTTGTGATCAGGGTGTGGCAGGCGGCGGCCAGACGGTCGGTCAGGGCGGGGCCAAGGGTCAGGACGGGGCCGTGTGCGTCAAGTATCTCGCGTGCGAGGCGCAGCGCCTCGCGGCCGTGCAGGACGGCCCAGAAATACTCCCAATGGCCGCCCTTTTCCAGCCAGTAGCGGTGGGCGTGCGGCATGGTGACAAGCATTGTGTGGCCGGTGGTCAGCCGGTAGCTGGTGCCTGCGTAGTCAAGGCGGCCTTCGCCGAAGGTGGTGTGTTGCAGGACAAGGAAGGGCTGGGTGCCGCGTTTGAGGCCGTCCCAGTTGTAAACCTCGTTCTTGCGTTGTTCATAGCCGGCGCTGGCGGCCATGCAATGCAGCGGGGCCGCCGCTTTTGGCAGCGTCAGGACGCGGATGTCGTGGCCGTGGGCGAGAAGGTCAGACAGCATGACATTACCCATGAAGGCACAAGATTTCTCTATATCGGTTTGGCCTTGGGCGCTAGAAATTTTGCAAGCAACAGGCGGCGCGCGGGCCGGGGGAGAGAGTTATGGCGTTCAAGATCACCATTATCGGGGCGGGCTCGGTTGGGTTCACCAAGAAGCTGTGTCAGGATATTCTGAAGGTGCCAGAGTTCGAGGATATCGAGATCGCCCTGACGGACATCAACGCGCACAACCTTGATATGATCGCGCAGATCATTCAGCGGATTGTCACCGTGAACGGGCTGAAGACGCGGGTGACGGCGACGACGGATCGCAGGCGCGCGCTGGAGGGGGCGCGCTATGTGATGAACGTGGTGCGCATTGGCGGCCTGGAGGCGTTCGCCGACGATATTCGCATTCCGTTGAAATACGGCGTCGATCAGTGCGTGGGCGATACCATTTGCGCGGGCGGTATCATGTATGCGCAACGCGGCATACCTGCGATGCTGGAATTCTGCAAGGATATCGGCGAGGTGTGCGAGCCGGGGGCTTTGCTTCTTAACTACGCCAACCCGATGGCGATGATGACATGGGCCGCGATTGACCACGGCCGCGTCAATACGGTTGGCCTGTGCCACGGCGTGCAAAATGGGCATCGGCAGATTTCCCGGGCTTTGGGGGTGCCGATGGAAGAGGTGGATATCGTCTGTTCGGGCATCAACCATCAGACGTGGTATCTGGATATCCGCCACAATGGCCGCAAGGTTTCGCGCGATGAGCTGACGGCGGCGTTTGAGGCGCATCCGGCGTTCTCCAGGCAGGAGAAGGTGCGGATTGATGTGCTGAAGCGGTTCGGGTTCTACTCGACCGAAAGCAACGGGCACCTGTCGGAATATCTGCCATGGTATCGCAAGCGCCCGGATCAGATTCTGGACTGGATCAGCATGGATGAGTGGATCCATGGCGAGACGGGCGGCTATCTGCGCTATTCGACCGAGAACCGGAACTGGTTCGAGGAGGATTTCCCGAAGTTTCTGGAGGAGGCGGGCGGGCAACTTTCGGACTACGTGCGGACGGATGAACACGCCAGCCATATTCTGGAAGGGTTGGAGACGGGCCGGACCTATCGCGGGCATTTCAATGTGAAGAATGGCGGGATCATCCGCAATCTACCGCAGGATTGCATCATCGAGAGCCCCGGCTTTGTCGACCGTTTTGGCATAAATATGGTGGAGGGGATCACGCTGCCCGACGCCTGTGCCGCGACCTGCATGGCAAGCGTGAATGTGCAGCGCATGGGGATGAAGGCCGCGATTACAGGCGATGTGGAACTGCTGAAACAGTCGGTGCTGCATGACCCGCTGGTCGGTGCGATCTGCACGCCGGAAGAGGTCTGGCAGATGGTGGATGAGATGCTGGTGGCGCAGGCGAAGTGGCTGCCGCAGTATGCTCACGCGATCCCAGAGGCGAGGAAGCGGCTGGAGAACCCGAAAGTGCAGACCCGCGATTGGAACGGGGCGGCGCGGCTTGATGTGCGTTCGGTCGAGGTGCTGCGCGAAGCTTCGGCCAGGAAGAAGGCGGCTGAGGGGCATGGCTTGGGGACCAAGGTGATGGTCTGAACCGGGGCCTGCTGCCGCCCGCGCAGTGCGCAAGCGTTTTTGAGGCGCGGGCGGTGGCTTATGGTTTGACCTCTGCCCAGTGGCGCATGCTGTTGCGCGTCTGCAAGATGCCGGGGGGTGCTGCGCAATCGCACTTCGCCGGGTTGCAGGAGATCGAGCCGATTTCCGTCTCGCGTCTTCTGGACCGGATGGAGGCCATGGGCTGGGTGACCCGGGCGCCTGACCCGCGCGACCGCAGGGTGCGGCGGGTGTTTCTCACGCCCAAGGCTTTGGAAGCCTTTGCCAATTTCAAACCGGTTGCCGATGCCGTCTATGCTGAGGCTTTGGTCGGGATTACCCCGGATCAGCACCGCCAGCTTCTGGACGCGTTAGGCTGCATCGTCTCTAATCTTGCCCGGCCGAGGAATTCGGCCAGAAAGACCGCAATTGGACGCGCAGACCTAACCTCAAAAGGCGGCCCAACCCCAGAAAGCCGCCGAACCCCGTAAGGCTGTTACATGATGGGGGCCGATGTCGTGATCAAGCCCAAGCCGAAGAACCGGCGCAGGCTTTTGATGATCGCGCTGCCGCTGCTGATTGTGCTGGGGGCCGGGGTCTATTGGGTGAACGGCGGGCGCTTCGAGTCCACCGACAACGCCTATTTCCATCAGGCGCGCATTGCGATTGCCTCGGATCTGTCGGGGCGGCTGGTGTCGGTTGCCGTGACGGACGGGCAGGTGGTGCGACAGGGTGCTGTGATGTTCACCGTTGATGCCGAGCCGTACAAGCTGGCATTGTAACAGGCCAATATCGCGGTGGATGCAGCCCGGTTGCAGGTGGAGCAGTTGAAGGGGGCCTATCAGGCGGCTTTGGCGCAGGAAAAGGTTGCTGCGGATGATGCGCTGTATCAGGCGGATCAGTTTGACAAGCAAAAGGCCATGTCGGCCAAGGGCGTGGGCACCGGCTCTGATCTGGGCGACGCGCAACAATGCCCGCCGGGCGCAGGAAACGGCGGCGGTGTCGAAGGTGGCCGTGGCCAATGCAAGGATCGCCCTTGGTGGCGACCCCGAGGCTGCGACCCCGAGGCTGCGACCGACATTCATCCTGCCGTGCAGGCCGTTTTGGCACAGCGTGATCAGGCCGCCTACAAGCTGTCGTTGACCGATGTGAAAGCCCTGGCCGATGGCATGGTTTATCAGGCGACCTCGTTCAAGCCGGGCCAGTTTCTGACGGCGGGCGTGTCTTTGTTCGCCTTCCTGCCGACGGGCGAGACCTGGGTTGAGGCGAATTTCAAGGAAACCCAGCGCGTGCCGCTTCGCATCCGCTGCGGTGATTTTGGTGCGAACGTGGTGTCGGGGATGAGCGAGTCTGTCGCGGTTGACACCGGCATCACCCGGTCATGGGCCGATCTGGTGCCACCGGTCCTGACCGGCAAGTAAGATGAGCCAGCCTGCATCCACAAGACCGGCACCCACCCAGTTCGGCCCGAACGGGGAATATCCCAACCGCGGGCTGATCACCGTGATGATCATGCTGGCGACGATCATGCAGGTGCTGGACACCACGATTGCCAACGTGGCCTTGCCCTCGATGACGGGTGATCTGGGCGCGTCGCAGGGTACCATAACCTGGGTCTTGACCAGCTATATCGTAGCCGCCGCCATCATGACGCCGGTGACCGGATGGCGGGCCGACCGGATCGGCAAACGAGAGCTGTTCCTGGTGTCGATCGCAGGCTTTGTCTGCGCCTCGCTGCTGTGCGGGATTGCGTGGAATTTGCAGGCCATGGTGCTGTTCCGCCTGATGCAGGGCATCTTTGGTGCTGCCATCGTGCCGCTAAGCCAGACGTTCCTTCTGGACATCAACCCGCGCGAAAAGGCAGGGTCGACGATGGCGATGTGGGGGGGCCGGCATCATGGTCGGGCCGATCATCGGGCCGACGTTGGGCGGCTGGCTGACCGAAAGCTACAACTGGCGCTGGGTATTCCTGATCAACCTGCCGGTCGGCATCGTGGCGGTTCTGGGCTGCGTGGCCTATCTGCCACGGTCAATCATCCGCCAGCGTCGCTTTGACTTTTTCGGCTTTGCCATGCTGTCGATCGGCATCGGCGCCTTGCAGATGATCCCTGACCGGGGCGGAGAGCTGGACTGGTCCGCCTCGGAAGAAATCTGGATCTATACCGCGCTGGCTGTCTGCGGCTTCCGGGTCTTTGTGATCCATATCAATGGCGCGGATCTGCCGTTTCTGGAACCCGCCATGTTCCGTGACCGCAACCTCAGCATCGGGCTGGTGATCATCTTCATCATCGGCATCATCCTTCTGGCCTCATTGGCGCTGCTGCCGCCGATGCTGAGCCGCATCTTCGGCTATCCGGTGATCACCACCGGGCTGGTGATGGGGCCGAGGGGCGTGGGAACCATGTTCTCGATGATCCTGGTGGGCAGGCTGGTGCGCACAGTGGATCTGCGGATCCTGGTGATCATGGGGCTGGTGATGACGGCGGCTTCCTTGTGGTTCATGACGGATTTCTCGCCGCAGATGGGGGCGGGGCCGGTGATCTGGACCGGGGTGCTGCAAGGGTTAGGGCTGGGGCTGGTGTTCGTGGCGCTGTCGACCATCGCCTTTTCCACCATCGACGCCAAGTACCGCGCCGATGCGACAAGCCGGTTTTCGCTGGTGCGCAACATCGGGTCGTCGATCGGAATTTCGATCGTCTCGGTCATGCTGACGCGCAATATTCAGACCAACCATGTCGAACTGGGTGCTGCGTCAATCCGTTCAATCCGGTGCTGCAACAGGTTTCCCCGGCAGCGGCATCCGGAAACCTGACCGCGTTAAGCCAGTTGGACGGTCTGGTGAATGTCCAGGCGGCGATGATTTCCTATATCGACGACTTCAAGCTGATGATGATCGTGACGCTGGCCGCCATTCCGCTGGCATTGATCCTGCGCAAACCGCAGATGATGGCACAACGCGGCGCCCCGGTTGCGGCGCACGCCGACTGAAAGCGCTGCGCCGACCCGGTCCGAAGCGCCGCCTGCCCTTCCAGACCCACCCGGGGATATTGGCGGAACGCGAGTGGAAAGAGGATCTTCCAATTGCTCTTTGCTCAAATACTCCCGCCGGAGGCCCGCCCAAGCCGGTTGGCGCTTGTGCCAGAGGCGAGATAAAAGGCGTGCGCTGCAAGCGCTCCATTTGGTTATAGGTGATCGCGCGGGACGCTTTTCTGCCAGTCGCGGCGAAAGATCTGGGTGCCGTTCTCGCTGACCTCCGCCCAGGTGGTCAGGTGAAAATGCGTCGCATCGCAAGTCATCCGCGCGCCGCTGGCATGGCCCGCCACGACGTCGGAGCGGTGCAGGGCAACCTTGTAACCGCATTCGGTGACGGCAGAGAGCGGGTCATTCCCGGTGATCTGAAACCGGGCGAAGCCTTCTGACGTGACGCGTTGGCCAATGTCGGTCATCTCGCAATCATAAGTCCAGCGTGGAAAATCAACGGTCGTGCGGCCAGTCAAAAGGTCGGTGCAGACCTGGCGCGGGCTTTTCTGTGCGGTCTTGTGCCAGATCACCGGGGTGTCAGGTGCTGCTTCGGGTGCCTCAAAGGGGCGCAGGCGGGTGTCTTCGGGCCGGGTCGGGCGATGTGGCAGGGTCAGGGCACAGTCTTGCAGCGCCAGGGTCAGGCTGGCCAGCACCGGCGAGGGCCAGGCAATTGGCCACTAGGTGGTTGACAAAGACAGCCCAATCCGGCTGCCCGGCGCGAAGCTGTGGGCGATATCGTCCAGCTCTACCTCTGCCGTCGTCCACAATCCCGGGGTCAGGGCCACCGGCTGTTCCGGACTGATGCGGTGCGTCAGGTTCAAAAGGCCAAGGCTGATCCGGGTGCTGGCGCCATCCGGGGCCACTTCGCACAAGCGAACCGCGATCAGCGCCTGGGGCTGGTCGCTTTTGAAGCGCAGCTGCAAGCGGGGCGCTCCAAGGATTTCAAACGTTTCCTCAAGAGGTTGGCTTTGGAACACCAGCGAACCCGCATCATCCTCGCGCTGGTCGCAAGCCCAGTCGGCATCGTCGCCATAGCGGCCGATCTCTCCGGCACCAAGGCCCACCCACAGGGGCGAGCAGATCGTTGCCTCGCCCTCGAAGGGCTGCTGGCCCAGAACCGGGCCGGGGTACAGCACGTGGGGTGCTATATGGGGCGAGGGCCAGACCGTTTCGCCAACCCGGCGTCCGGGGCGTTCAGTATAGCAGGTGCGCGGCGGGACGGGGTCCTGCATCCAGACGCGCAGCGTGGGTTCTTCCATGATACCCGTGGCTTGCCCCTTGCACCAGTGATCCAGCCAGCGCAGCACCTCTTGCAGCCAGCCGATGGCGGGGCCCAAGGTCACATCATGCGGAAAACTGTGCGCCCAGGGCCCGATCAGGCCCAGTCGGGGGCCGGACAGACCCGCCAGCAGGCGCGGGATCGCCTCGGAATAATTGTCGGCCCAACCCGACACCGCATAGACCGGCACCCGCACGGCGGAAAAATCCTGACAGATCGAGCCTTGCTGCCAATAGGCGTCGCGCCTTTGGTGCGCCATCCAGATATGCGACCAGGGCTCATTGGCGGCGATCCGCGCCATCCACATCTCGCGCTACGCGGGGCCTACGATTTCCGGGTCGGGCGGCAGGTCGTTTTGCGCCATCATCGTGGCCGACCAATCGACGTTGTCTTTCGACAGACAGCCGCCGATGTAGTGCACATCCGTGGCATAGCGGTCGTCGGTTGACCCCAGCGGGATCACCGTCTTCAGCGCCGCAGAGCTTCTATCTGCAAGCCTCTGAAACCGCCACAGAAAATTCCAATCATCGAGATCTGGCCATCGCACCAGTCCTGTGCCGCGATCCACGCAATCGCGTCAACGCCGTCTTGCTGTTCGGTGGCTGTGTACTCGTCCGCAAGGATGCCCGCGCTGTCACCCATGGCCCTGATGTCAAGCCTGATGCAGGCGTATCCGTGGCCTGCCAGATACATATGCAGGCCTTGGTCGCGGCTGCGGGTGCCGTCACGTTTGCGGTAGGGCAGGTATTCCAGCACCGCCGGAACCGGGCCTGCGCCCTCGGGCAGCCAGACCTTGGCCGACAGGATCGTGCCATCGGGCAGCGGCAGGGCCAGGCTTTCAATGCCGCGGACCGGAAAGGGAAAGCGGGTGCGAAGGGTCATGCCGGGCCTATGTAAGGGGTCAGGAAATCAAGGCAGGCCTGCCGTGCTACCTCGGGCGGCATCGAGGGCGGGTCGATGCAGTGTTGCAGCGACAGGCCATCGACCAGGCAAATGAAGGTGCGGGCCAGCGAGGCCGGGTCAACGCCCGTGGGCAAAGCCGGGCGTTCGGCAATCACACCGGCTACCATTTTGATATAGTGGGAATATTGCAGGCGATGTTCTGCCGTCAACTCGGGCGTGTTGGCGATGGCGCCCCACATCGTCAGCCACATGTTTATCGCGGGGCGGTTGAAGAACTGCGGGGCGAAAAGAACATCCAAGAGGGCGTCAAGCCGCGAGGCGCCGTCCGGAAGGGTGTCGGGCAAGGTGTCGGCGCTGGGGATGACTTGGGCGTAAAGCTGGGCATAGGTGGCGGCAAGCAGGCCCGACATGCCGCCGAAATGGTGGGTGATGAGGCCGCGTGATACTTTGGCCTTCGCGCTGATGCTGTCGACGGTGAAGGCGGCTATGCCGCCCTCGGCCATGCAGGCCAGCGCCGCCCCGATCAGGGCGGCGCGGCGATCGGCGGCGGTAAGGCGGGTAAACCGGGCGGCGGGTTTGGTCATGGGGTCAGAGGTAGCCGCGTCCGGCGAGGTTGCGCATCAGCGCTGCGCTACCGAAGGTCCATGGCGGGGCCACGGTTGACAGACGGATGGTGTTGGAAAGCTGGCCCAGGGCTGGGGTGGCGATGGTCACAACGTCGCCGATGTGGTGGGTGAAGCCTTGGCCGGGGCCGTCACGGTCTTGCACCGGGGCGAACATCGTGCCGCAGTACAACAGGAATCCATCCGGGTATTGGTGATGTTCGCCAATGGTTTGAGCGACAAGATCGGCTGGGTCCCGGCTGATTTCCGACATCGACGAGCGGCCTTCAAGGGTGAAGCCATCCATTCCCTTGACGGTCAGGGTCAGGGTCAGTTGCCGGACATCGTCAAGCGAGAAGGTGTCGTCGAACAGCCGGATCATCGGGCCCACGGCTGCCGAGGCGTTGTTGTCTTTGGCCTTGCCAAGAAGAAGGGCCGACCGGCCCTCGACATCGCGCAGGTTGACGTCGTTGCCCAAGGTGGCACCAAGAATTTCCCCGCGTGAGTTGACGGCCAACACCACTTCCGGCTCGGGGTTGTTCCATTTCGAGATGGGGTGCAGGCCAATTGAAGCGCCTTGGCCAACTGAGGCCATGGGTGGGCATTTGGTGAAAACCTCGGCGTCGGGACCGATGCCGACCTCCAGATATTGCGACCACAGGCCCTCGGCTAACAACAGATGCTTCACCTCGGCGGCTTCGGGTGAGCCGGGGCGAAGGTTGCGCAAGCTGGTGCCGATGGTTTCGGCGATGCGGGCGCGGATGGCGCTGGCGCGCGAGGCGTCACCGGCGGCGCGCTCTTCGATGACGCGTTCAATCATGGAACGGGCGAAGGTGACGCCGCACGCCTTGATGGCGCCCAGATCGGCGGGAGAGAGCAGACGGGTCTCGTTCTGGCCCGGTTCCCTGAGGTCTGCAAGGGCGGCGAAGGGGGCGATGGCGCGGGCTTCGACGGTGGCAAGATGGGCTGCGATGTCGGGCAGTTCCAGCAGGTCGCGCAGGGTGGGCGCGGCTTTGCAGGTGATGTCGTGAAGGACGCCGGCGCGCAGGTGAACAAGGGCGGGACCGGTGTCTTTGAGCCAGACTCGGGTGATGTAAGTTCCTGTTTGGGTCATGGCGCGCTCCTCGCTGTTGTGGGGCAGGCTAGGGGCAGGGGCGCGCGGGGGAAAGGGGGAATGCGCAACAGCTTGCTTGGGGGTGGGGCGCGGTCGATGCGGTAAGGAGCGGAACTGGTTGGTTTCGGGCGCTATGGCTTGCGTGCGGCAAGTGTTGGTATTGTCGGCCGCATCGGGACCGGCAGGGCATAAAGGGTTGGGAATTCCGGTTGGGCATGCGGGTTGGGCACAAAGGGTTGGGCACAAAGGGTTGGATCGAATCGGATGCGGTGGTCGGCTGCATCAAAGCCGGGGCCGCCTGCCCCGGACCCCGGGGATATTTGCACAAGAATGAAAGGGGGGACCGCGGTGGCTCTGTTGCACAAATCGGGTGACGACGGAACTGCCCCTTCTCCTGGACAGACGTATCCCGCGACCTTCGTGACGGGTATGCCGGGTGCGGTGAAGCCGTTCAGCACGGCAACACGAACCTGGAACTCGGCGACCTGGCGATCGAAGTCTCGCGCCATCAGGCGCTGACCCG
>JAYSQA010000013.1:0-7477 GCA_043721775.1 Rhodobacterales bacterium
TGAGCTTCTGGTGGTATGACGCGGACAAGGCGGCCAAGCTCAAGGCCGCTGGCGTTCTGCACTGAAAGGCGCGTGGCCCCGATGGGAGCCTATATCTTAAGGCGACTGCTCCTCGTGATCCCCACCCTTCTGGGCATCATGATCATCAACTTCACCCTGACCCAATTCGTGCCCGGCGGTCCCATCGAACAGGTGGCCGCCCGGGTCGAAGGTGATGGCAACTCCATCGAGAAAATCTCGGGCACCGGCTCCGATGCTGGCCAAGACCCCGCAGGCTCCGACAAAGGCAACGGCTACATCGGTGCCCGTGGTCTGCCGCCAGAGTTCGTGTCGCAACTAGAGGTGGAATTCGGCTTCTCCCGCATCGTCTGCGAACCTGCCTTCACCGGCACGCCCTCCTTGAAAGACCCGGCCTGCCACAAGGAACCCATCCCCACCTGGAAGCGCTTCTTCATCATGCTGGGCCACTACATGACGCTGGATTTCGGCAACAGCTACTTCCGCTCCACCTCGGTCGTCGGCCTGATCCTTGAAAAGATGCCGGTTTCCATCACGTTAGGCCTGTGGAGCACCCTGATCGCCTATATGATCTCAATCCCATTGGGCATCCGCAAAGCCGTGTCTGATGGCTCGCGCTTCGATGTCTGGACGTCCGGCATCATCATCGGCGCCTACGCCATCCCCGGCTTCCTGTTCGCCATCCTGCTGCTGGTCCTGTTCGCCGGCGGCAGCTATTTCCGCATCTTCCCCCTTCGCGGCCTGACTTCCGAAAACTGGGCTGACCTTGGCTTCTTTGCCCAGATCAAAGACTACTTCTGGCACATCACCTTGCCCATCGTCGCCTCTACCATCTCCTCATTCGCCACCCTGACCTTGCTCACGAAAAACTCGTTCCTGGATGAGATCCGCAAGCAATACGTGATGACCGCCCGCGCCAAGGGCCTGTCTGAAAGCCGCGTGCTTTACGGCCACGTCTTCCGCAACGCCATGCTGATCCCCATTTCCGGCTTCCCCGGCCTGTTCATCAGCGTCTTCTTCGGTGGATCGCTGATCATCGAAACCATCTTCTCGCTCGATGGCCTTGGCCAACTTGGCTACAAATCCGCCGTGGAACGCGATTATCCCGTCGTCTTCGGCACCCTGTTCGCCTTTGGCATCCTTGGCCTTGTCGTCGGCATCCTGTCCGACCTGATGTACGTCTGGACCGACCCGCGCATCGACTTCGAAAGGCGCGAGTGATGGCCATGTCGCCCCTGAACCAACGCCGCTGGCGCATCTTCCGCGCCAACAAACGCTCGTTCTATTCCCTCATCCTGTTCTCAGCCCTTTACCTGATCTCGATCTTCTCAGAGGTCCTCTCGAACGACCACCCCCTCATGGTCAGCTACCAGGGCCACCTCCGCCTGCCCTTCCTGCAATTCTACTCTGAAGCCGATTACGGCGGCGATTTCCGCACCGAAGCGAATTACCGAGACCCCGTCGTGCAATGCCTGATCCGCACCGGCGGCGTGCAAGACTGCTTTGATACCCCCGAAGACATCCTGAAAACCGTCGCCGCAGGCACCTACAAGGCAACCGGCTTCCAACAAGGCTGGCTGCTCTGGCCCCCGATCCCCTACTCCTACAACACCATAAACGACGTCCACGGCGCCGCCCCCTCCGCCCCTGACCGTGACCATTGGCTCGGCACCGACGACACCGCCCGCGATGTCCTCGCCCGCGTTCTTTACGGCTTCCGCCTGTCGGTCAGCTTCGGCCTCATCGTCACCCTCCTCACCTCCGTCATCGGCATCCTCGCCGGAGCGATCCAGGGCTATTTCGGCGGCCTGACCGACCTGATCTTCCAGCGCGTCATAGAAATCTGGTCCTCCACCCCCACGCTCTACGTCATCATCATCATCTCTGCCGTCTGGACAATGAACTTCTGGCTCCTCACCTTCCTCATGGTCCTGTTCGGCTGGATGGGCCTTGTCGGCCTCGTCCGCGCCGAATTCCTGCGCGCAAGGAACTTCGAATACGTCCGCGCCGCCAAAGCCTTGGGAGTGTCCGACTTCTCCATCATCCTGCGCCACGTCCTGCCCAACGCCACCGTCGCCACCATGACCATGATGCCCTTCATCCTTTCCGGCACCATCGGCAGCCTTACAGCACTGGACTTCCTCGGCTTCGGCCTCCCCCCCTCTGCCCCCTCGCTCGGCGAACTCACCCAGCAAGCCAAGCAAAACCTGCAAGCCCCGTGGCTTGCCTTCACCGCCTTCATCACCTTCTCCCTGATGCTCAGCCTGTTGGTCTTCATCTCCGAAGGCGTCCGCTCTGCCTTCGACCCGCGAAAGACCTTCAAATGAGCCTCCTGTCCGTCCAGAACCTCAACGTCCGCTTCCACCAGGACGGCCAACTGATCCACGCCGTGAAGGGTGTCAGCTTCACCCTCGAAAAAGGCGAAACCCTCGCCCTCGTCGGCGAAAGCGGCTCCGGCAAATCCGTCACCGCCCTAAGCACCGTCTCCCTCTTGGCCGATAACGCCGAGGTCACCGGCTCCGTCCTTTACGCCGGCCAGCAGATGATCGGCGCCCCCGTCGCCCAACTGCAAAAAGTCCGCGGCAACGACATCAGCTTCATCTTCCAAGAGCCGATGACCTCCCTCAACCCCCTCCACACCATCGAGGCCCAGATCACCGAAAGCCTGGCCCTCCATCAAGGCCTAAGCGGCGCCCCCGCCCGCGCCCGCGTCCTTGAACTCCTGCAAAAAGTCGGCCTCCGCGACGCTGAAAGCCGCCTGACCGCCTACCCCCACCAGCTTTCCGGCGGCCAACGCCAGCGCATCATGATTGCCATGGCGCTGGCCAACGGCCCAGACCTCCTGATCGCCGATGAACCCACCACCGCCCTGGACGTCACCATCCAGGCCCAAATCCTAGACCTGCTGGCAGACCTCAAACGCTCCGAAGGCCTCAGCCTCCTCTTCATCACCCACGACCTGACCATCGTGCAACGCATCGCCGACCGCGTCTGCGTCATGCAAGGTGGCGAGATCGTCGAGCAAAACACCACCGCGAAACTCTTCGCCAACCCGCAACACCCCTACACCCAAAAACTCCTCGCAGCCCACGCGACAGGCCACCCCGACCCGGTCGCCCCCGGCGCCAAAGAGGTCCTGAAAACCGAAAACCTCCGCGTCTGGTTCCCCATCACCTCCGGCTTCCTGCGCCGCACCACCGGCTATGTGAAGGCCGTCAACGACACCTCCCTATCCGTCCGCGCCGGCGAAACCCTCGGCGTCGTCGGCGAAAGCGGCTCCGGCAAAACCACCCTGGCCCTCGCCATCCTCCGCCTCATCGCATCCGAGGGCAAAGTCCTGCTCGACGGCAAGAACATTTCCACCATCTCGAAATCCGAACTCCGCCCGCTCCGCCGTGACATGCAGGTGGTGTTCCAGGACCCCTTCGGCTCCCTCTCCCCCCGCATGACGGCCGAGGCGATCATCGCCGAAGGCCTTGGCGTCCACGGCCTGACCCCCGATCAAAACCGCCGCGACATGGTGTCAGCCATCATGGTCGAGGTTGGATTAGACCCCGCCACCATGCACCGCTACCCCCACGAATTTTCTGGCGGCCAAAAGCAGCGCATCGCCATCGCCCGCGCCATGATCCTGCGGCCCCGGCTGGTGGTCCTCGACGAACCCACAAGCGCCCTCGACATGACGGTGCAGGTGCAAATCGTAGGCCTCCTGCGCGACCTGCAACGCAAACACAGCCTGGCTTACGTCTTCATCTCCCACGACCTGCGGGTCGTGCGCGCCCTGTCCCACAAGGTCATGGTCATGCGAAACGGCGACGTCATCGAATCTGGCCCCGCAGAAGACCTCTTCGCGAACCCCAAGGATGACTACACCAAGGCCTTGCTGAAAGCCGCCTTCGGAACCTTGCCATGAAAATCCTCTTCGTCCACCAGAATTTCCCCGGCCAATACCTTTACCTTGCCCCCGAACTGAAAAAGCGCGGCCACGATTGCATGGCCCTGACAGACATCGTCAACACCCGCGACAGCGCCATCCCCGTCCTGAAATACAAGCACGAGGCCCAAGCCCCAGACCCCGCCGCCACAAGACTGGGCCGCAACTACATCCAGATGTCTGACCGTGGCGTCACCGTCGCCCGCGCCGCCCTGCAACTGCGCCAACAACGCGGCTATGTCCCCGACGTGATCTTCGGCCATTCCGGCTGGGGCGAAACCCTGTTCCTGAAAGAGGTCTGGCCCGAAGCCAAGCTGCTGATCTATGCCGAGTTCTACTACAAAGGCCGTGGCGCCGACGTCGGCTTTGATCCTGAATTCGCCAAACCCAACTTCGATCAGGTCATCATCGCCCAAGGCCGCGCCAGCCACCTCGGCCAAGCCCTGCTGCACGCCGATGCCGGCCTAAGCCCCACCCAATGGCAAGCCTCCACATACCCGCCAGCCCTGCGCAAAATGATCGACGTCATCCATGACGGCGTCAACACCACCGTCATGGCCCCGCAACCCCTCGCCCGCTTCACCCTGCCCACCGGCCAAATCCTGACCCCGCAGGACGAAGTGCTGACCTTCGTGAACCGCAACCTCGAACCCTACCGCGGTTACCACATCTTCATGCGCGCCCTGCCCGATGTGCTCAAAGCCCGCCCCAACGCCCAAGTGGTCATCGTCGGCGGTGACGAAGTCAGCTACGGCGGCACGCCCAAAGGCGCCAAAGGCTGGAAAGACATTATCCTGAATGAAGTCAAAGACCGCCTCGACCTCAACCGCGTGCATTTCATGGGCAAGGTCCCCTACGACCAGTTCACCGCCCTGATGCAGGTCTCCACCGCCCACGCTTACCTCACCTACCCTTTCGTGCTAAGCTGGTCGATGATCGAAGCGATGAGTGCGGGTGCCCATATCATAGGCTCCGCCACCCCCCCGGTCCAAGAGGTCATCACCGACGGCATCAACGGCACCCTCGTCGATTTCTTCGACGTCCCGGGGTGGAGCGCGACTCTCACCGCAGCCCTCGCTAACCCCGCCAAATTCCAACCCCTGCGCGCCGCCGCCCGCCAAACCGCACTCGACCGTTACGACCAAACCATCCTCTTGCCCAAAATGATCGACTTCGTCGAACGCCACGGTCCCAAATCCTGACGCCACCCTTTGCTCTTTGCCCAAATACTCCCGCGCGGCGCGGCCTTCGCTCAAGCCGGTTGGCGGCACGCCAGAGGCGAGATAAAAACAGCGCGCGCCAGCGCTCAATTTGCCTCCCGCCGGTCAGGGCGTGCCCCGAATCCCCCCGCCAAACTCCTAACAAAACCCTAATAAATTCTGCAAAACATCATAAATTCAAAGCCTTACCCCACGTTGCACGCGTGTAATCCCACCCCTCAGATCGCCGCCGAGTGCTTGGCCTTGCCCTGATCATAGCCATCAAACCCCCGCGCAATCATCCGCGTCAAAGGCCGCCCCTCCGGCAAAATCGCAAGCGAAGCTTCATCCAGCACGACCATGCCCGCGAAAGCCGCCGCCACCTTCTCCAGCATCGCCTCGACCTTCTCCGCCGCAATCCTGAACCCGGCCAATTCCGCCCGCTCCACCCGGAAATCGCACATCAACGCCTCAATGATCCGCCCCCGCAAGCGGTCCTCCCCCCCAAACGCATGCCCCCGGTGGGTCGAGAAATGCCCGTCCCGGATCGCATGGGTATGCTCCGACGTCCCCGACGCATTCTGGGCGAACCCCTGCGGAAACCTGGAAATCGAGGACGCCCCCAACCCCACCAAAGTCTGCGCCGTATCATCCGTGTAGCCCTGAAAGTTCCGCCGCAAATGCCCGGTCCGCGCCGCAATCGCCAAGCCATCCGAAGGCTTGGCAAAGTGGTCGATCCCAATTTCCTGATACCCATCCGCCACGAACAACTCCCGCGCCACCTCGTACAACCCCAGCCGCTCCTCCGGCGTCGGTATCGCGTCTGACGGGATCATCTGCTGCCGCCTGCTCATCCACGGCACGTGGGCATAGCCATACAAAGCCACCCGGTCGGGTGAGAATGACAGCAACTTGCCCACCGAAGCCGCAATCCGCGCCGTGGTCTGATGTGGCAACCCGAACAGGATATCCGCGTTCAGGCTGGTCACGCCGCGTGCCCGGATCATGTCCACCACATCCCGCGTCAACTCAAAGCTTTGCTCGCGCCCAATGGTCGTCTGAATGTCCGGATCAAAGTCCTGCACCCCGATCGAGGCGCGGTTCATCCCCGCCGCAGTCAAGGCATCCAGCCGGGCCGCGTCCACCTCGTTCGGGTCGATCTCAACCGAGAATTCCGCCCCCTCCGCCAGCGGCGCCACATCCAGAATTGCCCCCGCCAGATCGCGAATCAGCCCCGGCGCCAGCAGCGTCGGTGTGCCCCCACCCCAGTGCAGCCGCGACAACGTCACCCCCTCGGGCAGATGCCTTGCCAAAAGTGCAATCTCGGCATGCAGCATTTTCACGTATGCGATGACCGGATCATCCGAACTGGTCCCCTGCGTGCGGCAGGCGCAAAACCAGCACAACCGGCGGCAAAACGGCACATGCACGTATAAGGATATAAAGGAATGCGCCGGAATGGCCTCGATCCAGCCGGTAAAGGTCACCGGCCCCACCCCTTCGGCAAACTGCGGTGCCGTAGGATAGGACGTGTAACGCGGCACGCGTGCGTCGAAAAGCCCGAAGGCTGCGAGTTGCGAATGGGTGTTCATGGGGTTAGGCTGACCCATGATTTATGCAATTGCCTTGATCAGGATCAAATGAAAGGCCCGGCATGTCACTTCATTCGCTGAAACTTGCTCCTCAGGATTGCGGCGATTGTCCAATCCGGCACCGCGCCGTGTGCGCGCGCGTTGACGCTCAGGAATTGGCCAAGCTGGAAGAGATGAAATACTACCGCAGCTTCGAAGCGGGGCAGAACGTGGTCTGGTCCGGCGACCGGATGGATTTTGTGGCTTCGGTCGTCTCTGGCATCGCGTCCCTCACCCAGACGATGGAGGATGGTCGCCGCCAGATGGTGGGCCTTTTGCTGCCGTCTGATTTCGTTGGCCGTCCGGGCCGTACAATTGCACCCTATGACGTGACGGCGACCACTGACCTTGTGATGTGCTGCTTCCGCCGCAAGCCGTTTGAAGAGATGATGGCCGTCACCCCCCACGTCGCCCAACGCCTGCTTGAAATGACCCTGGACGAGTTGGACGCCGCCCGCGAATGGATGCTGCTTTTGGGCCGCAAGACCGCGCGTGAAAAGATCGCCTCGCTGCTGTCAATCCTCGCCCGTCGCGATGTCGGGCTGAAGGCGAAGGCCGCCAAGGGCCCGATCAGCTTCGATTTGCCCCTGACCCGGGAAGAGATGGCCGATTACCTTGGCCTGACCCTTGAAACCGTCAGCCGCCAGATGAGCGCCCTGAAGCGCGACGGCGTGGTGGAGCTTGAGGAAAAGCGC
>JAYSQA010000014.1:0-2963 GCA_043721775.1 Rhodobacterales bacterium
GCGGGCTGAAGGCCGCGATGGTTCTGGCGCTGCGGCAGGCCAAACCGGCACGCGGGCTCAGGCGCACAACCCTCGCGGGCACCTCCATGGTCCCGGAAACGCTACGAATTATCCACCGGCCCGAGGAGAACGAAGGCCGCTTGATCCCCGGCCACTGGGAGGGAGATCTGATCAAGGGTGCCTTCAACCGCGCCTCGGCGGGCCCCCTGGCCCTGCGCAAGACCCGCTTCGTGGTTCTGTGCAAGATGGAGGGAAACACGGCCGCAGCACTGGACGCCTTCCGCCGCCAGATGAAACGCCTGCCGCGGGAAGTCCGCAAGAGCATGACCTGCGAGCGCGGATCGGAGATGGCCTGCCATCCGGAACTGGCGCGGCGCCTGAAGATCGCCATCTGGTTCTGCGATCCGCACGCGCCTTGGCACCGTGGATCGAACGAGAACACCAACGGCCTTCTCCGCCAGTTCATGCCCAAGGGAACCGACCTCCGCGCCGCCTCGCAGACCTGGCTCAACGATGTGGCACGACTGATGAACGGCCGCCCCAGAAAAACCCTCGGATGGAAAACTCCTGCCAAGGCAATGGCTGAAGAAATCAAAGCCTTCAGCTCAACCGCTGCACTTGATGTTTGGGACAACGCTGTTGCTCCGACCGAAGAATTGCTTCGTGAACGTGTGCGTCAGATCATCGCAGCAAAGGGTGATCCAAAGAAGAAGTTGTTCAAAGAAAGCGCTCATCGGAAGAACAACAAGCGTTACGCTTCCGAAATGCCGGGAGGCGGAGCAAAGCCAGTCGATGCGCTGGTTGAAGCGGACGTGGACAACTTGAACATTACTCGATTTGGCTGGCGGAACTATGACAGAGCGTGGGCCATAGTAGACGCACGTTTTGGTAACCGGCTAAGAAAACCGCTGTGGGAAACCATTTCGGAAAAACAAATCTTTCTGACGTCTCTTACTGCGGTGCCGCTCGGTGAAGGTCCGGCGATGCAAAGCACCATCTTTTTGCCCGACTGCCACATTGTCAGGGGATCGTATGGAGGGCGTGATATAATCCCACTCTACCGCGACGCCGCCGCAACCGAACCGAATGTGACCGCCGGATTGCTGGCGGCGCTGGACAATGAACATGGCTCCCCCCCCCCGGCAGAAGACCTTGCAGCCTACGTCTATGCCTTGCTCGGCGGCCAGTCCTATACCAAGCGTTTCTGGAATGAGCTTGAAACCCCCGGCCCGCGCGTTCCGATGACAAAGGACGGCGCGATTTTTGCCGATGCGGTGAAACTGTGCCGCAAGCTGATCTGGCTGCACACCTATGATGCGCGATTCCAAGGCCCGAACCAAGCCGACGAAGTGCCGAACGGAAAGGCCACGACGATCAAGGGTGTGTCGTCTGCCCCGGAACATTATCCCGCCGAATATGCTTATGACCTCGCCAAGCGCGAGATTACGGTCGGTGATGGCCGGTTCGGCCCTGTCGCGCCCGAGGTCTGGGATTTTGAAGTGTCGGGCCTAAAGGTCGTGCGGTCGTGGCTTGGCTATCGGATGAAAAAGCGGGCTGGTAAGAAATCGTCGCCGCTGGATGAAATCCGCCCCGAACGCTGGACCGCCCGGATGAGTGATGAATTTCTGGAATTGCTTTGGGTTCTGGAAGCCACGCTTGCGATGGAACCCGATCTTGCGGCGGTTCTGGACAAGGTCGTCTCCGGCCCCTGTTTTGCCGCCAGCGACCTGCCGCAACCGACCGCCGCAGAACGCAAAGCCCCCGGCGCGACCAGCGCTGCCGGGGACCTGCTGGCCCTGATGGAAGATGAAGACGCCGCCGCCGATGATGCTGACGGCGACGATGACTGATTATTCCGCTGCCATCGGCATCGGCACCCGGGGCCGTTCCGGGATCGGCAGCGGCGATTCGGCCCAGCACAGCCGCAGCCCCCCACCCTCGGCATGGCGGTGGAAGAAGTAGTAGATGCGGTTGCGCAGCCGATGCTGGAACCACGCCTCCCAGGTATCGAACCGCTTGCCCCTCGGGGTGTCGCGGTTGTAGTGCAGATGCGCTTCGGGGATGCGCGGCTTGAGGGTGGCGGTCACGTTTTCGGCGGTGACGCCAAGATCGGTCAGACTGCACCGCTCCTGGACATAGTCGTGCAGCGACCATCCCCGAAATGCGGCCTGTTCGACCAGCCACCTTGCGACCGTTTCGATGGTCGCCTTGCCTTCGCCTTCACGGAAGTATGTTGGCATATCTGTTCTCCCTTTCCCTAAAACGGCGCATCGTTGTCCGAGGCAGAGAGGGGCGGGAATCGCTCCTCCTCAAAATTCTCGGGGTCGAGCACAATGTAGTCGCGCTGGTCGTGGTTGTGGTCGCCTGGCAGATCGTCCAGCGCGGCGAGGCGGTCAAAGCCGGTGGTCAGGTTGATGGCGCGGATGAACCGCCCGCCCTGCTGTTCTCCCAGCCACGTCAACGCCCCCTTGTTGAAGGCCACCCCGCCGCCCGACAGGCGACCGCGCCCCAGCAGGCAGATGTTGCCTGCTGCGTCGGCAAAAGCCGAATTCGGGCTGCCCACCACGTTCTTCTTGATGCGCTTCGCCGACGTTGCGTCGAAGCAATTGGTCTTGTCGTCCATGGTCTACTCCTATGACCAGACAGGCACTGCGCCTGTCGTGAGATGAGTTTTCGCCGATGGGGGGGTGTTCCTGCGATTGCGCTAATCGCGGCCCGAATCCGCACTAATTGGCGCAACACAAAATGCGGCCAATCTGCGCTTGGGGTAACTTGGGGTAACGGGAAGGCTTCCGCCCGATCTGCCCAACTACCTGATTTTCTGAAGATTTATGGTGCTGTGAGAGAGGATTGAACTCTCGACCTCACCCTTACCAAGGGTGTGCTCTACCACTGAGCTACCACAGCCGCCTTTTTCCGAAACGTAACCCCGGGCGTTACCCCGAAGTCGGCAGGGTTCGGAA
>JAYSQA010000015.1:0-3249 GCA_043721775.1 Rhodobacterales bacterium
CTCCGCGGCAATGGCGCCCGTGGCTGGCGTGCAGCTTCGAATTTCAGCGTTGTGCTTTGTGTGATGCCTTTCCGGGCTGACTATTGGGGTCTTCCCACCCGTCAGACAGGAGGTTTCGATGAAGGAGGAGAAGACCACCCCGCTGCGCCAGCGGATGATCGAGGACATGGATATCCGCGGGTTGTGCGAGAAGACCCAGCAAGGGCACATCCGATGCGTCAAGCATTTCTCGGCGTTTCTCGGGCGATCGCCGGATACCGCCACGCCGGATGACCTGCGGGCCTATCAACTGCAGATGACGAAGGACATGGTCTCGGCCACCACCTTCAACGTGCGCATCATCTCGCTGCGGTTCTTTTTCAGCATCACCTGCGGGCGCGAGGAGATGAAGCGGTACATGCAGTTCCATCGCCAGCCGCGGAAGTTGCCGGTGGTGCTGAGCGTCGAAGAGGTCGCCAAGCTTCTGGCCTCGGTGCCCGGGCCCGGATTGAAGTATCAGGCAGCACTCGGCATCAGCTACGGCGCGGGGCTGCGGGCCTCCGAGGTCTGCAACCTCAAGGTTCGCGACATCGACAGCCAGAGGATGCTGATCCATGTAGATCAGGGCAAGGGCAGCAAGGACCGGCAGGCCATGCTGTCCCCCAGCCTGCTTGAGGTGCTGCGGCAATACTGGCGTGAGTCCCGACCCGAGGGTTGGCTGTTTCCGGGCAAGCCAAAGATTTCTCCTCTGTCGCCCAGGCAGTTGAACCGGTCCTTCATGGCGGCCAAAGACATGGCGGGGATCACGAAACCCGCGACCCTGCACACCTTGCGCCACAGCTTCGCCACGCATCTCTTGGAAGCCAACACCGATGTGAGGATCATCCAGGTGCTGCTGGGTCATGCCAAGCTCAGCACCACTGCGCGCTATGCCCATGTCGCCACCAAGACGATCCAGAGCACCTTCAGTCCCTTCGAGCAGATGAAGGTTGTGCAGGACAGGGTGCTCCGATCTGACGGCCCGGATTGACACCGGGGCTGCGTGCCCCGCCCGTCGCTGGAACTGGCTGACATCTTCCGTGCCCATGGTCCTGCGTGGCGGCAGGCCAATGCCGGGCATGTCAGCCTGTCCCAGCTCAAAGTGATGTCAGCGATTGAAGCCTGCCGGACCGAGGCGCTCGGCGGGCACGTGGCCGGTTGCGCCAAATGCGGCCACCACCATATCGCCTACAATTCCTGCAAGAACCGGCATTGCCCGAAGTGCCAGGGACCGGCGGCGCGCGACTGGATGGCCGCGCGCGCCGAGGACCTGCTGCCGGTCGAATACTTCCACGTCGTCTTCACTCCGCCAACCGAGATCGCGCAGATCGCCTATTGGAACAAGAAGGCGGTCTATGACTTGCTGTTCCGCGCCTCGGCCGAGACGGTGATGACCATCGCCGCCGATCCCAAGCGTCTCGGTGCAAGGGTCGGCATGACGGCAGTGCTGCACACCTGGGGCTCGGCTCTGACCCACCACCCACACATCCACATGATCGTGCCCGGTGGTGGTCTGTCGCCTGACGGCAGCCGCTGGATCGCCTGCAAGCCCGGCTTCTTCCTGCCTGTGCAGGTCCTGTCGCGGCTGTTTCGTCGTCTGTTCATCGAAGGCCTGCTCGCCCTGCACCTCGCCAGGCAATTGATCTTCTTCGGCGACCAGACCGGACTTGGTGAGATCAGCGCGTTCACCACCTGGCTGTCCCCGTTCCGCAAAGCTGAATGGGTGGTCTACGCCAAACCGCCGTTCGGTGGCCCCGAAGCGGTGCTGGCCTACCTCAGCCGCTACACGCACCGCGTGGCGATCTCGAACAACCGCCTGGTCAGTGCAGACGCCCAAATCGTCGCCTTCCGCTGGAAAGACTATCGCATCAAGAACGGCGATCGCCAAAAGGTCATGCGGCTGGCCACCGACGAGTTCATCCGCCGGTTTCTGATCCATGTTCTGCCCGACGGCTTCCACCGAATCCGGCACTACGGCCTGCTCGCCAGTTCGGCACGCAAGACCAACATCGCGACGGTCCGCGCCCGGCTCGGGGAGGCGCGCCCGGTGGCGCCCGCTGAACCGGCGGCCGAACACCCACCCCGCTCACGCTACGCGAGCCATGCCCGTGCTGCGGCGGCCCCATGCGCATCATCGAAATCTTCCTCAGAGGGAAAAAGCCGCAATCACGGGCACCGCCCCGGGAGATGGCAGCAGGATGAAACGCCCGTCGCCCAGCTTGATCCAGTCCCGGTTCCCGCGTGTGCACCGGTCCGGAGGCGATTGTCCAGGACCGCACGAGCCGACGCAAATGGCCGGACTCTCTCTTGATCCAGCCACCGGCGCATCGGCAATATTCGGCAAAGGCTCCCTTCGCGCCCATCCTTCACGCCTCCAGCCAAGGCTGATCATCATGCCAGCACCTTACGTCGGCGCTCTTTCTCCATAGACAGCGCCCGGCCCCCCGCGGCTTCGTACTTCCGAGGTTTGTCAACGTGGACCGCCATCTCTGGCCGGCATATGTCGCGCCGCGGTCCACGTCGAAAAACCTTCAGGAAAGCCGACTGATGCGGATGCGGTGCTGCCGTATGCGGCACGCTAGAAAAGCGGACATTCCGTCGCCGCAAATCGACGGCGTGACCCAGCCGCGCCCCTCGCCGCATCCGCTGACAAGAAAAGGAATGAGACAATACACATCTTGACCCCAGCATGACCCAAAACCCATAATCAGAGGTGGCTCACTTTTCGGTGAAAAACCCGTCTCAGTTCTGGGTGGAAATCAACGTGTCTCGACCGCAAGAACGGCATCGATCTGGAGGCGCAGGCGTCTGATCAGGGCGGTCTCCGGTTCGCGGCATCCGGTGGCGAGCCAGCCTTCAATGGCGGCAAAAAGGCCCCCCATCACGAAGGTGAGTCCCTGTTCCGACACGGGCTGACCCAGACGCTGGAGGTCGCGGCGCATCAGGTCGCTGGTCATGGCGCGAAAGCGCAGCATGATTGCAAAGCCTGCAGACGAGCCTTGCAGGCGCCGCTGAAAGCCTTGCGAGTTGGACAGATGAGCCACCAGCCAATCCAATGAATGCAGGCGATCGGGGGTGACGGGCAGGGCTGCAATCTGGCGGTTGATTTCCTCCAGCCCCAACGCAAAGCCTGCGTCCAGCAGATCCTGTTTGGTTTGATAATGGGCATAGAAGGTCGACCTTGCCACATCGGCATGATCGCAGATCTTTTGCACCGTGATATCGGCCCAG
>JAYSQA010000016.1:0-1971 GCA_043721775.1 Rhodobacterales bacterium
CCGTGGTCGGTTTGCCGAACTGGGCATGGATGACAGGGCCCGATTGGGGCTGGATGCTGCTGTTGTGCTGCACATCCTGCGCCGGGCACTACTTCCTGATCCGCGCCTATGATCTGGCCGAGGCGAGCGCCATTCAGCCCTTTGCTTACCTGCAACTGGTGTTTATCGCCTTGCTGGGCATCTTTCTGTTCCACGAAACCCTGCGGATCAGCGTCATCTTCGGGTCAGCCATTGTCATCGCTGCGGGCCTGTTCACCCTATGGCGACAACGGATCACTGGGCGCGGTTGATTGGGCGCGGTTGATTGGGTTCCGTTCAGGGGGTTTTCTTTCCTTGCGGGGTTTGGCATATTAGAACCATTCCAAACTAAGGGCCCGCCATGATCTCCAGCTTCACCCAGCGCCGCCGTTTTTCTGACCTGAACGAGCAGGAGGTTCTGGCGCTGGCGATCTCCTCGGAGGAAGACGACGCCCGGATCTACCGCAGCTATGCCCAGATGTTGCGGGGCGAATATCCGGCCTCGGCCCAGGTGTTTGACGGCATGGCGGTTGAAGAAGACAGCCACCGCAAGCGATTGATCGACATGCATGTGGTGCGCTTTGGCGAGGTTATCCCCTTGATAAGGCGCGAACATGTGGCGGGATTTTATGCCCGCAAGCCGATCTGGCTGACCAGGAACCTGTCACTTGAAACAATCAGATCAGAAGCCTCGGGGATGGAGGCGCAGGCGGCGAGGTTCTATGAAACGGCAGCCGCCTGTACCAGTGACGCTGCGACCCGCAAGCTTTTGGGCGATCTGGCAGCGGCAGAGGCGGGCCACGAGAAGTCAGCGGCGCGGCTGGAGGCCAAGCACCTGCCCGGCGACGTGCGCGAACAGGAAGACGCGGGCGAGCGGCGGCAGTTCATTCTGACATGGGTGCAGCCGGGGTTGGCGGGGCTGATGGACGGGTCGGTTTCCACCCTCGCGCCGATCTTTGCCACGGCTTTTGCGACCAAGGACAGCCATACGACGCTGCTGGTGGGCATGGCTGCGGCGGTGGGGGCTGGGATCTCGATGGGGTTCACCGAGGCGGCGCATGACGACGGCGTGCTGTCGGGGCGCGGCAGCCCGTGGAAACGCGGGATGGCCAGCGGCATGATGACTGCCATTGGTGGTTTGGGCCACGCGCTGCCCTACCTGTTGTCTGATTTCTGGACGGCGACCGTGCTGGCAATGGGGGTGGTCTTCATCGAGTTGTGGGCCATCGCCTGGATTCAAAACCGCTATATGGAGACGCCTTTCCTGCGTGCCGCCTTGCAGGTTGTGGTGGGTGGTGCTTTGGTCTTTGCCGCAGGGGCACTTATCGGGGGAGGCTGAGGCATGTACCGCAAGGGCGAGGTAAGCTATCAACCGATCCCCCTGCCCGACCGCGTTCAGATGCCCGAGGGGCAGGCTTTGGCTGCCGCTGAAGCCTTTCTGGCGATGATGAGAAAGCGCCACTCGGTCCGGCAATATGCGGCGCGGGCGGTTCCCGAGGCGCTGATCACCACCTGCATTGCTGCTGCCGGTAGCGCGCCTTCGGGGGCGAACCACCAGCCGTGGTTCTTTGCGGCGATTTCGAACCCCGAGATGAAGGCGCGCATCCGGGCCGCGGCGGAGGCGGAGGAGCGGGAGTTCTATGCCGGTGGTGCTGGCGATGAATGGTTGGCCGCCTTGGAACCGATTGGCACAGGCACCTCAAAGCCGCATCTGACCGAGGCGCCCTGGCTGATCGTGGTCTTTGCCCAGCGCTGGGGCGAGACCGAGGACGGCACGCGGTACAAGAACTATTACGTGCCTGAAAGCGTGGGGATCGCGGTGGGTTTCCTGATTGCGGCTCTCCACCACGCCGGGCTGGTTTGCCTGGAGCATACGCCTAACCCGATGAAATTCCTTGGGGAAATGTGCGGCAGACCGGCGAGTGAGAAGGCCATGATGATCTTGCCGGTTGG
>JAYSQA010000017.1:0-22463 GCA_043721775.1 Rhodobacterales bacterium
AACCGTTTATCCCTTCAGCCGCCAACATGGGGGCTGCGTTTCTGCATGGCGCGGCTGTGACGATCCACAAGGCGCAAGGGTCGCAGTGGGAGGATGTGCAGGTCTTCGCGCCTGACCTTTGGGCTGCGGCGCAGGCCGGGCGGATGGAGGCCGGCGTGCCGCTTTGGAAGCGGTTGGCCTATGTGGCGATCACCCGGGCGGAAAAGCGGCTGCATTGGGTCGTGCGCAACCGTCTGGCCTTGCCGAAGACGGCTTTGGGCGTGTCAGACCTGATTGTGCGCCCGGTGCCCCTGACACTAGAGGGGCTGGAACCGGAGGAAAGCGTCAGCTAGTCTGGCGTCAACACCTATGGACCCGCAGGAGCTCCCCATGACTGCCGTTTTCGTCCAGTTCCGCTGCACACCCGGCAAGACCTACGCCGTGGCCTCCGCCATCTATGACCGCGAGGTCGTGAGCGAGTTGTATTCGACCAGTGGGGTATATGACCTGATCGCCAAGGTCTATATCCCCGATGATGCCGATGTCGGCCATTTCCTGCAAGAGCGGCTGTTCGATATTCCCGATATCGTGCGGACCTTGACGACGATGACCTTCAAGGCGTTCTGATCAGTTGCAGGTGCCCATCGCCTTGGCCAAGGTTTTGGCAGTTATCTTCAGATGCCCCTCGTCGATCACTATGGGCCGGAACGGCGGGGTCTCCTGAACGGCGGGCTGAACCTGGGTCAGCAAGTAGCAGCCTTCATAGACCGCGACGATCCCATCCATCGACAAGGCGCGCAGCGCAACCGGCACCTGACTGTGGATTGATCCCGCCGCACCGTCCGCAGTTACGTGACCAAGCCGCAGGTCCACCTGATCTGTATCGCCATAACCATCCGCGAAGCTGCGATAGTCGGGGGCTGATTCCGGGCGATAATAGCTCCACCCGCGCAGGTATTCGTGACGGTTGATCGCGTTGTACAGTGAGCGAACCACATCGGCGGCGGAAGATCGGTTATCGGAATAGTTTGGCAGGCTGGTCTGGGCCAAGGCTTGGCTGCCGATCAGGGCCAGAATGCAGAACGGGGCGAGGACGCGCATGGCAGGCTCCTTTGGGGTCAAGTCTTTTCAACGTGGCCGCCGGGATTCGGTTCCCTCAGTCGGGGTTTACAGCCAGTCGCCCTGCCCGGTGCCGATGGCGGCGCTGATTGTGGCGTGACCGTCCTTGGCAAGCAAGGCCTCCAGGCCATGGGCGATGTCGGCGGCCAGCGACAGGCCTTGGTAGACCATCGCGGTGTAGATTTGCAGCGCAGACGCACCGGCCTTGATCTTGGCATAGGCCTGTTCTGCGTTAGAAATACCGCCGACGCCGATCAGAGGCAGTTTGCCTTGGGTCAGTTGGGAAAGTTGGGCGAGGACGCGGGTGGATTTTTCAAACAACGGCGCGCCAGACAGGCCGCCGCTTTCGGATTTGTGAGGGGAGTGCAGACTGTTGCGGGACAGGGTCGTATTGGTGGCAATGATGCCGGAAAGGCCGGAAGCGAAAGCCACTTGTGCGATGGCGCCAAGGTCATCAGGGGTCAGGTCTGGGGCGATCTTCAGGAAGATCGGAATGGGGTGTGGGAGCCCCGCCCGAACCTCCATCACACCAGCCAGCAAGGCGGCGAGGGCTGCGGGGCCTTGCAGGTCACGCAGCTTCTCGGTGTTGGGCGAAGATACGTTAACGGTGGCGAAATCGACATGGGGGCCGCACAACGCCAGCACCTGCGCGAAATCGGCGGCACGGTCGGAGGAGGTTTTGTTGGCACCGAGGTTAAGACCGACCGGAACATTCGTGCGCTTGCGTGCAGCAAGGCGGGCGGCGATGGCGGCAGCGCCCTCGTTGTTGAAGCCAAAGCGGTTAATGGCGGCTTGGTCTTCGGTCAGGCGAAACAGGCGCGGCTTCGGGTTGCCGGGCTGGGGCAGGGGAGTGGCAGCACCCACCTCAATGAAGCCGAACCCGGCGCGGGAAAGTTGCGCCACAGCCACCGCGTTCTTGTCATAGCCTGCGGCGAGGCCAACAGGGTTCAGCAGCGGCATTCCCGCCAGCGTGGTTTGCAGGCGTGGGCTGGTGACCGGGCCGGGCAAAGGCACAAGGCCTGCTCGCAGGGCGGTCAGCGACAGGCCATGCGCGGTTTCGGGGTCACACTTGTGCAACAGGGCAAGGCCAAGACGTTCAACCGGCGTCAAAATACGCCCTCGGGGAAGATGTGGCCGGTGGCCCCCAAGGGCAGACTTTTGTCCCACAGAACATCTGCCGCCAAAAGGCTGCGGTACAGGTGCGGGAACAGGGCACCGCCGCGTGACGGTTCCCACTTCAATGTCGGGCCAAGCTTGTCAGAGTCGAGCGCCAGCAACACAAGGTCGCTTTCGCCGACAAAGTATTTGGCCACGGTTTCCGCGACTTGGGCAGCGGTTGAGAAGTGGATGTAGCCGTCCGTCACGTCAATTACCGCGCCGGTGGTGGTTCCGGCGTCGCGAAAGGTGGTCCATTCGGCGCGGCGGAAGACTTTGTAAATCAGCATCTTAGCCCACCTGAACCGTAACGGCGGTGCCGTAAGCCAGAACCTCGGTGATGCCATCCATAATCTCGTTCGCGTCATAGCGCATGGCGACGATGGCATTCGCCCCCACCTCGACACCATCGGCAACCATCAGGTCATAAGCCTCTTTGCGGGCGGTTTCGGCCAGATTGGTATAGACAGAAAGGTTGCCGCCGAAGATCGACTGGATCGCCCCGCCCAGATTGCCCACGACCGAGCGCGAGCGGACAGTGATGCCGCGCACGACGCCATGAACCTTGGTGATGCGGTAACCGGGCAGGTCATTGGTGGTGGTGACGATCATGGCGCTCTCCTGTCGCTGCTGGCCTCCGTGATGCCGCAAGACCGGGCTTTGGTCAACCGAACGTCACAGGGCAAGCGTCGCCGCGCAAGCGCCATCGGGCAAGCGTCGTCGGGCAGTCGTATGGGACGGGCAGGTTTGCGCGGTAGGCTTTGACAGACTCAGCTCTGGCGAGGCATCGTGACTTGCAACCATGACGGGAGAACTATGATGTCTGTGCCCAAACTTCTAGCCTCTGGTGCGCTGTGCGCCCTTCTCGTCGCCCCTGCGGCGGCCGATCCGGTCAAGATCACGCTGCTGGGCGTGGGCGATGTGTACAACTTTGCCGGAGACGGCAAGCAGGGCGGTTTTGCCCGGCTGAACGCGGTCGCAAAGGCGGAACGCGCCGAGAATCCGAATACGCTTTATCTGTTTGACGGCGACATGCTGTCGCCCTCGTTGCTGTCGGGGTTCGACAAGGGGCAGAACACGATCGACCTGACCAATATAGAGCCCTTTGACCTGGCCGTGCCCGGCAACCATGAATTTGACTTTGGCCCGGCAAACTTTGCGGAAAAGCTGAAAGCCTCAAAATATCCTTGGGCGGCGATCAATATCGCGAACAAGGATGGCTCGGCGGTAGAAGGCTTGGGCGGTGTCATGGTGAAAGAGGTGGCCGGGCTGAAGATTGCCCTGATTCCGGTGGCGCAAGATACTTCGCCGGAAGTGGCCAACACTGGTGATCTGGTCTTCACCTCCTCGGTCGAAACCGGGATTGCGGCTGCCAGGAAGGCGCGGGCGGATGGGGCCGATCTGGTGGTGGGGGTTGTGCAGACCGACATCTACAACGACCTGAAGCTGGTGCATTCCAAGGCGTTTGACGTGGTCCTGTCGGGCGATGACCATTCCTATGGCACCTCTTACGACGGGATCACGGCTTACGTGGAAACCTCGATCGACGCGCGGCTGCTGGCACCGCTGGATCTGACGGTGAATGTGACGGAAAAGGACGGCAAACGTGTTGTGAAATGGTTCCCGACCTTCCGCTTCGTCAACACCGCCGACGTGACGCCGGACCCCGAGACGCAGGCCAAGGTGGATGCGTTCCAGAAGGGCCTCGATTCCTCGCTCAACGTGGCGATTGGCAAGACGGAAACCGCGCTCGACAGCCGCCGCAACGTGGTGCGGGGCGAAGAGTCGACGATGGGAGACCTGATTGCCGATGCGATGAAGGCAGGCACGGGGGCCGATGTGGCGATCATGAACGGCGGCGGCATCCGCGCCGACCGGACCTATGACGCGGGCGCTACGCTGACTCGGCGCGATATCCTGACCGAACTGCCGTTCGGCAATACGATTGCCGTGACGGAGATTCCGGGCAACCAGTTGCTGGCGGCTTTGGAGAACGGGCTTTCACAGGTTGAAAAGGGCAGCGGGCGCTTCCCGCAAATCGCTGGCATGACGCTGGTGTATGATCCGAAGGCGGAAGCGGGCAAGCGCGTGTCGGGCGTGATGATCGGTGGGGCCGCGCTGGATATCAACAAGCTCTACAAAGTGGCGGTCAATGACTACATGCTGGGCGGCGGTGATGGCTATAGTGACCTTGGTGGTGGCAAGCTGATCAATAACACCGGAGCGGGGGCACTGGTGGCCAATGTGGTGATGGATTATGTCGAGCATGCCGGGACGGTCAAGCCGACGGTGGAAGGCCGGATCAAGGTTCTGGGCCAGTAAACCGCCACGTTGCCAGATGTGAACCGGGGCATTCCCCCGGTTCAAGCCTGAAGAAGGCCGATGTCCGAGGCGCTAAGGTGAGTAGCGCCAAGGACATGCGCAATCTCTTGGCCGTTGATCAGGATCGAGGTCCCCTCGCCGTCCTTCATCGGTTCGGTGGTGATGGTATGCTCTTCAGCCTTGATGTCGGTCATGCCCGCGTCGGCGTGGTTCGACGTGAAGTCCACGTATATCTTGTCCAGCTTGGGGTTGTAGTCGGTGATCTGGGCCGGGTGGCCATGTTCGACATCCCAACTGACGTGAAAGCTGTCGGCGCCATGGCCACCAGTGCCGACATCATCGCTGCCAAGGAACAGGGTGTCCTTGCCAAGGCCGCCATGCAGGTGGTCGGCCTGATGATCCTCGACCACATAAGACACACCATCTGGCTGCTTTTGCACCATGTAGCCGTGCAGACTGTCGTTGCCCGCGCCGCCAATAAGCGTGTCGTGGCCTTGGTCAAAGCCGATCAGATTGTCGTTGCCGCCATGGCCGAAAAGCTTGTCGTCGCCGCCATTACCCTCGATCAGGTCGCCATGATTGCCACCGTGCAGTGTGTCATTGCCGTCCCCGCCGAAGACCTTGTCCGAAGCGGCGCCCTTGTGCCCACTTTGGCCCTGCGGGTCATGGGTCGCCGTGGTTTGACTGTGCGGATGATGGGCCGTTTGCGGTTGCGCTGATGTGTCATGCCCGGTTTGGTGGTGGCCAGTATGATTGTGGCCAGTCTGATGGTGGCCGGTTTGCTGGTGGCCGGTTTGCCGGTGTTCCGGCTGATGCTGACCTTTTGCGACATGATGCCCCCCGTGACCATGCCCTCCGTGCCCCTGACCGGTGGCGTCGGTGTCGTGCAAATCGTGGTCCGGGGCACTGTGCGCGGCACTTTCGCCGTGGATGTCCGGACTGGCATGCGTATCAGGGTCATCCAGCAAAGAGCCATGGGGGCCCTGATCATCCAGCGCGAAGCCGTGCGACGTCGCTTCATCTTCATCCTGCGGATGGGTGTCATCCGTAGCTTGGCTGTCCATATGATCAATAATCGCGGTAGCGGCAAACCCAAGGCCCGCCATCATCAATAGACCCAACACGATCATTCTCCCGCCGGTTCACCCAAGAACAAGAGTAGGTGTGCGGTCTTTACAGAGCGTTAAATTCAATACGGCTTGCTTGCAAATCAGCCAGGGATTGGCACCAAGAATTATATTAAAAAATTCGCGAAGCGCGCGGAATTTCTTGTGCTTTCTTTGGATCAATTTCACACCAAACACTTCTTAGTTTACCGTAATTTTCTGCATCCCGCTTGTAAACCTCAATGATGCGGGATTCCAGCGATGCATCCAGAACCTTATCCTTCATCTCTTTTGAATTGGTCGTGTAGCGTTCCAATTTCTCAAGAATTTGTGAAATATCGGGGACAATATCGGACAGCAGCAGCGTCAGATGCGCGTCCAGACCGTTGATCGGCAGAACCTTCATATCAAAGGCGCGAATGGTTTCCATGCGGAAGTGCTGCGGCGTCCAATGCGGATCGCGGCCGATTTCGTTGCCCTTGGTCAGGTTCGCTTCAATCCAGTCGATCAGGATATGGCAATTGCTTGTGTGGTCCGCCCCAGTGACCGGTTCAACCTCCAGCGCGTGGTTTTCGCGCAGGACGGCGCGCAGAGGCACGAATTTGCGGTAACCGGCGCCCACCACCTTGTCAAAATACAAGGACAGAAAGCGGTCAACCGGGTCGCGCAGGACGACGAAGCAGTAGTCCTCGGCCCGCACTTCGTCAACCGACAGGTTGAACTGAGAGACGCGGGCAAAATCGCGGGTCCGTTCATGGACGCGGGGCGGGTTTATATAGCTTTCCCCGTGATCCAGCTGCCAGATCAGGTTCTTGACGAAGGTGCAGCCGCATTTGGGAATTACAAGGTAGCGGATGGGAAGGGCTTTGCAGGACAGCAGGCTTTCCATGCGCGGCTGTTGGCGTGCCATTCGGTAAATCCCCTTTTCCCCGGTGCCTTACATCTGTTGCGGACCTGCTGCAAGCAAGGTCAGCCGCTGGCGCGGTCATGCCAGTATCTGGCGATTTCGGCTTCATAATGGCGAAGTCCGCCATCCAGCGCCTGTGCGAGTCTTGCGTTCTGCCGATACACTTGCGTCAAGGCCCCAACGGCGTCGGCATATTTGAAGATGGTGTCATCCAGAAAGGAGCCGCCGGACATGCGTTGAAAGTAGTCGTCGTTGTGGCGCTGGTTGGCTTTGCCCAGCAACTGCGCCCCGGCCCCGCGTGCCCGGCGCAGATCGAAGCTATCTTCGGTGCGGGTGGCGTAATGGTTGATCTGGGCGATGCGAAAGCTGCCAACTTGCGGTTTGACGTTGCGGTAGGTGCCAAATGCCAACGCATCGGCGGCCACATCCTCTACCCGAACCCCACCGGCAAAGCCAATCCGCACAGGACCCGGACCCTTGAACCCAAAGGGATGATGGCTGCTGAGGGTCTTCCACATCTTGGGATGCCGGATCAGGCTTTTCACCAGCCCAGCCCCGTTCAGCGTCCGCATCCGATGGGTGAAGCGCAGGCTTGACGGTTCATCGACCCAGCGTTGATGCCCGGACGTGCCAAAACAGGCCCAGTTGACCAGCACCAGATCGGTGCCTGGCTCTTGTACCAAGATCAGGTCGGAAATCCGCCCGCTGCCGACGTGAATGTTCAAAAGCTCATCCGCGTCCATGATCATCAGCCATTCGGCACGGTCGAGTGGCACTTTGCGGCGGATCTCGGCCCAGGCGAAGTTCAGGGGCGTGATGTTGGGCGGCGGCGCGCAGGGCACATGGGTGATGACCCCCATCGCATCCAGCGCATCCAGAATCTCTGCGGTGCCATCGGTGCAGTCATTCGAGGCGATGGCGATATGGTCAAAACCCAGCACTTTGTGATGTGCCACGAATTCCAGCACAAAGGGCGCTTCGTTGCGGAAGCTGGAGATCAGAACCGTCTGCCCTTCCAACGTAGCCTGCGCTGTCACATCACCTCTCCCCGGCGGTCATGGGGCAGACTAGCAGGACCCACCCCCAGCGCAAGGTTTGACATTGCAGCCGGGTTTTGGTCACGGCATGACAGATTTTAATTAAATGAACCTATCCCCATACGCCATTCGGACAGACGAAGCTATTTGCAACAAAATATAATCACAGACCCGCTTGGCGCCACAATTGCGACACCACAGGCGCAGGGTTCAGCGCGAGGTTCCATCTTGTAATGATGGTATTGCGTGGGGCAAACATGATCACCTCTCAAATCGTAAAGGTCACGCCACTGACGGCTAAGGGTGGAGAGATCACCGCAGCGAATTTCGGCATCAACCTTGTGCTGGGATACGAACGGTTTGGTAGTCAGCCTTGGGAGAAGTTTGATGAAATTCAAGCTTCCGTCGGATCAAAAGTCGTGCGGTTTCCCGGCGGCGCTGAAACCGAACGGCTGTTTGACTATGCTCATCCCAACGCAACCTCCGCCGTTGCTGATGATGGCAGCATCCGGCAACTGATCACGACAGACAGCTTTCTGGACTATTGTCGTGCGACCCAGACCAAAGCGACCATTGATCTGCCTGTCGAGCAGCTTTTGACGCATGGCCAATATGGACTGCGCGATTTTGATGCATCAAAGACCGCCGAGGTGCGAGCCTTCATTGATCATGTGCTGGACAAAGCTGGGCCGCAGGGCATTTCGACCTTCGAATTGGGCAATGAATACGAATCCTTTATGACCAGCAAGGAATATGGCCGCGTTGCCAGCTCGCTTGCCCTGATCACCAAGCAAGAGATTGACAAATACTATGTCCAGCACCCCGCCGACGCGGCCTTCCGGCCCGATGTGGCGGTGCAGGTCTGGGGGCAAAGTGTTGGCGGCAGCCTGACGGCAGCTGATCTGGCGCTGCGTAACAAGGCCGTGATCGCCGAGTTCAACGCACAAGAACTGGCCGCAGTCACCTCTGTCGACAGCCATTTCTACTATAACGAAGGTGCCAACGTCGGCAAGCCGAACTACCACACCTATTCCAACATCGCCAATACCATCGGCTACAGCCTGTCCATTATGAACGCATGGAACGGGGCGACCGGGCGCAATCTGGACAGTATGTTTTCAGAATGGAACGTGAACCTCAACGATGCCGACAATTACGGCATCCAGCAGATTCCGGTCCTGTTGGAGATGTTCTCGGCCATGGTCGCGGGCGGCGTCGACGAGATGGATTTCTGGTCAACGATGTATCACCCCACCAGCCTCAGCAACTTTCGCGCCGAGTTGCAGCCCGCCGGGGTTCTGTTCCAACTGATGACCACTGATCTGATCGGCATGAAGGTCGCAGATGCGCCCATGGTTTCCGGCAACTATGACATTCATACCTTCACGGGCGGCGGCAAGACCGAGATATTCATCTCGTCGCTGATCGATAACGCCATGGCGCTGAAGCTTGACCTTAGCGCCTATCTTGACAACTACAGCCTGTCTTCGGCCCGTCTGATGCAGGTTGACCTGACCAAGGCGGATGGCAATTTCAAAAGCCTGACCGGCCTTGCGCCTTGGGAAGAGCCGGACGCGCCGGTCAAGCTGACGCCGCAGAACATCGCCAGCTTTCTGGATAGCGGGTTTCTGTCAACGGCCTTGGGTGCGCATGAAACCCTGGTTCTTGTGTTCGAAGCGGCCCTTACCATGAAGGGCAGCGTCCGCGCTGATACGTTAAGCGGTGATGCCTCGGACAACCGGATTGATGCCCTGGCCTCTTCGGATCTGGTGATGGGCATGTCGGGCAACGATTCTCTGTATGGTGGCACCGGCAATGACACGGTGTTGGGCGGTGACGGTCAGGACCGCATCTGGGGCGGCGCTGGCCGGGACTCCCTTGACGGCGGGGCCGGAAATGACACGCTGGAGGGCAAGGCCGCGGCGGATGTCATTCACGGCGGCGCGGGCGATGACTATCTGGCGGGCGGCGACGCGGTTGATCTGTTGTACGGCGACGCGGGGGCGGATGGTTTCGTGTTCCGCAGCGGCGATCGCGGTGGTGATCTGTTGGCCGATTTCTCATCGGCGCAGGGGGATTATCTGGTCTACGATGGCGCCAGCGTGTCGCGTTCAAGTTTTCAGGTGGAAATTCGCGCGGTCCACGGGGTGGGCGACGAGGCGACGCGGGATGTGCTGATCCATTTCGGAACGGACGGACCGGTCCTGTGGACCTTGCAGGACGCCGGTGACCTGACAGCACTGAAACTGCTGGATGCCAGCACGGGCACACTTCTGACGCTGATCTGAACCGTTCGGACAGCCCGTGGGGCAAGGCGGCAAGCCTTGCCCCACGTTTTGCATTGCCGCCCGGTTTTTTTCTTTACAGGCGGGCAGACGTCGCCTATCCCAGCCGGTATGATCATGCGCTGTACCCCGTTCCAGCTGCCCCGACGCCGACGGCTGACCGCGTAAGCGCCCGATCTGCCGTGGCTTGTCGCCACATACCTAAAAGCCTCAAAGATCGTTGACCTTTGTGCCCGTCTTTGGCACCCCTTTGGCTTACCTCATAGGACCTGACCCATGATCACCCCCGTCCTGCCGACCTACAACCGCGCGCCCATGGCTTTCGTAAAGGGCGAAGGCTCTTGGCTTACGGCCGAGGATGGCAAACGCTACCTTGACCTTGGGGCCGGTATCGCGGTGAATTCCCTCGGTCACGCCAATCCCGATCTGGTTGCGGCGTTGACCGAACAGGCGGGCAAGCTGTGGCATGTGTCCAACCTCTATCGTATCCCCGAACAGGAAAAACTGGCCGAGGCGCTGGTGGCCAAGACCTTCGCCGACACGGTGTTCTTCACCAACTCCGGCACCGAGGCTGCCGAACTGGCGATCAAGATGGCCCGCAAATACCATTACGACAAAGGCCACCCCGAACGCACCCTGATCCTGACCTTCGAGGGCGCCTTCCATGGCCGCTCCACCGGTGCCATCGCGGCAGCCGGGTCGGAAAAGATGGTCAAAGGCTTCGGCCCGCTGATGCCCGGCTTTCGCCAGTTGAAATGGCCCCAGAAGGAAGCTGACCATGACGCAATTCGCGCCGCCATCACCGACCAGACCTGCGCCGTCCTGATCGAACCCGTGCAGGGCGAGGGCGGCATCCGCATCCTCCCCGACCAATGCCTGAAGGGCCTGCGTGACCTGTGCGACAGCACCGGCACGCTTCTGATCTTCGACGAGGTGCAATGTGGCATGGGTCGCTCCGGCAAGCTGTTCGCCCACGAATGGTCCGGCATCACGCCCGATATCATGATGGTCGCCAAAGGCATCGGCGGCGGCTTCCCCTTGGGCGCGGTTCTGGCCACCGAAGACGCCGCCTCCGGCATGGTCGCGGGTACCCACGGTTCCACCTACGGCGGCAACCCCCTCGCCTGCGCGGTCGGCGCCAAGGTGATGGAGATCATCTCGGACGACGCCTTCCTCGCCGAGGTCAACCGCAAGGCGGCCCGGTTCCGGCAAGGCCTCGAAAGCCTCGTCGCCTCGCATCCATTAATCTTCGAGGCGGTGCGTGGCGAGGGGCTGATCCTTGGCCTGAAGTGCAAGGCTGCCAGCATCGACATCGTCAAGGCATGCTATGCCGAGGGTCTGCTGACGGTCCCCGCCGCCGACAACGTCGTCCGCCTGCTGCCTGCGCTCAATATCCTCGACGCCGACATCGCAACCGCCTTGAAGCTTCTCAACCAGGCCGCGCTCCAGGTCGAGGCCGCCTGATGCACGCCGCGCAAGAACACCAGCACCGCAGCCGCCGACGAGTTTCCGTTTCGGATTTCATTTGTTCATAAATATCCCACGGGGGTCCGGGGGTGCGAAACCCCCGGTGGTTGGCGAAGAACCAGGCCTCTGCAAGAAAGACGACCATGAAACATTTCCTCGACCTGCACAAAACCGATGCCGCCGATCTGCGGCACATGATCGACAAGGCCCGCGCCATGAAGACCGCGCGCCATGACCGCCCCAAGGGCTCGCCCGATGATGACCAGCCGCTGGCGGGCCGCATGGTGGCTTTGATCTTTGAGAAGCCTTCCACGCGCACCCGCGTCTCTTTCGATGTGGGCGTGCGCCAGATGGGCGGCCAGACCATGGTTCTGTCTGGCAAAGAGATGCAGTTGGGCCATGGCGAAACCATCGCCGACACCGCCCGCGTCCTTAGCCGCTATGTCGACCTGATCATGATCCGCACGTTTGAAGAGGCCACCCTGCTTGAGATGGCCGAACATGCCACGGTTCCGGTGATCAACGGCCTGACCAACCGCACCCATCCGTGCCAGATCATGGCCGATGTGATGACTTATGAAGAACACCGCGGCTCCATCGCCGGTCGCAAGGTGGTCTGGGCGGGCGACGGCAACAACGTCTGCGGCAGCTTCATCCATGCGGCGGGTCAGTTCGGCTTCGACCTGACCTTCACCGGGCCCGAAACGCTCGACCCCGAACAAAAGTTCATCGACTTCGCCCGGGCCCGTGGGTCAGACATCAAGATCGAGCGTGACCCCGCCCGCGCCATGGTGGGCGCTGATCTGGTGGTCACCGATACCTGGGTTTCCATGCATGATCCCGAATCGGCCAAGGAACGCCGTCACAACCAGTTGCGCGGCTATCAGGTGAATGAGGCGCTGATGGCCCACGCCAAGCCCGACGCGCTGTTCATGCATTGCCTGCCCGCCCACCGCAATGACGAGGCGACCAGCGCCGTGATGGACGGCCCGCATTCGGTGATCTTTGATGAGGCTGAAAACCGCCTCCACGCACAAAAGGCTATTCTGCGCTGGTGTCTTGGGCTGTGAAGAACCGGCCCTGACCTGCCATGCGTCAGCGCCTGTTTTTCTCTGCCACAAGCACAGAATTCCAGGATCGGCGCGTCGGGCGATGCAAAAAAATGTGTCCTGCGCGCCGCGCTGTGCCCTCTTGCTTTCCGGTCTGTTTGGCGGCTTTGTGGCGCCGGAACCCCCACACAGGCCAAGCCATGCAAAACCCCATTCCAATGTTTGTCCATTCCCTGACCGCCCTGTCGAAGATTCTCGACAAGGCCGAGGCTTTTGCCGAAGCCAAGAAAATCAAGCCCGATGTCCTGCCGCAACTTCGGCTGATCGCTGACATGCTGCCGCTGTGGCGTCAGGTGACCATCGCCTGCGACCACGCCAAGGGTGCCCCCGCCCGTCTGGCCGGGGTCGAGGTGCCGTCCTTTGCCGACACCGAAACCACCGTGGCCGAGTTGAAAGATCGGGTCGCCAAGACCATCGCCTTCCTTGCAACCATCCCGGAAGCCGCCTTTGAAGGTGCCGAGGCGCGCACCATCGTCGTCAAGGCGGGCCCGCGTGAACTGACCTTCGCAGCGCCGAACTATCTGGCGACCTTTGCTATTCCGAATTTCTACTTCCATATGGGCACCGCCTATAACATCCTGCGCTCCAACGGTGTCGAGATTGGCAAAGTTGATTTCCTCGGCGGCTGATGAAGAAAACCGGGATAGCCATGGAAAGCACCGCGCTGATCGTGATTGACTTGCAGGAAGCCATGCGGGCTGACCGTGATGCTGGCTACCCTTGGGCCAACCCGAACGCCCCCGAAACGGCAGGCCGCATTCTTGCGGCCTTCCGTGCGGCTGGATTGCCCGTCGTGCATGTCCAGCACAAAACCACCAACCCGGACGATGGCTTTCACCCTGACAATCCCTTGTCCGCCGCCATGCCCGAGGTTGCCCCGCTGGCGGGTGAGCCGGTGGTGGTCAAAACAGGCACTTCGGGCTTCATCGGCACCGGGCTAGAGGCGCTGTTGCGCGACACCGGGGTTCAGTCGCTGGTCATGGTCGGCGGCGAGGCCAACATGTGCGTCGAAAGCACGGCGCGGATGGCGGGCAATCTGGGCTTTATAACCGCCATCGTCGCCGACGCGCTTGTGAACTTCCAGCGCACCCTGCGTGACGGGCGCGTGATGCCGCCGGACATGGTGCTGGCTATGTCGCGGGCCAACCTGACCTCTTTCGCCCACATCGCCGACAGCGGCGACGTTCTGGCCGGGTTGACGCCTAACCCATGACGCCGCAAGCCACTGCCGCCCTGTTCACCCGCTCCGACGGGTCTTATGTTTTCGCACGCTGGGGCCGTCCGATCGTGCCAGTGGTGTTTGGCAGCGACGACAAGACTCTGTCGATCTTCAAGGGCGCAATCGAGGCGATTGTCATGCTGGCCAGTCACAAGATGGCCGAAACCGATATGGAACTCGGGGCCAAATTCATGATCTTCCTGTTCCGCGAGTGGGAGGAGTTGCTGGGCATCCCCGGCCCGAACGCCATCGTCCCTGAACTTGGCCGCCTGTGTCCCAGGCTTCAGGCGCAGGGTGCCAACCAGTATCGCCTGTTCCGCTTTGATCCGCAAAGCGCCATCCGTGCGGCCTTCATCTTTCTGCGCATGGACCAAGCGCTGGCGCAGATGCCAGCCGAGGATATTGCCCTTGCCCAGGCGGCGCAGATGATCTGCCTGTGGTCGGATCAGGCCTTCCGCTTTCAGTCGCCGCTGGCGAAATCTGGTCATTTGGTGATCCTGCGGCCCGACATCGCCGAAGTGATCCGGGCAACCTATGACCGTGTCATGCCCGTGCATTCTGCCGATCCGTCGCATGCGCTAAAGCTTTTTGCGCGGCTGAATCTGGCCGTGGATTAGAGGCTGCTTAACCACTTGCCGTTAAACCTTTCCCATCAGGAATTGGTGCAGGCCCGGGAACATGCTGGACGAACACGACAGCGAAATGGCGATACTTCGCAGCATCATCAACCGGATGGATGGCTTTTTGTACCGTTGTCGCAATGACAAGGCCTATTCCATGATGTTCATGATCGGCGATGTTCGCTTGCTGACCGGGTGTGAAGCGCAGGCCTTCACCGGGCCACAAGCGCAGTCTTACGCCGGAATGACCCATCCTGACGACCTTGACGCCGTCTACGCCGCCGTAGATGCGGCTTTGGCCGGCCGCAAGAACTGGTCCGTGTACTACCGCATCCTGCGCAATGGCGGCAGCGACCGCTGGGTCCATGAAATCGGTGGTGGCGTGTTCGAGGGTGCCGACCTGTTGTACTTGGAAGGCGTCGTGATCGACAGCGACCAGGCGCGGCGCAGCGAATTGCACAATGTCGAAATGTTGGCGGCCATCTCGGGAAAAGCGCGCCTGCTTCTGGGCAACACCGTCCCGATTGTCGAGGTGCTGCGCACGCTGCGCATCCTTGCCATCAACGCCCGGCTAGAGGCGGGGCGCGCGGGTCCTTTGGGTGCCAGTTTCGGCTTTGTGGCGAATGAAGTATCGCGGCTGGCCGAGGAAACCTCGGTTCTGGCTGAACGCATCGCCCATGTCACCGGGCAGCTGCAAGCCTTGCTGAAAGCCGGATGACCGCCTAGCCTGCAAGGGATGGAACCCCACAGCTTCACCCTTCGCGTCTATTACGAAGATACCGACCTTGCCGGGATCGTCTACTACGCCAATTACCTGAAGTTCATCGAACGCGCCCGCAGCGAGTGGGTGCGGGCCTTGGGCCTTGATCAGGTGCGGATGCGCGCCGAACGGGGCATTGTCTTCGCCGTCCGCCGGATTGAGGCGGACTACCTCTGTCCCGCCCATTTCGACGATGAACTGGCCGTGCAAACCACCCTGAATCAGGTCTCGGGCGCTAAACTGGTCCTGAACCAGGCCGTCGTGCGCGGGGCGCAAAGCTTGTTCGTCGCCCAGGTTACGCTGGTCTGCCTGACCTTGGAAGGCAAGGCCACCCGGTTGCCGCCGGACCTGATATGCGCCCTTCGTCTTTGACCATATTCATCTTGGCGCAAATACTCCACGGAACGTCTGGGGGGGGGTGAAAGCCCCCGGACGTTCCGCCCTCACACGGTCAGGAATTGTTACGATGACGGCAACAATGCGCCGCCTGACGCTGTTGTGTTGGCATTCCCCCTTATTTCCATGTAGAATCGCAGATAGCAGGGGCAAAAGACCCCGCATAAATGAGCAGGCGTAATGGATCAGACAGCACTTGCGGCAGCGCCGGGGATTGATTTTTCTTTGCTTGCCCTCTTCTTGCGCTCAACCTTGACGGTGCAAATCGTCATGATGGGGCTGATGCTCATGTCATTCTGGTCATGGGCGATCATCATTCAAAAGCACATCCTGTTCCGCAGCGCGCGGAAAGAGGCCACGGTTTTTGACCGGGCCTTCTGGTCGGGTGAGCCTTTGGATGAGTTGTTCGAAAAGATCGGCAGCCAGCCGGAAGGCGCGTCCGAGAAGATATTCTCTTCCGGCATGCTGGAATGGCGCCGCAGCCACCGGCAGGACGGTGGGCTGATCGCAGGGGCGCAGGCGCGGATTGACCGGGCGATGGATGTTGCCATCGGCCGCGAATCAGAGCGGTTGACCAAGGGCCTCAGCTTTCTTGCCACCACGGGATCGACAGCGCCTTTCATCGGGCTGTTCGGCACAATCTGGGGCATCAAGCACGCGTTTGAACAGATTGCCATCAGCCAGAACACCAACCTTGCCGTCGTGGCCCCCGGCATCGCCGAGGCGCTTTTGGCCACCGGCATCGGCCTTGTGGCCGCCATTCCGGCTGTGGTGTTTTACAACAAGCTGAACACGGATTCTGACCGCATTCTTGGCGGCTATGAGGCCTTTGCCGACGAATTCGCCACTATCCTGTCGCGCCAGTTGGACGCTTAGGCCATGGGCGCAGGGGTCATGAAATCAGGCAGGTCGGGCGGGGCCGGATCGGGCGGGGGCAGACGCCGCCGTGGCCGAGCCGCCGCCATGAGCGAGATCAACGTCACGCCCTTTGTCGACGTGATGCTGGTTTTGATGATCATCTTCATGGTCGCCGCACCCCTGTTGACGGTGGGCGTTCCGGTCAAACTACCTCAAACCGCCGCGACCGCCATGCCGACCGAACAGGAAGAGCCTTTGACGATCACGCTGACCGCGGATGGTCTGGTGCTGCTGCAAAAGACCGAGATCGGTGACAACGAACTGATCCCCAAGCTGAAGGCCATCGCCGTGCAGCGCAAGTCGGACAAGGTTTTCGTGCGGGCCGATGGGGCTGTGACCTATGAACGGGTGGCGCAACTGATGGGCGCGCTGAATGCGGGCGGTTTCAACAACATCGGGCTGGTGACCGATCCGGGCGGGCCCAAATTCGGCGGCAGCAACTAGGGTCGGGGGATGAACAGGGGCCTTCTCATATCGGGCATCGGGCATCTTGGCCTGATCCTCTGGGCACTGCTCGGGGGCCTGTTCAACTGGAACACCGATACGCCGCAAATGCAGGCAGTGTCGGTGTCGATGGTGACCTCGTCCCAGCTGGATGCGATGCAGTCTGCCGCGCCGAAGGTGACTGACACGGCCCCGGCGCCCACAAAACAGCCCGCCGCGACGGCAGCCCCCAAGCCTGCACCCAAGTCCGAGACGCCCGAGCCTGCGCCTGCCAAGCCTGCGCCTGCCAAGCCTGCGCCTGCCAAACCTGCGCCCAAGCCGGAAACACCCAAACCCGACGCTCCGAAACCCGACGCTGCACTGCCGGAGCCAACGCCAAAGCCGAAGCCAGTTGAAAAACCGCAGCCCGATCCTGCCCCTGCTCCTGCCCCGATCCCGGATCCCACGCCCACTCCAACCCCTGATCCCGCGCCGGCAGAGCCTTTGCCCGTGACCTCTGATACCCCGCAGTCACTGCCAGTTTCCCCCTCCACCACGCGCCCGATGCCCCGTCCGGCGGACCGGATCGCCGACACGCCAGTGGAATCGACAAACCAGCCCAACATCGCTGACACGCCGACCCCGGCGCAGACCGATACGCCCAGCCCCGATGCCACGCCCGCGCCACCCCAAGCACCCGCCGCCCCGCAAGAGACGGCCACTCAAGCAACGCCCGATGCCAAGCCTGCGCCGGATAACTCTACCCAACTGGCACCTACCAGCAGCACGCGCCCGGCCTCGCGCCCCATTGGCATCGACAAGCCTGCCGCTGATCCAGCACAAACTGCGGCGACACAGACCGACGCGCAGGCCAGCAACAGCGCGCCCAATGCTCAATCGGCTACCGATCAGGCAGCGATTGACGCGGCGCTTGCCGATGTCGCTGCATCGGACACGGCTGCGTCAGACACTACCGCAGCCGATAGCCAGGCCTCGAAGTCGGGATCAGGTGGCACCGGGGATCAGGCGCTGGGGGCCGCACTGAACTCGGGTGAGGTTGACAACCTGCGCCATGTCATCGGGCCTTTGTGGAATATCGGTTCGCTTTCGACCGAGGCGTCGCAGATCACCGTGACAATGCGCGTTAAACTTAGCCAGGATCAGAAAGTTCTGTCGGTTGAGATGGTAGATTTCACCGGCGGCTCCCAGTCCGCCGCACAACAAGCCTTCGAGGCAGCCAAGCGCGCCGTCTATCGCGGGGCGCAAAAGGGCCTCAGCCTGCCGCCTGACAAATACGACACATGGAAATCCATGCTTTTCACGTTTGACACGAGCAAGAAGAGACTTCAGTGACGCTTCCTGCTTTTTTCCGCCCCGCTCTTCTCCGCCATGAGGACCGAATGACACCCAGCCATTCCCTATCCCGCATCCTTGCGCCACTTGCCCTTTGCTTCGGCCTTCTGACCGGCTTTGCCGTGCAGGCAGAGGAGCCGCATATCACCTTTGACAGCCCTGTGATCGAACCGATGCCCTATGCTGTGCCCGATTTCGTGGCAGAAGGTGGCGGGGCCGCGGATGTGGCGCAGAATATTGCGCGGGTGGTGGCGGATGACCTGACGGGTACCGGCCTGTTCCGGGAAATCCCTTCAAGCGCATATATTGGCGGCATCTCAAGCTTTGATGCACCGGTGGCTTACAACGACTGGCAGGCGATCAACGCGCAGGTGCTGATCACCGGGGCGGTGCAGGGGTCTGGCAACAAGCTGGTGGTGAAGTTCCGGCTGTTTGACGTGGCCTCCGGGCAACCGCTGGGGGATGGCTTGCAGTTTGCCGGGTCTGCGAAAAGCTGGCGCCGGATGGCGCACAAGGTGGCCGACGCCGCCTATAGCCGCATCACTGGCGAGGGCGGGTATTTCGACAGCCGCGTGGTGTTTGTCTCGGAATCCGGTCCGAAGGATGCACGGCAAAAGCGGCTGGCGGTGATGGATTATGACGGGGCGAATGTACAGTACCTGACGGACAGCAAGACCATCGTGCTGGCCCCGCGCTTTTCGCCGACGGGTGACCGCATCCTGTTCACTTCGTATGCTACCGGCTTTCCCCGGGTGAACCTGATGAACACGGCGAATCTGAAAACCGAAGTGCTGGATGAACAGCCCGGCTCGATGACCTTCGCGCCGCGCTTTGCGCCCGATGGGCAGACGGTGGTGTTCAGCTTGGAAAAGGACGGCAATTCAGACATCTATACGCTGAACCTGGGCAGCGGTGCGATCCAGCAACTGACCAACGCGCCCTCGATTGAAACAGCGCCCTCGTTCAGCCCGGATGGCAGCCAGATCGTCTTTGAAAGCGACCGGTCCGGCGCGCAGCAAATCTACATCATGCCGGCGGGCGGAGGGGAGCCAACGCGCTTGTCCTCTGGCAAGGGCAAGTACGGCACCCCGGTCTGGAGCCCGCGCGGCGATTACATCGCCTTCACCAAGATGGGCGAGGGCCGGTTCTACATTGGCGTGATCCGGCCCGATGGCACCGATGAACGCCTGCTGACCGCGTCTTTCCTGGATGAGGGGCCAAGCTGGGCGCCCAACGGTCGGGTGATCATGTTCACTCGCGAAAGCGAAGGCGCTGCGGGTTCGTCAACGCTGTATTCGGTCGATATCTCGGGCCGCAACCTGCATCAGGTGCCAACTCCGGGTGCAGCGTCTGATCCGGCGTGGTCGCCGCTTCTTCCCTGATTTACCGTCTCAAGCTGTTAACAGCTTAAGACAAAGCTGCTATATTCAGGCCATCGAGTGCCAAGAAAAAAGGAAATAAACATGTCCCTCCGCGTCGCCATTCCGATCAAGGCCTTGTTGATCGTCTCTGCCCTCGCTTTGTCTGCCTGCCGCAACCCGGACCGCTTCAGCGATGGTACGGGCGGTGCCAATGGGGCCAACGGCACCAATGGTGCAGGGGGATTGGGCACGGACGGCGTTTCGACAGCTGGGCTGGGTGATCCGTCCAACCCGAAATCGGTGGCCTATTTCAACCAGTCGGTGGGCGACCGGGTTCACTTCGTGGTTGACCAATGGACCCTGACCGACGAGGCACGCGGCACCTTGAGCGGGCAGGCGGCGTGGCTGAAGGCCAACCCGGACTATGCGATCATCATGGAAGGCCATGCGGACGAGCAGGGCACCCGCGAATACAACATCGCCCTAAGCGCCAAGCGGGCCAGTTCGGCCAAGAATTTCCTTGTGTCGCAGGGAATTGCGGCATCCCGCATCCAGACCATCGCCTATGGCAAGGAAAAGCCGATTGCGCTTTGTTCGGATGAAACCTGCTATTCGCAGAACCGCCGCGCCGTGACGGTGCTGTCGATGGGCTCGGGGACCTGAGGATATGATGCGCTGGCTTTTGGTTTTATCTCTGCTTCTGCCGCTGCCCGCCATGGCGCAGGACAAAGCGCAGACCCTTGCCGATATGAAGGCCGAACTGGCACAGTTGGCCGCCGGATTCCTGACCCTCAAGCAGGAACTGGTCACCACCGGGGCCGCCACCAACGGCAGCGCTGGCGGTGACGCCCTGCAACGCCTTGACGCGATTGAGGCGGAACTGACCAGGCTGACCGCCAAGACCGAGGCGGTTGAGCAGAAGGTGAACGCCGTGGTCGCCGATGGCACCAACCGGATTGGCGACATTGAGTTCCGGGTCTGCGAGTTGACCAAGGGCTGCGATCCCGGCAGCCTGCCCGCCACGCCCGATCTGGGGGCGATGGCTGACGGTGTTGCTGCGGCCAAACCGGCCAAGGGTGCCACTAAACCCGCCGATGCGGCCGCCCCTGCCGCCGATGCGACGGGTGGGGTGGAACTGGCCGTCAATGAAAAAGCGGAATTCGACCGGGCCAAGGGGGTGCTCGATTCCGGTGACTTTCCTGGCGCCGCGGACCTCTTTAAGACCTATGCGCAATCCTACCCGGGCGGCCCACTCGTGCCACAAGCCGACCTGTACCGGGGTGACGCGCTGAACCAGACGGGCGATACCTCTAACGCCGCCCGTGCCTATCTGGATGCGTTTTCGGCCAATCAATCCGGGGCTTTGGCGGGTCAGGCGTTGACCAAACTGGGGCAGGCGCTGGGCAAGCTGGGGCAGGGCCCGGAAGCTTGCGTGACCTTGGCCGAGGTGGGCAAGCGCTTCCCCGGATCAGGTGACGAGGCCAACGCCAAAGCGGCGATGGCGGCGCAGGGCTGTTCTTGACCGACCTGCCCGTTTTAACCGACCTGCCTGCCCGGCTTCTGTCGGCGCTGCGGCTGACCTCGGGCTTGGGGTTGGCCGTCTCGGGTGGCGGCGATTCCATGGCAATGCTGCATCTGGCCGTGGCCGCAGGGCTGCGGCCCAAAGTTTTGACCGTGGATCATGGCCTGCGACCCGAAGCTGCGGCAGAGGCCGCGCTGGTGGAAGAGGTGGCTGCGGGCTACGGCCTGCTGCATGTGACCCTGCGCTGGCAAGGCTGGGACCACAGCGGCAACCTGCAAAACGCTGCCCGCAACGCCCGCCGCCAGTTGATGGCGGATTGGGCGCTGCGGCGCGGGCTTGCGACAGTTGCGCTGGCCCATACGCAAGACGACGTGGCCGAAACCTTCCTGATGCGACTGGCGCGGGGGGCCGGCGTCGATGGCCTTGCCACGATGTCCGCGTTTTGGGCCGAAGGTGGTATCTCGTGGCAGCGCCCGATGCTGGCGATGAACCGGGCAGAGTTGCGGGACTGGTTGGGCACCCAAGGGCTGCCTTGGGTCGAGGACCCCTCTAACCAGAACCTGCGCTTTGACCGGGTCAAGATGCGCCAGGCTTTGCCACGGCTTGCCCCCTTGGGCCTTTCCGCCCCACGCCTTGCCGAAGTGGCCGCCCATCTGGCCGAAGCGCGTCAGGCGCTTGACGCGCTTGCCGACGATTGGGCCGCAAGATGCCTGACCGAACAGGCCGGAACGGTGCTGATCTCGCCCACTCTCTGGCAGGCTCCGCTGGAAACGCAACGCAGGCTGCTTCAGCGCATCTTGCTGTGGATCGCCCCGGCCGCCTATGCGCCGCGTGGCGCGCAGGTGGGGCAGCTTCTGGCCGCACTGACGGCGGGCCGTGCCGCCACGTTGGCAGGGTGCCGCTTTGTCCCGGACCGCAATGGTTTGCGCGCCCTGCGCGAGGGCAAGGCCGCCGCACCGCGTGTCAGGGGTGCTGTCTGGGACGGGCGCTGGCGGATACTGGGTCACAATCCCGAGATTGCCGAGTTGGGCGCTTTGGGGGCCGGGGGCCTTGCACAGGTTCCCGATTGGCGCAAAACCGGCCTGCCAAGGGCGGCTTTGCTGGTTTCTCCGGCGATTTGGATCGAAAACCGACTGATCGCTGCCCCTCTTGCCGGTTTCGGCCCTGCGTATTATAGCGCAGTTCCGCTGGAACCTTTGTTTGCGCGCAACTCTGTGGCTTTATCGCATTGAACCCGCGCAATGAATGTCTATCTTGTATGCCAAAGCGGTGTACCTGAGGAGGGTGCCCCGCGTTAGAAGGAGTTCCAGGTGGGAAACGCGCGCAATATTGCATTCTGGGTGGTTCTGTTGGTGCTGGTGCTGGCACTGTTCAACCTTTTCAACAGCTCCAACAGCTTTTCGGC
>JAYSQA010000018.1:0-11625 GCA_043721775.1 Rhodobacterales bacterium
CCTGGGCAGCAAGACACCCTTGCAGGCGATGAAGGACTGGCACAAACTGAAGCCGGAATTGTTCAGGAAACAGCCATATCACCTTCCGGGATGTGACACTCTACATCAGACTGAGGAAACTTCAGGGGGGCAGGGCGGGGGCCTGCATCTCCCGGCCGTTGGTGCTGCACGCCGACAATGGGAGCCCCATGAAAGGGGCAGCGATGAAGGTGATGCTGGAAAAGTTTGGCATCATGGCGTCCTGCAGCCGCCCGCGGGCAAACCACGACAACCCTTCTCCGAGGTGCTGTTCCGCACCTGCAAGTATCGCCCGGACTGGCCCGCCAAGGGCTTCGCGACAAAAGCCGAGGCGCAGGCCTGGGTGAAAACCTTCACCAAATGGTATAACGGCGAACACCTCCACAGCGCGATCCGCTTCGTAACGCCCAGCATGGGCCACGCAGGGCTTGACCGCGATACGTTCGCAAACCGCGCCGTGCTCTGGGCAAATGCCCGCCCACAAAAACCAGAACGCTGGTCAAGCAAAACGCGCAACTGGTACCCCGCCGGACCCGTCTGGCTGAACCCGGAACGCGACACCAGCGCCTCCGAAATCAGAGACGCCGCATGAAATCAGCGGACAACTTGTTTGACAAACACCGGAACCACCTGATCCAAGACTATCCCGTTCGGGCACACCCGCAATCAGCCGGGGTAGTCCGGTATCAGACCCAGTGAAACTGGTAGTATCAGACTTAATGAAAGCACACACTTCACACCCTCCAAACCCCCGTGGGATATTTGTGCCTGAATGAAAGGGTGCGCAGAGGCAATCGGAAGACAGGAAGCGTATCGTCGCAGTTTTGTTGACCGCGGGTTTTCTGGGGTGATCAGCGACGGTTGGTCCAGCGTGCTGCCGTTAGAAATCCGTCGGCGCACCGCCTTCTTGCTTGCGTTTGGCGACGAAGCGGCGAAGGTCTTCCTGATGGTCACCGTTCATCGGTGGCGGGACGAACTCGGCCATGATCGCCTTGTAGATCTTGTGGGCGCGTTCGGCGGTCCACATCGCGCCGTCGATGTTCCAGGCCTCGTAGTTCCGCCAATCGGCTAGGAAGGGGGCGTAGAAGGCGGTCGCATAGCGGTCTTGGGTGTGCTGGACGCCGAAATAATGGCCACCGGGGCCGACGGTGCGGATGGCGTCGATGGCGATGTCATCCTCGGTGGTGGCATAGGTCGCAGCCTCGAAATAGCGCTGGATCATCTGCAGGACTTCGCAATCCATGATGAACTTTTCGGGCGAGGCGATCAGTCCGCCCTCCAGCCAGCCGGCAGCATGGTACACCATATTCGTGCGGCTTTGCACGGCGGCCCACAAACTGTTGGACGTTTCCCACATTGACTGGCCATCGGGCACATTGGCGGCACAGACGCCAGAGGACCTGAGCGGCACCTTGTAGTGGCGCACCAGCTGCCCGGTCATCTGGGTGGCGCGCATATATTCCGGGGTGCCGAAGGCGGGGGCACCCGACTTCATGTCAACGTTCGAGGTGAAGGTACCAATCGCCACGGGGCAGCCGGGGGCGATGTATTGCAGCAGGGCCACGGCGGCGAGGGCTTCAGCGAGGGAGAGGGTGACCGCACCGGCCATCGTAACCGGGGCCATCGCTCCGGCAAGGGTGAAGGGCGTGATCACAACCGGTTGGCCGCGCTTGGCCAGACGCATGGCGCCGTCCAGCATCGGGTAGTCGTGTTTCAGCGGCGAGACAGAGTTGATGTTGGTGTACATCCTTGGTTTCGCTTGGAATTCCTCCTCGGACAGACCGCCTGCGATGCGGACCATTTCCATCACGTCCTCGACCCGCTCGGCACCCAATGAATAGGCGTGCACGACCTTGTCGGTGATTGTCAGCTTTTCATAAAGGCAGTCGAGGTGGCGGACGGCGGGGTGGATGTCGATGGGTTCGACAGGGTAGCCGCCCGCGATGTGGATGCAGTTGAAATACTGCGTCAACCGCATGAAATCCTTGAAGGTCTCAAAGTCACCCGAGCGTTTGCCGCGTTCAATATCCCACGAATTGGGCGGCGAGGAGACGTTCACGAACAGCATATGCTTGCCGCCCATGATGACCTCGCGATCAGGATTGCGCGGGGTGATCGTGAAGGTTTCCGGCGCGCGGGCCAGCATTTCCATCACAAAATCCTCGTCCATCCGGACGTTGGTGCCGTTGACGATGCAACCGGCACGGCGAAGGTGTTCAACGGCTTCGGGGTTAAGGAATTCGATACCAATGTCGCGTAGAATCTTCATTGTGCCGCGGTGGATGGCCTGGACGCCATCCGCATCCAGCGGTTCGGTCGGGCGATCGGGGTTCACGGGAATGCGCCAGGGCATCTGGTCAATGACGGAAGATCCGGCGCGCTCCTTGTTGCCGGCCCTGCCCCCGGCCCTGCGGCGCTTGGTGGCCTCTTCGGTCATGTCGCTATCCTCCTTTGGCGAGGTTTTGGCCCCGTTGATCGTTTTTCTGAGGATGACGGAAACTGCGCTGCGGCGCGCACTTGGTTTCCGACGTCGAAGCGTCGTTTTTAGGATTGAGGTAGGTCAGGCCCTGTTCAAACCGTCGATCCAGCTGCCCAACTCGGCAATTGTGCCCAAAACGACATCGGCATGGGGGGTCAGAGTGGCCCGCAAGGCCGGGCCTGTCAGGACGCCGACGGCTTTCATTCCTGCCCTACGGGCAGCGTCAAGGTCGTGCAAACTGTCTCCAACCATGGCGATTTGGGCCGGCGGCAGGGCGATGGCGTCGGCAAAGGCCAGAAGCTGGCCCGGCGCAGGCTTGCCACCGTAGCCGGAATCACAGCCAGCGATAAAATCGAACAGGTCAATCACACCTGCGTCGGCAAGGTGCGCACGCGCGGGTGCTTCGGTGTCGTTGGTGGCAAGCCCAAGCTTCAGGCCGCGTTTCTTCAGACCGAACAAAACCTCTGGCAAGGCGACAGCTGGCACCATCGCGGCGGCAGCGCTGAAGGTGTTCATCTTGTCTGTCAATGACTTGAGGGTAATGCCCTCCAGGTGGGGATGCAGAAGTTCAGCAATCTCGAAGGTGGTTTGGGCGATGACCGGGCTGTCTGGCGCGAAGTCTGCGGCCACCGGATCAAAGCCCAGAACCTGCGCCAGATTGCCGCGCGCCGAAGGGTGCAGGTCGGCCAGAAGCGCCTTGGTCCAGGCGCCCCAGCTTAGCCGGAAGTCGAATAAGGTGCCATCCTTGTCAAAAATGACGGCTTTGATCATGCTCATGTCCAATGCCAAACCTCTCCACCCGGCAGGGCCGCCCGCGCCACTTGCGGCACAGTATAGGCCAGACCCACCTCATCGCAGAATGCCATGACAAAACGATCCTCGGTCATCAGGTAATCAAGGACAGCGCCCAGAATTCGCGGATCGGCCGCCTGGGCCATCAGTTCGCCGGGTGCAAGCCCGCTGAGGTTCAAGAACCCGTTAAGTCTTTCCGGATCCGCCGCAAGCCAGGACAAGGCCTGCGCTGCGATGGTTTCAGCGGATTCTCGCCCGATTTTGCCGCTTTCCTTGAAGTTACTCACAGGTTTCCCTCAAAATTTCACGGGATGGTTATGCATTCGGAAAGGAATTCTTAACCACTTGGCCCGAAGATAGTAACACGAGTGTATAACAGGTGGGCCAAATCCCGATGATCGGTAAGATCCTCATAGTTGATGATGTGTCGACAAACCGCATTGTCTTCAAGGTCAAACTGACCGCCGCAGGCTATCAGACCCTGATGGCGGTTGATGGGGAAAGCTGCGTCCGCATTGCGCTGGCGGAACAGCCCGACATCATCCTGCTGGACCTGTTTTTGCCCGACCGTTCGGGGATAGAGGTGTTGACGGCGCTGAAATCCCATCCGCAGACGCGGCGCATCCCGGTCGTCATGTTCTCATCCGAGGCGGATGGCCCCATGCGTCTGGCCGCCCTGCGCGCCGGGGCCGAGGATTTCATGGCCCGCCCGATTGATGACCAGACCCTGATGGCGCGTTTGCGCGGCCTGTTGCGGGCGCGTGAACATCTGGCCGGAATTTCCGCACCAGAGCGTGATCTGCAAGTGCTTGGCCTTGCCGAACCTGCACAACGCTTTGAAATACCAGGATATGTGGCGCTGGTGATGCCGAAGGGCGAAGGTGCTTTGCGTCTGAAACGAGGGTTGGCGGCGACGGGTCAGGACAGGTTTCAACTGATGGCGGCGGAAGAGGTTCATTCTGATCAGATTGGGGCCGCTCCAGATGTCTATCTGATCCATTCCGATCTCTGCGGCCCCGGTGGCGGGTTGCGGATGATGTCAGAGCTTTTGTCGCGCAGCACCACGCGCCACGCGGCCTTTTGCATTTTCAATCCGGAAGTTGCCCAGACTTTGCGTGCCACGGCCTTTGACCTTGGTTCCAATGATGTGGTGGACGCTGCAACCCCGGTGGCAGAGATTGCCCTGCGACTGCGCGCCCTTGTGACGCGCAAGCGCGAGGGGGACCGGATGCGCGCCTCGGTTCAGGATGGGTTGCGGATGGCGGTGTTTGATCCGCTGACCGGCCTGCACAACCGCCGCTATGGCACGGCGCAGTTGAACGCGATCGCAGACCGGGCCCGGTCTGAGGGCAGCGAGTTTGCTGTGATGGTGGTGGACATCGACCGCTTCAAATCGGTCAATGACCGCTGGGGCCACGCCACTGGCGACGCCGTTCTGGTCGAGGTTGCGGCCCGTCTGGCCAGCAGTTTGCGGGCGACCGACCTTCTGGCCCGCGTCGGCGGGGAAGAGTTCCTTATCGCGCTACCCGCGACCATGTTGTCAGATGCGCAGGTGGTGGCGGAACGGCTGTGCCGCACCATTGAGGGTTCGCCCGTTGTGACGCCCGATGGGGTGCGGGTGCCGGTCACGATCTCGATCGGGATGACAACGGGGGGCGTTTTACCCTACGATCCGGCCTCGGTGACCGAACTTGTGGCGCAGGCGGATCGGGCGCTGATGCATTCGAAAAGCCATGGCCGCAATCAGGTGACCATCGTCAGGAAAGCGGCCTAATCGACTGTATGGATGGCGTCCATCGGTGATTGGCTGCCCCGGAGCGCAGCCTTGAAAATCAAAGCCGCCGTGACTGGCTTCCCCAGGGCGTTGCCTCGCAAGGGAATGCCGCTGCGATGGGCGGCCCCAGAGCGTGCCATGCAAGGCAAAGCCTACGTGGTGGACGACCCTGGAGCGGGGACTCGCAAGGCAAAGCCGCCGTGATGGGCGGCCGCGGGGCGTAGCCTTGAACAGCAAAGCCGCCATGAATGGCGGCTTTGGCGTCAGTTCTGTGGCGGTAGGCGGGCGGCGTCGCGTCCGTGAAGCATATGACGCTCCATCCGGTCCGCGAAGTCGAGCCGGTCTTGCTGTGACAGGCCAGTCAGAAAATCGCGCAGCGCAGCGCCGCCCAGCTTCATCCGTGCGCTAAGGTGGCTTTGTTGTCCGGTCAGGGCGGCATCGAGCGCCGAGGGGTCAAACGGCTGAAGCCGAAGGGCCGCCACGATCGCAACGGCATCCTGGGCCACCTCGGCGCGCGAGGCGCGCAGATCGCCGGCCTTGGCCCCCATGGCGGCCTTCAGCGCGTCACGGTCCTGCGGGCGCAGGGCCTGATCGAAGGGGCCAAAGCCAAGATCGTGAATCATGTCACCGCGCCGGCCCGGTCCGTCGTGCAGGAAAGCCCCCAGTGCCATCCCGGCCACCCCCAGATTGACCGCCAGCGAGACGATCAGCGCCCAGCGGACCCCGCGGCGGCTGACGGCGGGGCGGCCCAGCGGAATGTTCGGAGTTTCGGTCATCTCAATTCTCCGTCCAAAGGGTGCCGGTGGCAGGCAAAAGGTCAATCTGGTCAAGCGAGGTGCTGTCGGTTGACACAAGTGATGTCAGCGACTGCATCAGATTGGGCTGTGCCACGCCCAGAAATAGCCCGGTCATGGCCACCAAAGACAGCCCTGCCACGGCCCGACCGCCGCCCAGAACATCGGCAAAGGCAGGGAACCAGCCAAAGAAACGGGTACGTGGCGTTTGCGAAATGCCTTTTCGTGCAAGGGGTTGCGGCCAGGCTTTTGGCTTGGGCTGCATCTGCGCCGCATCGTGCAGAATGCGCGCGGCAAGCGCTGGCGAGGGGGGCACCCGCTGTGCAGATGCCTCGGCCAACAAGGCGTCCAGATCAAAGTTCTTGTCCATCATGCACCTTCCTCTGCTTCGTCCTCATAGCCCAGTTCCGCCTTGCGTCCCGCCAGCACCGCCGCCAGCGAGCGTTTGCCGCGGGCGGTCAGGCTTTCCACCGCCTCGACACCCAAGCCCATGATCGCGGCGATCTCGGGGTTGGACAATCCTTCAATATGGCGCAGCACCACCGCTTGACACTGCCGTTCCGGCAAGCTGGCCAAAGCGGCATTCAGCGCCGTCATCCGGTCAGCCTCGATCATCAAAGCCACAACCGATGCCCCGTGCGAGGCCACCTCGGGCGCATCGTCCAGCCCCACACCCGGCCTTCGCCCCCGTGCGCGCCGCAGATCGGTGCACAGGTTGGTGACCACGCGGTAAAGCCAGGTCGACACCTGCGCCTCGCCGCTGCGCCAGTCGGGCGCTATTTTCCACAGGCGCAGCATGGCTTCTTGCGTGACGTCTTCGGCCTCGGCCCGGTCTGACAGCAGGCGCGTCGCATAGCCAAGGGCGCGTGGGGCAAGGCGAAAGGTCAAAAGCCGGGCAGCCTCGGGGTCTCCATTTGCATATAGAACCAGCAGCGTTTCGTCCGGGACTTCGTCCAATGTGTCGCGCGGCATGTCCATTCCATGGGGATACAGGCAGAGGGGCAATCGGGCAATCGGTTCCGCAGACTGGGTATCACCCCCGGCCTGCGGAACCGGTCCGTATCAGTTGCCAGCGCCGTTCTGGTCGTCAGCGCCGTTCTGGTTGCCCATGTGGTGCTTGCCATGATGGCCACCCATCTTGCCGTCCGGCCCACCCATATCACCGGGGCCATGTTGCGCCATGGCATCCGCTTCGGCCTGATCAATCACGCCGTCCTTGTTGGTGTCAGCGCGCTGGAACGCATCCGGAGGCACCGGCATCGCGGCCATCTCTGCCGCCGAAAGCTTGCCGTCGCCGTCGGCGTCAAGGTCTTTGACCATGCGGGTCGCCATATCCTTGGCAGCCGCCTCCATCGCCTTCAGATGCATCGCGGTGAGTTCGTCGACCGAAAGCTTGCCGTCCTTGTCGGTATCAATGCCTGCAACCATCGCGGCACGTGCTGCGGCGAACTCTTCCGGGGTGACCTTGCCATCCTTGTTGGCATCGGCGGCGGCAAAGTCGAACGTCGGGCCCATCATGCCCATGTGGCCCCCCATATGACCCATCGGGCCGCCCATTCCCGGCATGCTCATGCCACCTTTGTCGGCAACCGCGGCAGAGCCTGCCAAAGCCAGTGCCAAAGCCACAATGCCAAGGCCGACCTTCTTGTGCGAAACGTTCATCTTTTCCTCCTAAGCCAGACCGGCATGTCGCTGGTCTTGATGCAGGTGATACGGTTGCGGTTTGGCTTTCCGTCGCTGATTTTGGCAGCAAGGCGCGACAAAGCAGCACCCCCGTGCCAAGGGCCCTCAACTTTCGGTGGCGGGTGCGCTAGAACGGGAAAGTAGAAGGAACCCGCGATGATTGTAGAACTGGCTCCGGCCCTGCTGGCCGAGGATGAGGAAACTGGCGAACGCCCGTTGTGGCCCGCCTTGCTGCGTGGATTTATGTGCCGGTGTCCCAAATGTGGGGCCGGACCGCTGTTGAAGAACTATCTGACGGTGCGCGATCATTGCCCTGTGTGTGGCGAGGCGTTTTTCCACCACCGCGCCGATGATGGTCCGGCGTACCTTACGATTCTGATCGTCGGGCATATCATGGCCCCGATGATCTATTGGGTGTTCGTGACGTGGCGGCCAGAGCCGATGGTGATGGCCACATTCTTCATGCTTGGCACGGCGATCCTTGCACTGGCCCTGCTGCCCCGGCTGAAGGGTGCCATCGTGGCGCTGCAATGGGCCAAGCGGATGCACGGCTTTGCAATTAACCCGTCTTCTGACCCGGCGTTGCCCGGCCAGGCATTGCCCAACCATGCCTGAGGTGCCGATAAGTGCCGCGGCAAGCCTTGTTCTGGTAAGGCATGAAAGCGGGGGGCCAAAGGTCTTGATGGGGCAGCGCGGGGCTGGCGCGGTTTTCATGCCGGCGAAATATGTCTTTCCGGGCGGTCGGACTGATCACGACGATGCAGGCGACATCACCGGCCTGTCACTGACATGCCTGACCCGGCTTGCGCTGCATCTGGCGTCCGATGCGCCCGGCCTTGGCGCCCTTCTGGGCTGCGCACACCGCGAGTTGCGCGAAGAGACCGGGCTGAACCTTGCTCCCCACGCGCGCCTGCGCTTCATCTTCCGGGCGATCACGCCGCCCGGCGGCCCGCGCCGCTTTGATGCGCGCTTCTTTCTGGCCGATGCGGCGGATATCATTGGCCAGTTGGATGATTTCTCGGCGGCCGAGGATGAACTGTCGCACCTGCATTGGGTGCCTTTGGCCGAAACGCGCCACCTTGATCTGCCCTTCATCACCGAGATTGTGCTGGCCGAAGTGCGCGCTTTGCTGGCCGGCCATGACCAGCCCGGTGTGCCGTTCTTTGACAACTCTGGCCCGGTGCCGACCTTTCGCAGGCTGGTCTGATCAGGCGAACAGCACGATCCCGATGATCGACAAGGCCAGAAGCGCTATCCCGACCAGTTCGCGCTGCGCCGGTCTTTCGTGAAAGATGACGACCGAAACACCCAGCGTGAACAGCAGTTCAACCTGCCCCACCGCCCGGACGTAAGCCGCATTCATCAGTGCGAAAGCCCAGAACCAGCCGACAGAGGCCAGCATCCCCGTCACCCCGGCCCAGAACGCCGGACGGCGGGCGGCAGCAATCCGGGCGACCTCGCCGCGCTCGAACCAGATCAGCCAGGGCACCAGCAGAAGGGTCTGGAAAGTCGTCACCGCCGCGAGGGCAAAGACAGCGCGGAAAAAGGCGTTCTCGCTGCCGACGGCCAAGGTCGCGGCACGGTACGCCACCGAAGCCACCCCGAACAGCGCACCGGCTGCGAGGCCAAGAAGAGTGGCCTTGTTCAGGAAATCGCCATGCCATCCGCCTTTCGGGCGCGTCAAGATCAAGACGCCGACGACGCCCAGCAGGATGGCCGCAAGGCCCCCCGCTGAGACCGTTTCGCCCAGAAAGATGGCAGAGAACAGGGCAACTTGCAAAACCTCGGTCTTGGTAAAGGCAATGCCGACGGCAAAACTGCACTGCGAGAAGAGGGAAACCGTGAAAAACGTGGCAGCGATTTGCGCCGCACCTCCGGCCATGGCGGCGGGCCAGAAGCCCGTCGCCAGCGTGGGCCAGCCATAGCCGCGCCACACCATGATCACCCCCGTCAGGATGATGGCGAGGGGCGAGGCCGTGACAAACCGCGCCGCCGTCGCGGACAGCGTTGACAGGCCAAGCGTTTTCAACTGCTTTTGCAGCGAAAACCGCACGGTTTGCAGGGCGGCGGCGATCAGAGTGATGACAAGGAACACAGGCATGTGGCTTCAGTGGCACGCAGGGTGTGGGCCGTAAAGCCTAGTCGTGCCGCACGGGCCAGATCGGATGCGGCACCGGGTCCTTGGTGCGGATCAGGTAGCGGCGCATGATGTCGCCGTAGCTGGCATAGATGTAACCCTCGTTCCGGCGCTGGTAATGCGCCTTGTGGTCCGCATAAAGGGCCGGAATCCTGTACCACGGCACGGCCGGGTGCATGTGGTGAACGACGTGAAAATTGTTGTTCAGAAACAACAGGGCAAGCGGGCCACGGTCTTCGATGATGACGGTGCGGGCGCGAAACGCCTCGTGCGCGCGGTGTTCCAGAAAGGTGCGGATCTTCAACAGGGCAAGGCCCAGATAGGCCGCCGCCAGATAGGCCAGAACCGGCATTCCCGCCCAATGCAGCCACAGCAGAACGGGCAGCAGCCCGATCAGGTTCAGAACCCAAGCCTGCTGAACCTTGCGGTCGCCGCTCCGGATCAGCAGGATATCCTTGTAAAGAAACGCATAGGTGCCGATGGCAGGGCCAAGCACGATGCGGCCCAAAAGCGTGTTGTTGATCGTCAGCAGGGTCTGGACAGGCTTTGACATCCGCGACCAGACCTCGGGCCTGAAGAAGTTTGATTCCGGGTCGTCATAGGGGTCGGTCAGGGCCGGATCAAAGTGGTGCAGCAAATGGGTGGTCCTGAACCGGCGGTAGGGAACGAAAAGGGCCAAGGCAGGAAAGACCAGCGCCTCGTTCAGCGCTGGGTTGCGGAACGGGTGGTCATGCAACGCCTCGTGTTGCAGCGAGGAGAATTGGGTGATCGCCACGCCGGTCAGAACAAGCGACAGGACGGCACTTTGCCCCCACAGAAAGGTGCCAAGCCCCCAAGTCAGGTAGGTTGCAGCCAGTATGGCTAGGGTCGGCCATTCAATTTCTTCTGTCTTCGCAGGCATTTGCATCTCCGCACTGCATTACACGATATCACTTGCATCCCGTGGCGGGAATTCAGACAATACGCAAGCAATCATCACCAGTGGTGTGGATGGTCACCAAATGCCGGATATGATCGACAAACGCGATCGGGCATCGCTGTTTCGCTTGCGGCTGTCTGGTGCCATGGCGCAGGCCGGGGCCAGTCAAGCCAGCCTTGCGCGAGAGGCGGGCCTGGACCGTTCCACCATCTCGGCCCTGCTGGCGCCGGGCACGCGCCTGCCCAATGCCCAGGCCGCTGCCGATTGTGCGCGGGCCTTGCGGGTCTCGACCGACTGGCTTTTGGGCTTGACCGACCGCCCCGCGCCGCCAGACCAGCTGGCGGAAGAGGCGGTGACACTGGTGCCAGCCCCCCGCGCCCTGTTTGACGACACGATTTTTGGCTGGCACCGGGCTGCGGCAGGGGCCAAGATCCGCCATGTGCCCGCCACGCTGCCCGACCTGTTGAAGACCCGCGAGGTGGCCGAATGGGAGTACCGCGCCGCGTTGGGCGCCGATGCCCCCCACGCGCTGGAGGTGTTCGAGGCGCAGAAAGGCTGGCTGGCCAACGCCCATTCCGACTTCGAAATCGCTGTACCGATGCATGAACTTGCCAATTTTTCCGCCGGAACCGGCTATTGGGCCGACCTGCCCAAAGCCCTGCGCCGGGCCCAGATTGACGAATTCGCCCGCCTGACCGAGACGCTTTACCCGGCGCTGCGGGTCTATGTCTTCGATGCGCATCGGGTGTTTTCAGCCCCGGTGACGGTCTTTGGATCAGAACGTGCGGTGGTTTATCTTGGCCGGCAGTATCTGGTGTTTTCAGACCCGGCCAAGGTCGCCGAAGTCTCGCGCCATTTTGACTGGCTGGTGCGCGAGGCGCGTTTTTCGGCACGGGATACCGCCAGCCATTTGCGCGGGCTGCTGGTTTAAGTGTCTGATCCGAAACTAGTTGAGTGGATTCAGCGGATTGTGATTCTGTTCGGTTGCAACACTGACCGCAGATTACAATGGACTGGACTGAACTCACC
>JAYSQA010000019.1:0-6284 GCA_043721775.1 Rhodobacterales bacterium
TTCGCCAATGATCAAGTGCGCACGTTATGAATTTGGAAATGAAGTACACAGGTTACCGAAGGCTGTGGAGTTTCATTGCGGTCAAGGTATGCGGTGAGAGGGGCGGACGCAATGATCTTGCGTTTCATGATCCAATGACCTGTTCCTGTTTGGCGTGTGCTGCGCGGTGCGTGCTTGCACGCACCGCGCAGAGTCGGGGCACGCCCCGACCTACATTGTCGCATCTGTGGCAGAATCGGGGGGCTTGGGGCTGCTAGGGTCCTGGCATGACGCGGGAAGTATCTTTGACGCCTTCGGGCGATGGTGTGGCTGAGACTCCGGCGGTGAAGCGGGCCTCGCGGCATATGCTGTTGGGGATTGCGGCGGCGATGGCGGGCTCGGCGGTTTTCTCGCTGAATGACCTGTGTATCAAGCAGTTGTCGGGGGCTTATGCGCTGCATCAGGTTATTCTGGTGCGGGCGTTTGTGGGGGTGGCGTTTATACTGGGGTTTGCTGCGCTGTCGGGGCAGCGCCGGATTTGGGCTACGAAACGGCCTTGGATGCATGTGCTGCGGTCCAGTGTGGTGATGATTTCGAATGCCACGTATTTTCTGGGGCTGGCGGCGCTGCCTTTGGCGGATGCGGCGGCGATTGGCTTTGTGGCGCCGTTGTTGTTGACCATGCTTTCGGTGCTGGTCCTGCGCGAAAAGGTGGGCTGGCATCGCTGGGGGGCGGTGTTGGTGGGTCTGATTGGCGTGGTGGTGATGCTGCGGCCAGAGGGGCAGTTCAGGTGGGCAGCGATTTTGGTGCTGGTCTCAGCGCTGTGTTATGCCATCACGCAGACGATGACGCGGGCGGTACGTGAGTCGGAGAGCGCGGTCACCATCAACTTCTACACGCAGGTGGCGTTTATCGTCGTGTCGTCAACCATGGGGTTTTTCGTGGGGGATGGGCATCTGGCGGGGTCCGCGGATGCGTCGCTGGCGTTCTTGTTCCGGCCTTGGGTGATGCCGCCAAGCGCGGACTGGATTTACTTTGTCGGCACCGGGGTTTCGGTGGCGATTGGCGGGTTGTTGATGAGCCAGGCTTACCGGATGAACGAGGCGGCACTGGTGGCGCCGTTTGAGTATACAGCAATGCCGTTGGCGGTGATCTGGGGGCTGGTGTTCTTTGGCACCTTCCCGGATGTGCAGGGCTGGGTCGGGATTGCGCTGATCATCGGTGCCGGGCTTTATACGTTGTATCGAGAGACACGAAAGCGCCGACCGAAAAGTGTGTAGCGGTTTTCGGGCGACAGGCGCTTAGAAAAAGGCAGGCGACATGGGCGTTAAGGCGGTGGTGTTCGACATTGGCAATGTGCTGACAAGCTGGCAGCCGGAGGCGTTTTATGACCGGGTGATTGGCGAGGATCGGCGGCGGGCGCTGTTTGCGGCAGTTGATCTGCACCACATGAACGATCTTATCGACCGGGGCGCCGGCTTTCGCGAGACGATTTATGACTGGGCCGCGAACCATCCGGCGTGGCGCGATGAGGTGCGGATGTGGCATGACCGGTGGATTGAACTGGCCTCGCCCCGCATCGAAGGCTCGATTGCGTTGCTGCGGGTGCTTCGGGGCAAGGGGGTGCCGGTGTTTGCGCTGACCAATTTCGGGGTGTCCTCGTTTGAATATGCGATGACGCAGATGGATTTCCTGCACGAGTTTGACCGGCTTTATGTCTCGGGCCGGATGGGGGTGATCAAGCCTGAGGCGCGGATTTATGAGATTGTGGAGGAGGATTGCGGCATCGCACCGGCCGGGTTGATCTTTGCCGATGACCGGGCGGATAATATTGCGGCGGCGGCGGCGCGGGGGTGGTTGACGCACCACTTTGACGGCTGGGAAGGCTGGGCACGGCGGTTGGTGGCGGAAGAGCTGCTGACAGAGGCGGAGGCGGGGTTGTGATTGAGATTGTTGGACGTGAGGCAGAGGTTTTGATGACGTGGCCCGGGCTTCTGGCGGCGTTAGAGGCGGGGCATCTTCTGGGCAAGGCCGAGATTGCCGACCTGTTCTTGTACCGCGACCGCGATGTGATGCTGGACCGGGCGGCGTGGATCACCGGCCTTGGGTCGCTGGTCAAGGTGGCGATGGTGGTGCCGGGCAATGCGGCGGCGGGGTTGCCGACGGTGAACGGGGTTGTGGCGCTTTTTGATGATGTGACTGGGCTGCCAAAGGCCTTCGTTGATTTCCATCTGGTGACGAAGTGGAAGACGGCGGGCGACAGTTTGCTGAGCGCGTCAAAGCTGGCGCGCAAGGATGCGCGGCGGTTTCTGCTGGTGGGCGCAGGCACCGTGGCGCGCTCGATGATCGAGGCTTACGGCAGCCTGTGGCCGGAGGCGCAGTTTACGGTGTGGAACCGCTCGCCCGCCGGGGCTGCGAAGATGGCGGCTGAGGTTCCGGGGCTGCTTGTGGCCGACGATCTGGAAGCGGCGGTGAAGGCGGCGGATGTGATTTGCACGGCGACGATGGCTGCTGCTCCGGTGATCAAGGGCGTTTGGTTGCAACCGGGGCAGCATCTGGACTTGATCGGCGCTTATAATCCGCGAATGCGGGAGGTCGATGATGGGGCGATGCAAAGGGCCTCGGTCTTTGTGGACGCGAGGGCGACCACTTTGCATCATATCGGGGAATTGATGGACCCTTTGGCCTCGGGTGCCATTACGGAAAGCGATGTGCGGGCGGATTTTTATGATCTGGGCAAGGGGCTGTTCCGGCGCAGCAGTGACGACGAGATTACCATCGCCAAGAACGGCGGCGGGGCGCATCTGGATTTGATGACGGCGGCCTATGTGTTGAAGCGGTGGAACGCGCGATAAGCCCAAAGATTTTTGGTGAATATTCTTAGAGTCACGCGACGTGAATTTGGGTGCCCCAGGCCGCGCATTTCAGGGCGAGGGGCGGCGGCAGGGGGGCGTCGGTGTAAAACCCTGCGAGGTCTGCGAGAGTGGCCAGACGTGCCGGGGCGGTACGGTTCAGCTTGGAATTGTCGGCCACAAGGAAGGTCCGGCGAGATTGCGCGATGATGGCCCTGGAAACCCGCACCTCGGCCAGATCGAAGTCCAGAATGTCGCCATCGGTGTCTATGGAAGAGCAGCCGATCACGGCGTAATCGACCTTGAACTGGCTGAAGAATTGGGTGGTCAACTCTCCGACCAAACCGCCATCAGAGCGGCGGAGCGAGCCCCGGCCAGCACCACCTCGCAGCCCGAGTTGGACACCAGAGTGTTGGCGACGTTCATGTTGTTGGTGAAGACGGAGATGTTGGTATGGCGCAGAAATTCGCGGGCGACAGCCTCGGTTGTTGTGCCAAGGTTCAGGATGATCGAGCAGTTGTTGGGGATGGTTGCGGCACAGGCCGGGCCGATGGCGGCCTTGGCGGCCTCATTCGTGCGGCGGCGCGGTTCATAGCCTTGGTTGGCGACACCGGTGCGCAAGACCGCCCCGCCATGCACACGGTCCATCAGGCCGGCATCGGCCAGATCAGACAGGTCACGGCGGATGGTTTGCAGGGTGACAGCGAATTTGCGGGAAAGCTGGTCAACGGTGACACGGCCTTCGTTGCGGGCAATTTCCAAAATCTCACTCTGCCGAAAACTCAGTACCAACCCATGGCCCCTTTGATCACATGGTCACGCTAAAACATATTGGATGTGACATGTGATCGGGTCATTGTCACGGGTCTCCTCTTTTAACGGGTAAATGAGAATCCGGATTCGTCTGAAAAAGTGTCTTCCGGGTCGCACACTTCTCTGCCAAGTTCCAACATGGCGCTGCCAATTTGCAGGAAAAGCGCAGGAGACGCAGATGACCCATATTCTGGCCATTGATCAGGGCACCACCTCGACACGGGCGATTGTTTTCGATGCGGAGTTGCGGCCCCTGGTCACGGCACAGCGCGAGTTTGCGCAACATTACCCGGCGCCGGGCTGGGTAGAACATGCGCCAGAGGATTTGTGGACGACCGTGCTACAGACAACGCGCGAGGTTCTTGCCAGAACCGGGGTGATCCCGGCGGCCATCGGCATCACCAACCAGCGCGAGACCACCGTATTGTGGGACCGCGAGACGGGAGAGCCTGTCCACCGGGCGATTGTCTGGCAAGACCGGCGCACGGCGGGCATCTGCGAGGCGTTGCGGGCCGACGGTCTGGGGCCTTTGGTGACAGAGCGGACCGGGTTGCTGCTGGACCCGTATTTCTCGGCCACCAAGGTGAAGTGGGTGTTGGATCATGTGCCGGGTGCGCGCGACCGGGCACGGGCGGGCAAGCTGGCCTTCGGTACGGTGGACAGCTTTCTGATCTGGCGACTGACCGGCGGCCGGGTCCATGCCACCGATGCCACCAATGCGGCGCGGACGATGCTGTATGACATCGGGCGGAACCGCTGGGATGCCGAGATTTGTGCGGCACTCGACATTCCGATGGCGATGTTGCCAGAAGTGCGCGATTGCGCGGATGACTTCGGAATGACCGATCCGGGCCTGTTTGGGGCAGCAATCCCGATTGCCGGAGTGGCGGGTGATCAGCAGGCGGCCACCGTCGGGCAGGCGTGTTTTCAACCGGGGATGATGAAATCCACCTACGGGACCGGGTGTTTTGCCTTGCTGAACACCGGGGGGGCGCGGGTCGCCTCCAGCCACCGGATGCTGACGACGATTGCGTACCGGTTGCGAGGGCAAACGACTTACGCGCTGGAAGGGTCAATCTTCATCGCGGGGGCCGTGGTGCAATGGCTGCGGGATGGATTGCAGATCATCCGGACTGCCGGAGAGACGCAGGCACTGGCCGAGGCGGCGGATGTGGCGCAGGGGGTGGTGCTGGTGCCTGCCTTCACCGGGCTGGGCGCGCCCTATTGGAAGCCCGACTGCCGGGGCGCGGTGTTTGGCCTGACGCGAAATTCCGGGCCGGCCGAGATGGCGCGGGCCGCGTTGGAAAGCGTGGGGTTTCAGACTCGCGATTTGCTGGAGGCGATGCGGGCAGATTGGCAGGGGGCAGATTGGCAGGGCGGGGCAGAGGGTGGCGTGCTGCGGGTTGACGGTGGCATGACCGCCTCGGCCTTTGCGATGCAGTTTCTGGCGGATGTGACGCAAGCACCGGTGGACCGCCCGGTGATCACCGAAACGACGGCGCTGGGGGCGGCCTATCTGGCCGGGCTAGGACGTGGATTGTGCCCGGAGCCTGCGGAGTTCGCCAAAAGCTGGGCCCTGGACCGCCGGTTTGACCCTACGATGGCGCCGGGCGAAGCGGACGCCAAATACGCCCGCTGGCGCCGGGCAGTGGATGCAACGATGATGTTTTAAGCGGGTTTGGTTTCGGGAAATTGGTCGGAGCGAGAGGATTCGAACCTCCGACCCCCTGCTCCCGAAGCAGGTGCGCTACCAGACTGCGCTACGCTCCGACCGTGGCGCGGGGTTAGCGTGTGGCGTGAGGGTTTGCAAGGGGTTCGGTGTGGGATTCTGCGTTGGAGTCTGGGGCGGTCAGGAATGATCGGACCGCTCTCGCGCTTTGGCGTTGCGGCTGTCGAAGAATCGCAGCCATGCGCTGGAACGGGGTTGCAGGCCAAGGTCGAACTCGCCACGCGTCTCGGTGACGGGCTTGGTGGCAGAAACTTCGGGCTTGCCCTCGCGCATCACGATATAGACACCGGACCCGATGATGATGGCGGTGCCCACCAGCGTCCAGAGGTCGCTGTGTTCGTGGAAGATCAGGGTGCCGTAGATCGAGGCCCAGATGATCTGGCTGTATTGCATGGGGGCCACGATGGCGGCCTCGGCCCGGCGGTAGGCTGCGATGGCGATGACACCGGCGATGAAGCCAAGGGTGGACATTGCCGCAAGAAGGCCAAGGTGACCAATCGGCAGCGGTTGGTAGACGAAGGGCAGGGCGATGCCGGACACGACGGTGTTGGCGATCATCGGGTACAGCATGATGACGACCGATCGTTCAGATTGCCCGGTGATGCGGACCAACACCGAATTCACCGCGAAGATCACCGAGGCGCCGATGGCCGCCAGATGGCCAAGGCCAAAGTGCGCCTGGCCGGGGCGCAGCACGACGATCACTCCGGCCAAGCCGACCAGAATGGCAAGGCCACGGTGCAGGCCGACTTTCTCGCCCAGCATGGGGATGGCAAAGAGGGTGATCAGGATGGGGGAGGCGAAGAAGATCGGGTAAGCCTCGGACATTGGCAGTTTGGCGAAGGCGTAAAAGCCGCACAGCACGTTGACCACCACAAGCGCGGACCGCAGCAGGGTGATAAAGGGCCTTC
>JAYSQA010000020.1:0-22759 GCA_043721775.1 Rhodobacterales bacterium
TGCGGCTGCGGCTTGGCTGCGGCTGCGGCTTGGGTGGGAACGGGCGGCATCTGGGATTTCTGACTGGCAAGGGCGGTCAGAAGAAAATTCGGATTGTGGGCACCCAACGTGTCGCACAAGTCCTGTCTTTCGGAACTCCGGCACGGCCAAGGATTGACCGAACGGCAATCATCATCAGGCCGCTACCTTCGCGCTTCCAGAATCCGCGCAACAAGTTCTGAAGCTTTTGGGCCTTTCCATTGGTTCATCAGTGCCTTGTCGCCATTTTGGCGCGTAATACCTTCCCGGACACACCATGATTGAAAGCTTGTGCCTTGTACGATGAAGCCCGCACGAACAAGCCTGTGGCGCTGTTTGATGTTCTCCGGTAAATTACGATCCGTTTTGTCGGCGCACCATAATAGCTTGCACGCAAACTATTATGTATTCATATCAAATGATAAAGAGGGCTTCATGATTGGCCAAGTGGATAGCACTATTGCGGGCCTGCGCCGTGCTGTGAAGGCAACGAGTGACTCCGATCTTGCCCGCACTCTGGGTAGCGACAAAAGTACTATTTCCGGTTGGCGCGCGCGTGGGAGTGTGCCGCAGAAGTTCATGAAGCTTCTCCGTTCAACCGGCTCAATCGCAGCAAGTGGCCCGATAGACTGGTCCACGTTGGAGGGGTGGCCAGAATTGCAGGAACGCAGTCGGGCTATTGGTCTGCTTCGGTTCACGTTCCTGCGCTCAGAAGTAGCCGGAAGCGGCGACGTTGACCGGGCAATGGGCATCTTCATGGGCGAGGAAGCATTCTGGCTTTTGATGTATCGCGCCGCCCATGATTTGAGTGTGAAAATTCAGGCGCTTGGCGTGGAAATGAAGACTGCGCAAGCTCTGATCTTGCAGGATGATCTTCGCGATCCGGACGCGACGGCGCTGCGCGTGGCAAAGCATCTGGCCGAAGATAGTGCCGATGGTGCCGGCCTCAAACTCTGAAAATGGATCGTGGGTCGTGGGCAAAACCGCACCCGACTTTTGCAATCTTCGCATAAGAACCCCTCGATTTCATTATATAATTTCTTGACAGCAAAACTTGCACACGGCCAAAATCAGCCTTTTTCGTGCGAACACTGTCAAACCCTATGACTTTGCCACCCCATAACCCATTGATTTCATTTCCCGCGTTTTTCGCGAACTGTCAAACCGTCTGATGTGCGTCGCGCGAGTTGGTTTAGGGCGGGTCATGGGGCCAAGGCCGGGGGGGCACGCCCCCCGGCGGTGCAGGCTTGCATCGCGCTCTTCGCTAAAAAATCTTCTGCGGGAAGGTCTTCCGGGCGTCCATCGCCCCTGTGGATATTTGGACCGATAGGAAAGGGGGGGGGCGGCATCTTTCGGGGCGGGGGGGCTGCGGCATATTTCCTCTTGCATCTTGGGCCGCCATCGCCAGATAGAGGGGCGCAAATTCAGATGCAAAGGAGACGCCCATGCCGTACCAGATCGCCATCCTTGGGGCCTCGGGCTATACCGGGGCGGAACTGGTTCGCCTGATCGCCACCCATCCGCATCTTGAAATTGCGGCCCTGTCGGCGGACCGCAAGGCCGGGATGGAGATGGCGGATGTGTTCCCCTTCCTGCGCCATCTGACCCTGCCCAAGCTGGTCAAGATCGACGAGATTGACTTCGCCCAGATCGACCTGTGCTTTTGCGCCTTGCCGCATGGCACCACGCAAGCCGTGATCGCTGCCCTGCCGAGGACGTTGAAGATCGTTGACTTGTCGGCCGACTTCCGGCTGCGCGATGCGGCAGAGTACGCCAAGTGGTACGGCCAGCCGCACACCCAACCCGAATTGCAGGCCGAGGCGGTCTACGGCCTGACCGAGTTCTACCGCGTCGGGATTGCCGAGGCGCGGCTGGTGGCAGGCACCGGCTGCAACGCCGCCGCCGGGCAATTCGCCCTGCGCCCGTTGATTGCTGCCGGGGTGATTGATCTGGACAGCATCGTGATCGACCTGAAGGCCGGGGTGTCGGGGGCAGGGCGCTCGCCCAAGGAGAACCTGCTGCATGCCGAATTGTCGGGTGGCACCCATACCTACGCGATGGGGGCCAAGCACCGGCATCTGGGCGAGTTTGATCAGGAATTCTCAAAAATCGCCGGGCGTCCGGTGCTGGTTCAGTTCAGCCCGCACCTTTTGCCGATGAACCGGGGCATCCTTGCCACGGTCTATGTGAACGGCAGCCCCGCGCAGGTGCATGAGACCTTGCGGGCGGCTTACGCGAAGGAGCCCTTCCTGAAAGTGTTGCCCTTTGGTGCCTTGCCCTCTACCCGTGACGTCACCGGATCTAACTTCTGTCATATCGGCGTGATCGGGGATCGTTTGCCGGGACGCGCGGTTGTGGTTGCGGTATTGGACAACCTCAACAAGGGCTCTTCGGGGCAGGCGTTGCAGAACGCCAACCTGATGCTGGGCATTGAAGAAACCACCGGGCTGATGCTGGCCCCGATTTTTCCCTGAACTGAAGATGATGAGGTTGCGATGGCTGGTCTTAAAGGGCTGAAGAAGACACGGCGCATCCAGATCATCGTGGTGGCGTTTGTGGCGCTGGCCTTGTCGACCGGGCTGATCGGCTATGCGATGAAGGACGGGATCAACTTCTTCCGCTCGCCCACGCAAGTGTCGACCATGCCGCCGCACGCGGGCGAGTTGTTCCGCTTGGGCGGGCTGGTCGAGGTGGGGTCTTTGGTGCGCGATCAGGGCAATGTGATTACGTTCAAGGTCACCGATACCAAAACCAGGGTGCCGGTGTCTTACAAGGGCGTCTTGCCGGACCTGTTTGCCGAAGGCGCAGGCGTCATCGCCATGGGCCAGATGCAGGGCGATACCTTTGTCGCCACCGAAATTCTTGCCAAGCATGACGAGAAATACATGCCCAAGGAAGTCATCGACGCGTTGAAGGCGCAAGGGGTCTACAAGACTCCGGGGTCCTGAGCAGGCTTTGTACTTGAGCAGGCTGGGCGCTTGAGCAAGCCGGGTGCGCAGCGTCACGTCAGCGCCACCCGGCAGGCTGGGCGCTTGAGCAGGCTGGGCGCTTGAGCAGGCTGGGCGCCTGAGCTCCGTACGCTCGGGATAATCATTCTTAACCCTTTGGGAACACTTTCACCCCGGTCACCTGAACCGGGGGAAACATGGCCAACGTCCACGAGATTGCTTTGGAGATCGTCGCCCGTGAGGGGGGCTTTGTGAATGATCCTGCCGATCCCGGCGGGGCGACCAACCACGGGGTGACCATCGCCACCTTGCGCGCTTTGGCGCGGGATGTGACCCATGATGGCCATGTCGATGTGGCCGATGTGCGCGCCCTGACCCGCAACGATGCGGTGGAAATCTTTCTGTCGCAGTATTTCGACCGCCCCGGCCTGTCGCGCCTGCCCGAGGCGCTGCAACCTTGCGTCTTCGACATGTATGTCAACGCCGGGATGATGGCGGTGAAACTGCTGCAACGAGTGCTGAAGGCGGCGGGTCACGCGATCAAGGACGATGGCCAGATCGGCCCCGCCACCCTTGCCGCCGCCCGGGCCGAGGCGGCCAAGGGCGCGCAATCGCTGATTGACCGCTATGGCACCACACGGCGCGACTTTTATTACAGCCTTGCGGATGCCCGGCCCGCCAGCCGCAAATATGCCTGCCGCCGCGATGGCGGCAAAGGTGGGTGGATCACGCGGGCGGAAAGCTTCATCTCGCCCGCGCTATGCCTGACCCAAGCCCAGCATCAGGCGCGCGTTGCTGCCTGGACCAAATGACCCCAGTGACCAAATGACCTCAGTGAAAGGATGCCAGAATGGACATGTCCAAAATCGTCACCCAACTCGAAACCACTGCCGAGGATCTGACGGCCGGTGCCGCAGGTCCGCTGCCGCAGGTGCAGATGACGACGCCTGCCGCCAAGGCGGGCTATGACCACCTGATCGACGCAATGAACCGCCTGCCGCGCCCGCTGTTGGCCCTTGGGACGCTGGTAATTTTCGTCGTGGCAGGCATCAACCCGGCGTGGTTTCAGACGCAGATGCAGGCGCTGAACGCCATGCCGCAGCCCTTGTGGTGGCTGCTTGGCGCCGTGCTGACGATGTTCTTCGGCTCGCGTGAAGCGCATTACATGCGGCAGGGCATGCCGCCCAAAGCCTGATTTTTCGCAAGAAACCGGGCGGCGCGTGTATCCGGCGCGCCGCCTTCGGCCTGTCGGCCTTATGCCTCGCTTGACCTGACGCATCCTGTCTGGCATCCCGCAGGGTGATGAGACAGGATTTGATCAGATGAACCTCTTCGCCGATATCCGCGCCCTTGTTGTGGCCGAACTGACCGCCATGGCGGTCGAGGGTGCCCTGCCGCAGGGCCTCGACCTTGCCAATGTCGCGGTAGAGCCGCCGCGTGATCCGGCGCATGGCGATATGGCCACCAATGCCGCCATGGTGCTGGCCAAACCCGCAGGCCAGCCGCCGCGCGCGATTGCTGATGCGCTTGCAGCCCGTCTGGGACGCGACCCGCGCATTTCGGCGGCGGAGGTGGCTGGCCCCGGCTTCCTTAATCTGCGGCTGTCGAATCTGGTCTGGCAGGGTGTGGTCAAGGCCGCCCTGCAAGATGGCCGTGACTTTGGCCGCTCGAATGCCGGGGCCGGGCGCAAGGTCAACGTTGAATTCGTGTCCGCCAACCCCACCGGCCCGATGCATGTGGGCCATGTGCGGGGCGCTGTGGTGGGCGATGCCCTGTCCAACCTGCTGGCCTTTGCCGGCTGGGATGTGACGCGGGAATACTACATCAACGACGGTGGCGCGCAGGTCGATGTGCTGGCCCGGTCCGCCTACGAACGCTACCGCGAGGCCAACGGGCTGGAGCCTGAAATCCGCGAGGGGCTGTATCCGGGCGATTATCTGGTGCCGGTGGGCGAGGCGCTGAAGGCCAAATATGGCGATACCTTGCTGGACAAGGGCGAACAATACTGGATGGCCGAAATCCGCGAATTCGCCACCCAGATGATGATGCAGATGATCCGTGACGACCTTGCGCAGCTGGGCGTGCGGATGGATGTCTACTCGTCCGAAAAGGCGCTGTACGGCACCGGCAAGATTGAAGCTGCCATTCAGACCCTGCGCGAGGCGGGTCTGATCTATGAAGGCACCCTTGAACCGCCGAAGGGCAAAACGCTTGAGGATTGGGAGCCGCGGCAGCAGACCCTGTTCCGGTCAACCGCGCATGGCGATGATGTGGACCGCCCGGTGATGAAATCGGATGGGTCATGGACCTATTTCGCCCCCGACATCGCCTATCACTTCGACAAGGTCCAACGCGGCTTTGACGAGTTGATCGACATTTTCGGTGCCGACCATGGCGGCTATGTCAAGCGGATGAAGGCGGCGGTGGCGGCCTTGTCGCATGGCCGTGTGCCGCTTGATATCAAGCTGATCCAACTGGTGAAGCTGTACAAGAACGGAGAGCCGTTCAAGATGTCCAAGCGCGCGGGCACCTTCGTAACACTGCGCGATGTGGTGGAACAGGCGGGGGCCGACGTCACCCGCTTCATGATGCTGACCCGCAAGAATGACGTGGCCTTGGATTTCGACTTTGCCAAGGTGCTGGAACAGTCCAAGGATAACCCGGTGTTCTACGTGCAATATGCCAATGCCCGGATCAACTCGGTCATCCGCAAGGCGCAAGCGGCGGGCATTGACACCTCGGATGCCGTGCTGGCACAGGCGGACCTTGGCCAGCTTTCGCACCCGGCGGAAATCGACATGGCCCAACAGATCGCCGAATGGCCGCGTGAGGTGGAAATTGCCGCCAAAGGCAACGAACCGCACCGGATTGCGTTTTTCCTGTACGAACTGGCGTCAGAATTCCACGGGCTGTGGAACAAGGGCAACGATGACGCCAGCCTGCGCTTCTACCAAGAGGGCAATGTCGCCACAACTTCGGCTAAAATCGCCCTCATTCGTGCGACGGGCGTTGTGATTTCGGCGGGATTGGCTATCTTGGGCGTCACACCGGTTGAGGAAATGCGCTAAGACGTTTCACTTCGGTTCGAGCAAGATAAAGCGGGGGCGGCGATGTATCGCACCTGCATGTGAGGCGACATGGCAGATTTCAATTACGACGAGTACGGTCAGGGTTACGAAGAGCCTTATGCGGACAACCCTCGCCTTGCCGAAAAGGCGCGGGCTTGGGTGAATATTGCCGGGGCTGTCTGTTCTGTCACGCTGCTGATTGGCGTGGCGCTCTGGGGTTACCGATTGGCTGTGCGTGATGTCACCGGCATTCCGGTGATGCGCGCGGCTGTCGGGGCGATGCGGATAGCACCTGCCGATCCGGGCGGCGAACAGGCGCTGAACCAGGGCCTGACGGTGAACGCGATTGCGGCGATGGGAACCTCTGCCGCGCCCGCCGACCAGATCACGCTGGCACCGCAGGCGGTGACCTTGCAGGACGCAGATGTGCCGCAGCCTGTGCCGCAGCCTGTGCCGCAAACGGCGGGCGCCACGTTTGCGGCATCCGATGGCAGCCCGACGCTGACCGGCAGCGCCGATGCGACAGCGCTTGCGGATGGAACGCAGCCCGGTGTCGTGCCCGCCAACGCCGACACAACTGTGCAACTTGCCGCATTTGCAACCACCGACCCCAACGCCATCCGCCACTCGCTGCGCCCCATGCCGCGACCAGTTGGTCTTGCGGGTGGTCTTGCTGCCGATCTTGCTGGCAAATCCGTGCCGACCAAGGTTCAGACGGTCTCATCGCAAGTCTTCGCTACCGCCAAAGAACTTGACCCCGCCGCAATCCCTGCGGGCACAAGGCTGGCCCAGCTTGGCGCGTTTGATACGCCCGACAAGGCGCGTGAAAAGTTTGCCGAATTGCAGGTGACCTTTGGCGATCTGATGGTCGGCAAGGATATGGTCATCCAGTCGGCCACCAGCGGCGGGCGCACCTTCTACCGCTTGCGCGCCCATGGCTTTGCCAGTGACGAAGATGCCCGCAGCTTCTGCTCGGCGCTTCTGGCCGAAGAGGCCGATTGCATCCCGGTCGCCCAGAGATGAGCGCTTTCGGTCGCGGTGCCGCGATCTTTGGCTGTGCGGCAACCGAACTGGGCAGCGACGAGGCGGCGTTTTTCCGCGACTTTGACCCCTGCGGTTTCATCCTGTTCGCCCGCAATGTGGACACCCCCAACCAACTGCGCCGCCTCACTGCGGACTTGCGCGAAACGGTGGGTCGCGATGCGCCTATTCTGGTCGATCAGGAGGGCGGACGCGTCCAGCGCCTGCGCGGCCCCTACTGGCGCGAGTGGACGCCGCCGCTGGATTTTATCGCCTCCGCGGGCGTTAACGCCGCCCGGGCCATGGAACTGCGCTACCACCTCATCGCCCGCGAGTTGCGCGCGGTCGGCATCGACGCCAACTGCGCCCCGGTCTGCGATCTGATCACCGACGCCACACATCCCTTTCTGAAGAACCGCTGCTACGGCTCTGACGTCGCACAAGTTTCCGTGATAGCCCGCGCCGTCGCCGATGGCCTGCTGGCGGGTGGTGTTCTGCCGGTGTTGAAGCACATGCCCGGCCATGGCCGTGCCCATGTTGACACCCACCACGACCTGCCGACGGTCGATGCGTCACGCGAGGACCTGGGCGCCCACGACTTCGCCCCCTTCAAGGCCCTCAACGACCTGCCGATGGCGATGACGGCTCATCTGGTCTTTACCGCCTATGACGACAAGCCCGCCACACAGTCGCCCGCCATGATCAAGGCGATCCGTGACGAAATCGGCTTCAACGGCCTGTTGATGACCGACGACCTCAACATGCAGGCGCTGAAGGGCGATCTGGCCGCGCGGACCGAGGCGTCGATGGCGGCAGGCTGCGACCTCGCCTTGCACTGCAAGGGCGATCTGGCGGAAATGCAGGCGGTGGCCGGGAAGGCTGGGGACATGTCGCACGCCACCCTGCAACGGCTGGCTGCCGCTTTGACATGGCGTCATGCGCCCGTCCCCGTTGACATCGCGGCGCTGGAGGCTGAACTTCGCCTTCTGATGCCGGATGTATCCCATGGCCCAAGCTGACGACTGGTCCGAGGGCCAACTGGCCCTGACAGACCGCCTTGCCCCGTCTGACCGCCTGGCGGCAGAGGCGCTGATTGTCGATGTCGAAGGCTTTGAAGGTCCGCTTGACCTGCTGTTGTCACTGTCGCGCACGCAAAAGGTTGACCTGCGCAAAATCTCGATCCTGAAACTGGCCGACCAGTACCTGACCTTCGTGAACCGCGTCCAGGCACTTCGCATTGAACTGGCGGCGGATTATCTGGTGATGGCGGCCTGGCTTGCCTATCTCAAATCCCGCCTGCTGCTGCCGCCCGAACCCGGCGAAGACGGACCCTCCGCCTCCGACCTCGCCGCCCACCTCGCCTTTCAGCTGGAACGTCTGCAAGCGATGCGAGAGGCCGCCGCCCGTCTGATGGCCCGCGACCAGAAGGGCCGCGATTTTTTCGCCCGCGGTGTGCCCGAAGCGGTGGACCGCCTGCGGACGGTGCAATATGAGGCGAGCCTTCTGGACCTGATGCGCGCCTATGCCCGCATCCGGACGCGTGACGAATTCCGCCCCTATGCCTTTGACCGCCAGAACATCTATACGATGGAACAGGCGCTTGACCGGATGCGCGGGCTTCTGGGCTATATGGTCGTCTGGGCCGACCTGTCCAGCTTCCTGCCCGATGGCTGGGGCGCCCACCCGTCGCGCCGCCGCTCGGCCACCGCAGCCAACTTCGCCGCCGTGCTGGAGATGGCCAAGCGCGGTCAGGTCGAATTGAAACAGGGTGAGATTTTCGCCCCCCTCCTGATCCGCGCCAAGGGCCCGGTATGAGCGACGGCCCCTTCGAACGCAGCCTGTTTGAAGCGCCACCGATGGGCGCACAGGAACGCATGGTGGAGGCCGTGCTCTTCGCGTCAACCGAGCCTGTGACGCTGGCCGAACTGACCCGGCGCTTGCCCGAAGGCTGCGACCCGGCCGAGGCGCTGGCCCACCTGCGCCGTCGGTATGACGGCCGGGGGGTAACGCTGGTGAAGGTCGGCGACGCCTACGCCTTTCGCACCGCACCCGACCTTGGCCACCTGATGCGCAAGGAAAGTGTGGAGGCCCGCAAACTGTCACGCGCCGCCATCGAGACCCTGGCCATTGTCGCCTACCACCAGCCCGTTACCCGCACCGAGATCGAGGAAATCCGTGGCGTAGCGGTCAGCCGGGGTACGGTGGACCAGCTTCTGGAACTTGACTGGATCAGGCTTGGCCGCCGCCGCATGACGCCCGGCCGCCCGGTGACCTTCGTGGTGACGGAAGCCTTCCTTGACCACTTTGGCCTCGAATCCGCCCGCGACCTGCCCGGTATCAAAGAGCTGCGCGCTGCTGGCCTGCTGGACAGCCGCCCCCTGCCCATGGCAGGATCACGTCAGGATGATGACATGGACGACGACGGCGATGCCCCGAACATCGGCCAGAGCGAACTTTTTGAGGATTGACATGGACAGACTGCTTCAGATGATCCTGAACCGCGCACTTGGACAATTGATCAACAAAGGCATCACCCACGTCGCGAACAAGGGCAAGACGCCCGCCGAGATGACCCAATCCGAACGCCAAGAGGCCCGTGGAGCCCGCAAGGCCGGCCAGCGCGTCCGGCAGGCTGCTGATATCGCACGCAAACTGATGCGCTAGGCTCTGTGCCAGCCGCCGGGGGTTTCACACCCCCGGACCCCCGTGGGATATTTGCGCAAATATGAAAGCGATTTTCATTCTTGCCCAAATATCCCCGCCGGAGGCTTTTTTTTCGTAGTGTACGCCGTTGGTTAAAGTGGCAGACTGAGCGCCGATCTGGCCGACCGAGGGGCTGGGCTTGCGTGTGGAAGCATTGGCCACGCCTTTCAGTTCTTGACGGAACCAGACAAGGGCACGGTCGAGATCGACATTTTCGCACTTCCCTGGCTCAGGTCGTTGGCGTGGGTCAGATAGATCAGCACCTGATTCTTCTGGTCAAAGATGCGGGTGACGTTCAGCGACTTGAACACCAGCGAGGTGGAACGGCTGAACACATCCTCGCCGCCCGCCGAGGTGTCTATATCGGCCAGCTTGAGGGGGCCGGTCTGGCGGCAGGCGATCGATGAGTTGGACGGGTCCTCGAACCAGTTGCCATTCGACAGCCGGTCAATGACCGAGCGGTCGAAATAGGCGACATGGCAGGTGACCCCTTCAACCTTGGGGTCGGGGATCGCCTCGATCACGATGTCATTGCCGGTCCAGTCGACACCGACGCGGCCAACCTCTTCGGACAGGGCAGGGGTGGCGAGAAGGCAAAGCAGGGTGGCGATCCGGCGCATGGGAAAAACTTTCGTTAAGGTCTGGTCTTTATATCGGAAGCGGAAAGACGGGCTGCAAGGGCTGGAGGCTGCGTGCCACATCGGGATTTGGTATTCAAAGTATGGGTCACCCTTGTGGCGCTTTTCATGTCGTCACAGGCAGGCGTCGGGCAGACGAGCGATTTCAGCCACGGGGATTTCAACCATGATGCGCCTTTTCCCGGTGCGCGGGCGGCCGGGCTGATCGGCACTTGTCTAAAGGGCACCGACATGCGGCGCGGCAGGCCGGAGGAGCGCTGTCTGGGTCTGGTGGCGCAACGCTGCTTAAAGGTCAGCGGCCCGTCGACGATGGACATGGCCACCTGCGTTCTGCTGGAGGCGCAGGTCTGGGCCGGGTTTCTGGACCATGACCTTGGCTACACCTTAGCTGAGGCAAGGGCTGCGGATCAGGGCTGCTTCACCTACCTGAACCCGGCCGGTCCCGCGCAGGGCACGGGACCGGGTCCTGTCGAAAAGGTTTTGCGGAAAGCGCAGGCGCTTTGGATCGAAATGGAGGCCGCGACCTGTGATTTCGCCTACAAGGCGGACGGCGAGGCTTCCATGCGCAATACCGATGATGCGGCCTGCGTTCGCGATCTTGTGTACAGCCGCCAGCAGTTCTTCTGGCAAAGTAGCCACAACGGCGATGGCGACAATGATGATCCGGCGGCGGCGGATCTGCGCTATGATGCGCAGGTCGCGCCCTTTGCCTTCCGCCCGCAAGACGAGCAGCCCCGCCTCCGCCCAAAATAGGTCAAATCCCCGTTGCCATGCCAAAATCCCCCCGGCTTTGGTTGACCCCGCCAAGGGCTGGCGTTACATGAAGCCGAACATCTTGGGGGTCCCGTAGACATCCCCCCAATTTCGGTTGAAGGAGCCCTTCGTGGACACTCTTCTGCGTGACTATCTGCCCATCGTGGTGCTTATGTGTGTGGCGGGCGGACTTGGGATCGTGCTGATCCTTGCTGCGGCGCTTATTGCCGTGCGCCACCCGGACTCGGAAAAACTCTCGGCTTACGAATGCGGTTTCAACGCCTTTGACGATGCCCGGATGAAGTTCGACGTGCGCTTCTACCTCGTCTCGATCCTGTTCATCATCTTCGACCTTGAGGTGGCCTTCCTGTTCCCCTGGGCCGTAGCCTTTGGCACGCTGTCGATGGTGGCTTTCTGGTCGATGATGGTGTTCCTTGGGGTGCTGACCGTGGGCTTTGCCTATGAATGGAAGAAGGGGGCTTTGGAATGGGCGTGATGACCGGTAATACGGCGGGACCCGACCGGGAGGTTGCGACGCAAGCCCTGAATGCAGAGTTGCAGGACAAGGGCTTCCTTCTGACCTCGACCGAGGACATCATCAACTGGGCCCGCAATGGCTCGCTCCACTGGATGACCTTTGGTCTGGCTTGCTGCGCGGTTGAGATGATCCACGTCTCGATGCCGCGTTACGACCTTGAACGGTTTGGAACGGCCCCGCGCGCCAGCCCGCGTCAGTCTGACCTGATGATTGTGGCAGGCACCCTGACCAACAAGATGGCCCCGGCGCTGCGCAAGGTTTATGACCAGATGCCGGAGCCGCGCTATGTGATCTCGATGGGGTCCTGCGCCAATGGCGGCGGCTACTACCACTACAGCTATTCCGTCGTGCGCGGCTGTGACCGGATCGTGCCGGTTGACATCTATATCCCCGGCTGCCCGCCTACAGCCGAGGCGCTGCTGTACGGTATCCTGCAATTGCAACGCAAAATCCGCCGCACCGGCACTTTGGTCCGTTAAGGGGGCATCATGGGATTGAACCTGACTGAACTTGGCGCAGCACTTTCCTCTCGCCCCGGTGTGACCACGTCGATGGCGTTTGACGAGCTGACGGTGCATGTCGCACTGGACGGCGTGCTGGACCTGATGGCGTTCCTGAAGACCGACGCCGCAACCCGGATGACCAGCCTTGTTGACATAACCGCCGTCGACCACCCCGAGCGTCCGAACCGCTTTGACATCGTCTACCACCTGCTGTCGATGTACACGAACGGCCGTGTCCGCATCAAAACTGAGGTGACTGAAACCGGCATGGTGCCCTCTCTTATCGCGGTCTACCCGGCGGCGAACTGGTTTGAGCGTGAGGTTTTCGATCTGTTCGGCATCCTGTTCTCTGGCCATCCCGACCTGCGCCGCATCCTGACCGACTATGGCTTTCGCGGTCACCCGCTGCGTAAGGATTTCCCGACCACCGGCTATACCGAGGTTCGCTATGACGAAGTGCAAAAGCGCGTTGTCTATGAGCCGGTCAAGCTGACCCAGGAATACCGTCAGTTCGATTTCATGAGCCCATGGGAGGGTGCGCACTACATCCTTCCCGGCGACGAAAAGAAGGCTTGAGACATGATCGTTTTAGCGATTTTTCTCGCGAAGTTGCTTAGCCCAATTGGTGGTGTCGTGGCTCTAGCTATCGGCTGCGTGAATGGTTCGCGCTGGATGATCGGTGCCGGGGCCATAGGTGGTGCGGTAGTATCCGAGTTAATCTTGAAGACTGCTCAATTTACTTACAGCTTTCAGCCCGCAGTCTTCTTGATCGGAGTGATCGCGTTTGCGATCTGGGCAGCTCTTGGAAACATCTTGGTCAGGCGCCTCTTCGCCAAGTCGGAGACAAAATGATGGACGGCGATATCCGGCAGAACACTTACGACGACGGCTCGGTTGATCTGGAAACCGGTGAGCAGCGCATCCGCAACTTCAACATCAACTTCGGCCCGCAACACCCCGCAGCGCATGGCGTTTTGCGTCTGGTGCTGGAGCTTGACGGCGAGATTGTCGAGCGGTGTGACCCGCACATCGGTCTGCTGCACCGTGGCACTGAAAAGCTGATGGAATCCCGCACCTATCTGCAGAACCTGCCCTACTTCGACCGTCTGGATTATGTGGCGCCGATGAACCAGGAACATGCCTGGTGTCTGGCGATTGAAAAGCTGACCGGCACCGTCATTCCGCGCCGCGCCAGCCTGATCCGGGTGCTGTTCTGCGAAATTGGCCGGGTGCTCAATCACATCCTGAACACGACGACCCAAGCGATGGACGTGGGGGCGCTGACGCCGCCTTTGTGGGGCTTTGAAGAACGTGAGAAGCTGATGGGCTTTTACGAACGCGCCTCGGGTGCCCGCCTGCACGCCGCCTACTTCCGCCCCGGTGGTGTTCATCAGGATATTCCTGAGAAGATGCTCGACGATATCGACGTTTGGTGTGATGGCTTCCAGCAGGTTCTGGACAATCTGCACGGGCTTTTGACCGAGAACCGCATCTTCAAGATGCGCAACGCGGACATTGGCATCATCAACGAACAGGACGTGCAAGACTGGGGCTTTTCGGGCGTCATGGCGCGGGGTTCGGGGCTGGCATGGGATTTGCGCCGCAGCCAACCCTATGAACTTTATGACGAATTCGACTTCAAGATCGCTGTCGGCAAGAATGGCGACTGCTACGACCGCTACCTCGTCCGCATGGCCGAGATGGAGGAGTCGACCAAGATCATCCGTCAGGCCGCAGCCAAACTGCGCGAGCCTGCCGCCCAGACCGACGTCATGGCGCGCGGCAAGCTGTCGCCGCCGAAACGGGCCGAGATGAAAACCTCGATGGAAGCTCTGATCCACCACTTCAAGCTGTACACCGAAGGCTTCCATGTGCCTGCGGGTGAAGTCTACGCCTCGGTTGAGGCGCCCAAGGGCGAATTCGGCGTCTATCTGGTGGCGGATGGGTCGAACAAACCCTACCGAGCCAAGATCCGCGCGCCGGGCTTTTTGCACCTGCAAGCCTTGGATTTCATGTGCAAGGGCCACCAGCTGGCCGACGTCTCGGCCATCATCGGAACCATGGATATCGTGTTTGGTGAGGTGGATCGGTGAGGCATTCCTGGGTCTTCCTGCCAATTGCCGGTCTGTCCCTCGCGAGTGCCGGCTTGGCGGACGTTGAAACGGGCAGTGTCGAAATGGTGAAACTGTGTGTCTCCACGACGTTGCTGGTGGATGCTGCGGGTGACGCAATTGACCTTTTGGATGCCAACAAGGTCGAGAAGGCTAGAATGACATATGAGACGGCAAAAAATGAACATTACGAGGATTGGCTGACGTTCAGCCTCGTAAAGGGAAAAAATGCTGCGAAAGTCTTGGATAGCGATAACGGTATCGGTCATGTTTTCGTCGATATTGAAGATTGTCTAGGCGGTGGTGAGTGCCGAGCCGACGATCTGAGAAATTACGCAGGATACATTGGACGGAACTTGCCTGCCGCTTGTCGGTCTGACTTTAGAGGAAACTAAGAATGCTGCGCCGCCTTCACAAAGACCAGCCCGCCTCCTTCGCCTTTACCCAGATGAACCTCGAATGGGCCAAGGGGCAGATTTCCAAGTATCCGGCGGGCCGTCAGGCCAGCGCCATCATCCCGCTGCTGTGGCGGGCGCAGGAACAGGAAGGCTGGCTGACCCGCCCGGCGATTGAACTGGTCGCCGACATGCTGGGCATGGCCTATATCCGCGCGCTGGAAGTGGCGACGTTCTACTTCATGTTCCAGTTGCAACCGGTCGGATCTGTTGCCCATATCCAGATTTGCGGCACCACGTCCTGCATGATCTGCGGGGCAGAGGAATTGGTGGCGTTGGCCAAGGAGATGATCTCTCCGAACGCGCACGCCTTGTCGGCGGATGGCAAGTTCAGTTGGGAGGAAGTTGAGTGTCTGGGTGCTTGCGCCAATGCGCCGATGGCCCAGATCGGCAAGGATTATTATGAAGACTTGACGGCCGACAAACTGCGCGACCTGATCATTCGCTTCTCGAACGGAGAAGTTCCGGTGCCCGGGCCACAGAATGGCCGTTATGCGGCGGAACCGCTGTCGGGTCTGACCACGCTCAAGGAATTTGAGGCCGGCAGAAAGCCGTATAACGCTTCGGCCCAGGCAGCAGTGGATATCGGCGATACGGTCAAGCGGATTGATGGTACGGAAGCTCCGATCCTGACACCGTGGCTCAAAGGCCGGACGACGGCCTGAGTTGGCAGCATAGGGGGACGGGCATGAGCGAACATCACGTAGTGGAATCCGAAGGGGCGCGGGCGTCGAACTGGCTTTGGGCGCTGGTGGCGGCGGTGGTTGCCGCTGGGGTGACGACATGGCTGACCGGCCTGCCGGTCACAGCCGCGCTACTGTTTGGTGGCGTGGTGTTTGTGATCTATGCCGTTGTTCTTGCCCAATTCTGGGAAGAGCCGCCGCACGCCGACGCGGGCCACGGCCACGACCATCACGCGCATTGAGGGCAAGATGACAGCCAACAACCAGCACAACGCAGGGGCCCGGCTGATAGCCGTGGTCATCAGCCTTGCGGCGGTTCTGTGGCTGGGTGTCGAATATCTGGGCGGGCAGATGGACTGGCCGCCGAAATACCTGTTTTTGGCGGATCTGTCCGCCGGGGCCGCGTTCATCTGGGCGATGGTTGCCACCATAAGGCTCTGGCGCAAGCGTCAGGCATAACGGGCCCCTTGGGCCTAAGATTGAAGGAACGGGCAGATGCTCAAGGATCAGGACCGCATCTTTACCAACCTCTACGGCATGCACGACCGCAGCCTTGCTGGCGCGCGCAAGCGTGGCCATTGGGATGGCACGGCGGGCATTCTGGCCCTCGGGCGTGACAAGATTGTTGAGATCGTCAAGGCCTCGGGCCTGCGCGGGCGGGGTGGTGCGGGGTTCCCGACGGGCCTCAAGTGGTCCTTCATGCCGAAAGTATCGGATGGCCGCCCGTGCTATCTGGTGATCAACGCCGACGAATCCGAGCCCGGCACCTGCAAGGACCGCGAGATCATGCGGCATGACCCCCATACCCTGATCGAAGGTGCCCTGATCGCCTCGTGCGCCATGGGTGCGCATGACTGTTATATCTATATTCGTGGCGAGTACATCCGCGAGCGTGAGGCTTTGCAAGCGGCGATTGACGAGTGCTATGATGCAGGGCTTCTGGGCAAGAATGCCTGCGGGTCGGGCTATGACTTTGATTGCTACCTGCACCATGGCGCGGGCGCCTATATTTGCGGTGAAGAAACCGCCCTGCTGGAAAGCCTTGAGGGTAAAAAGGGCATGCCCCGGATGAAGCCGCCGTTCCCGGCAGGTGCTGGGCTTTATGGCTGCCCGACGACCGTGAACAATGTGGAATCCATCGCCGTTGTGCCGACCATCCTGCGCCGTGGGGCCGAATGGTTCGCCGGTTTTGGCCGTCCGAACAACACGGGCACCAAGCTGTTCGGCATCTCTGGCCACGTCAACAACCCTTGCGTGGTTGAAGAGGCGATGTCGATCACCCTGCGTGAATTGCTGGAGGAACATTGCGGCGGCGTGCGCGGTGGGTGGAAGAACCTGAAAGCGGTCATTCCGGGCGGGTCTTCGGTGCCTATGCTGACAGCCACCCAATGTGATAGCGCCATCATGGATTTCGACTGGCTGCGCGACCAGAAATCGGGGCTGGGGACGGCGGCGGTGATTGTGATGGATCAGAACACCGACGTCATCAAGGCGATCTGGCGACTGTCGAAGTTCTACAAGCACGAAAGCTGCGGCCAGTGCACGCCCTGCCGTGAAGGCACCGGCTGGATGATGCGGGTGATGGAACGTCTGGTGCGGGGCGACGCGGAACTTGAGGAAATTGACATGCTGCTGTCGGTCACCAAGCAGGTCGAAGGCCACACGATCTGTGCTTTGGGCGATGCGGCGGCATGGCCGATCCAAGGCCTTGTCAAAGCCTTCCGGAATGAGATTGAAGACCGCATCAAGTACAAGAAAACCGGCCGGGTCAGCGCCATCGCTGCCGAGTAAAGCCTGATGGGTCCGGTTGCCCACATGAACCTTGCGCGCCTGCTGCACCCGGCAGGCGATCCGCGCGTGGCGGAGTTTGTGGATCCTATCGACGCGGTCAATCGGGTGGCTGAACGCAGCCCGGGGTTCATCTGGCGGCTGACCTCGCCAGTCAGCCGGACCGAAGCTGCGGGGACGTTCGAGGCGATTGATGCCGACGATCCGCTGATCGCCTCGTCCGTGTCGGTCTGGGAAGACCCTGAAAGCTTGCGGTTCTTTGTCAACAAGACCCTGCACGGTGTCTTACTGCGCAAGCGCGACGCGTGGTTTCAGCCACTTGGCGGCCCGGTCTACGTTATCTGGCCGGTCAAGCGCGATGCGCGGCCCACCATGGCAGAGGCCAAGGTCAAACTGGCGGAATTGGCGACGGACGGCCACTCGGCTGCGGTTTATGATTTCAAATGGCTTGACGCGCAAAGGGCCTTGTCGTGACTGCGGCGCGGGTTGCCGTGGCGGGGTTGCTGCTGTCGGCTTGTGTCGAAACCTATGCGCTGCCCGTGCCGATGACGATGCCGCAGCCGGATGGTCGGGCGCAAACTGTCAGGGTCAGTCTGCAAAACTTCGTCGTCAACCGTCAGGCCAAGGACGCCATTGTGCTGCGGGTGACGCGGCTGAATGGCCGCGATCTGGACTATTCCGACGGTGCCGTGGCCAAGAAAGCCGCCGAGGCCTATTGCGCCAGCTACAATCGCAGACTTGATCCGGCTGCGATGGGCAGGTTTTCGCTGCCCAACGCCTGGGTCTTCGGCGGAGATTGTCAGTGACCGCAGCGCAACATCGCCTGACTGCGGCGTGTTATGGCATGTCAGGCCAAGGTCGGTCAGCCTGTAGGCTGCCGCTTCCTTTCAGCGCCCCCCTTGCGGCCGGGGTGCCTTTACCTCGGAACATGTTGATGTCCCCCTTCCGTATTGCCGTGCTGGCCGTTCTGCTGGCCACCCCCGCCTGTGCTGATCCGGTGCCGATGGCGCAGGAAACCCATATCAACGATGAACTGCGCGCTGGCTTCGCCGGTGACACGCTGCGCAAGATCTGCCCGACAATTTCCGCCCGGATGATCGTGGTGGTGGGGCGTCTGTGGGACTTGAAGTCTTACGCGGAAGACCACGGCTATACATCGGATGATTATGACGCCTTTCGCAAGGACCCGGTGCAGAAAACGCGCCTGAAGGACGAGGCAGAGGCTTACCTTGTGGCTGCCGGTGCCGTGCCCGGCGACGTGGAAAGCTATTGCAAGGCAGGCGAGGCTGAGATTGCCAAGGGCACCGCCTTGGGCACATTGATCCGGTCCACAAGATGACCAGCCGTTACCGCAAACAGATGCCGGTGTTGTGCTGCCCGGGCGGGGGTTGCCACGACCATGAGCATTGACGTGGCGAACGCAAAATTTATCACAGTCGGCGCAGCGGTGAGACGAAAAACCGTTGCCTTCGCGCGGCTAAAAGCGGATGAACCCCGCGAGGCGAGACGAGCGGCTAACCCCAATCGTTTTGGACGCGGACAGAGCGGAAGGACCGACACCCATGTCTAACCTGAAAAAGCTGATCATCGACGGGATTGAGGTCGAGGTTGATCCGGCGATGACCATCATTCAGGCTTGCGAAGTGGCCGGGGTGGAAGTGCCGCGCTTTTGTTATCACGAACGTCTGACCATCGCGGGCAACTGCCGGATGTGTCTGGTTGAGGTTGTGGGTGGCCCTCCGAAACCGGCGGCTTCCTGCGCGATGCAGGTGAAAGACCTGCGCGGCGGCCCGAATGGTGAACCTGCCGTGGTCAAGACCAACACGCCCATGGTCAAGAAGGCCCGTGAAGGCGTCATGGAATTTCTGCTGATCAACCATCCGCTTGATTGCCCGATCTGTGATCAGGGCGGTGAGTGTGACTTGCAGGATCAGGCGATGGCTTACGGCGTCGACTTCAGCCGTTACCGTGAACCCAAGCGGGCGTCCGAGGACCTGAACCTTGGCCCGCTGGTTGCGACGAAGATGACCCGCTGCATTTCCTGCACGCGCTGTGTCCGGTTTACCTCGGAAGTGGCCGGCATCACCCAGATGGGCCAGACCGGGCGCGGCGAAGATGCCGAGATTACCAGCTACCTCAACATGACGCTCGATTCGAACCTGCAAGGCAATATCATTGACCTGTGTCCGGTTGGTGCGCTGACGTCCAAGCCCTACGCCTTCACCGCCCGCCCGTGGGAGTTGACCAAGACGGAATCCATCGACGTGATGGATGCTTTGGGGTCAAACATCCGCATCGACACCAAGGGCCGCGAAGTGATGCGCATCCTGCCGCGCAACCATGACGGCGTGAATGAGGAATGGCTGTCGGACAAGGGCCGCTTCATCTGGGACGGCTTGCGTCGGCAACGTCTGGATACGCCGTACATTCGTGAGAATGGCCGCTTGCGGAAGGCGGGTTGGGGCGAGGCACTGGACAAGGTGGCCCAAGCGATGAAGGGCAAGAAGGTCGTCGGACTGGTCGGCGATCTGGCCCCGGTTGAGGCGGCTTACAGTCTGAAAGCCCTGATCGAATCGCTGGGTGGCAAGGTGGAAAGCCGCACTGATGGCGCGCGTTTGCCGATGGGCAACCGCTCGGCCTATGTGGGCAATGCCGCGATTGAAGATATTGATGCCGCCCGGACCTTCTGGCTGATCGGCACCAACCCGCGTCTTGAAGCGCCGGTGCTGAACGCCCGCATCCGCAAGGCCTGGACGAAGAACGCCAAGGTCTCGATGATTGGGCAAGCGGCGGATTTGACTTATGATTACACGCTGGCCGGCGCGGATCGTGCCGCGCTGGCGCAGGCGGTTGCCAATGCAACGCAAACCGGCGGTCTGGTGATTGTTGGCCAGGGGGCGATTTCCGAGGCTGATGGCGAGGCGGTTTTGGCCCATGCCATGGCGCTGGCCGAAAAGATCGGCGGCAAGCTTCTGGTTCTGCACACCGCAGCATCCCGCGTGGGCGCTTTGGACGTGGGCGCCGTCACCGAGGGCGGACTTTTGGCCGCCATCGAGGGGGCCGAAGTCATCTACAACATGGGCGCGGATGAGGTTGACATCGCCGCCCGTTCTGAAAATGGCGGCCCCTTCGTGATCTACCAGGGCAGCCATGGTGACCGGGGTGCCAACCGCGCCGACGTGATCCTGCCGGGGGCTGCTTACACGGAAGAAAACGGCCTGTTCGTCAATACCGAAGGCCGTCCGCAACTGGCAATGCGCGCCGGTTTTGCGCCGGGTGAGGCGAAGGAAAACTGGGCGATCCTGCGGGCATTGTCGTCGGAACTGGCCAAGACCCTGCCGTGGGACAGTCTTGCGCAACTGCGCGCGGCGATTGCGGCCAGGCATCCGCACCTCGGCGCGATTGATCAGGTGGCCGACAACGGCTGGACCCCGGTTGCTTTGCGCGACATGGGGGCTGCCAGCTTCCGCAATGCCCTGAAGACCTACTACATGACCAACCCCATTGCCCGGGCCTCGGCCACCATGGGGGAACTGGCTGCGATGGAGGCGGACCGCGCCTTAATCAGGCTGGCGGCGGAATAATGCGGCTGACCCGCCTTCACGCTGGCCTGACCCTCGCCGCTTTCGCGGCGCTGTCGGCTTGCGCAGATGGGGCGGGGCAGGGCGCCGAGCCGGTGAAGGTTGACTTCAAGCCGACGTATCTGGGCACCCAGACCATCCTGATGGACGGCGATCTGGTTGACTTCAGGGTTCAGATGAAGGGCGCGCGCAACCGTGATGACGTCTCGGATTATGCGCGCTGTGCTGCGGCGCAGTATGCCTTGATCCGGGGCTATGGTTTTGCCCGCCATCTGCGCACGAATATCGCCGAAAGCGGTGGAACTTGGCGCGCAGATGCGGTTTACACCATCTCGGCTTCGCTGCCGCTTGGCTTGCGCAATATTGACGCCGAAGTGACGGTGCGTGACTGCGCATCGCAGGGAATACCAACGGTTTAGGTCTGAAATGTCAGGTCGAAACGAAAGCCGGGCCGATACCAAAGCCTGAACGAAAAGGACGGGAATTATGGGTTTCTTTGAGACAGGGCTTGGCACGGCAGTGCTGCTGATAGCGCAAAGCCTGCTGATCGTGGCCTTCGTGATGATCAGCCTGCTGTTCCTTGTCTATGGCGACCGGAAAATCTGGGCCGCCGTGCAGATGCGGCGCGGTCCGAACGTGGTGGGGCCGTTTGGCTTGCTGCAATCGGTGGCCGACGCTTTGAAATATGTTGTGAAAGAGATCGTGGTCCCCGCCGGGGTTGACCGCCCGGTGTTCTTCCTGGCCCCCTTGCTGTCGTTCGTACTGGCGATCCTGGCTTGGGCCGTGGTGCCGTTCTCGCCCGGCTGGGTGCTGGCGGATATCAACGTCGCCATCCTGTTCGTCTTCGCCGCCTCCTCGCTGGAGGTGTACGGCGTGATCATGGGCGGCTGGGCCTCGAACTCCAAATATGCCTTCCTCGGCTCGTTGCGGTCGGCCGCGCAGATGATCTCCTATGAAGTCTCACTGGGGCTGATCATCATCGGCATCATCATCTCGACCGGGTCGCTGTCGTTCGGCGCGATTGTCGAGGCGCAGAAGACGTCCTATGGCCTGTTCGGCTGGTACTGGCTGCCGCACCTGCCGATGGTCGTTCTGTTCTTCATCAGCGCCTTGGCCGAAACCAACCGCCCGCCGTTTGACCTTCCGGAAGCGGAATCCGAACTGGTGGCAGGCTTCATGGTGGAGTATTCGTCGACACCCTACCTTTTGTTCATGGCCGGCGAATATATCGCCATCTTTCTGATGTGTGCCCTGCTGACGCTGCTGTTCTTCGGCGGCTGGTTGTCACCGATCCCCGGCATCCCCGATGGCGTTCTGTGGATGGTCGCCAAGATGTGGGTCTGGTTCTTCATGTTCGCGATGGTCAAGGCCATCGTGCCGCGCTACCGCTATGACCAGTTGATGCGGATTGGCTGGAAGGTCTTCCTGCCGATGTCGTTGGCCTGGGTCGTGCTGGTGGCGTTTCTGGCGAAATACGAAATCCTCGGCCATTTCTGGGCCCGTTTTGCGGTGGGGAGCTAACGATGGGTGAAGCCAAACAGATCACGACGGTCGACTGGGGCCGGGCGACCAAATACTTCTTCCTGATGGACTTCATCAAGGGCTTCGGCCTTGGCATGAAGTACTTCTTCGCCCCCAAAGCCACGCTGAACTATCCGCATGAAAAGGGGCCGCTGTCGCCGCGCTTTCGCGGTGAACTCGCGCTGCGCCGCTATCCCAGCGGTGAAGAACGTTGCATCGCCTGCAAGCTGTGCGAGGCGATCTGCCCGGCCCAGGCCATCACCATCGACGCCGAACCGCGCGCCGATGGCTCGCGCCGCACCACGCGCTATGACATTGACATGACCAAGTGCATCTACTGCGGCTTCTGCCAGGAGGCCTGCCCGGTCGATGCCATCGTGTTGGGACCGAACTTCGAATTCTCCACGGAAACCCGCGAGGAACTGTTCTAC
>JAYSQA010000021.1:0-7047 GCA_043721775.1 Rhodobacterales bacterium
GTTCAAGAGAATCGCCATGCGAAGCGACAAGACCGCTACCTCCCCCTCCGCCATGACCTACATCACGGCAGCCGTCATCAACTCCCGATGAACCTCAACAGGCCCCAGGGCAAGGCTTCGGTATCCCACTTTTGGATAGAGGCTTGATTCAAAAGGAAAAGTGTAGCCCCCTACGGGCTGCCACTTTCATCACAAAATGTCATACGATCAAAGTGCTGTTCCATTGGATTGCGCCGGTTGCAGGCTATGATTTTCTTCTGGCAAGGCAAGCCGCCGTTACCTTGTGGTTGGCGTCGGTCATTGCTTGGCGTAGGGTGGCGTGCCAACAGGATTCCATACCTCGTCCAAGAGGAGAGAAAATGCACTACCATAAACCGCAGACCTTTGAGGAAGCCGTGCAGATCGCCGCCGGTGCCAGCGGCGTCACGCGCTTTCTGGCCGGAGGGACCGATGTTCTGGTTCAACTTCGCGCCGGGATTGTCACGCCGGATCATCTGATTGACCTGAAGCTGATCCCCGGCGTGCAGGACATTTCCCGCACCCAAGACGGCGGCTGGAAGATCGGCATTGCCGTTTCGGGCATCGAACTGGGCCGTCACGCCGAACTGGTGGCCGAATGGCCCGGCGTAGTCGAGGGGATGCAGCTGGTAGGCTCCACTCAAGTCCAGGGCCGGGCCACGCTGACGGGCAACCTGTGCAACGGATCGCCGGCGGCGGACTCGGTGCCGGGGCTGGTGACGGCGGGGGCACGGGTCACTGTTGTGGGCCCGAACGGGTCGCGCGACGTGGCGGTTGAGGATATTCCGGCAGGCCCTGGGCGCAATGCGTTGCAGGCTGGCGAGATCATCGCGGCGATCACCCTGCCGCCGCGCGGGAAGCATGGTGGCGACGCCTATCTGCGCTTCATTCCGCGTACGGAAATGGACATTGCGGTGGTTGGCGTGGCGGTCAGTCTGACGCTGGACGGTGACAGGATCACTGCCGCCCGCGTGGCTTTGGGTGCCGTGGCGCCGAAGGTTCTGCTGGCGACCGAGGCTGCTGCGGCGCTGGTCGGCACGACCCTTGATGATGCGGCGATTGCCGCCTTGCAGGCTGCCGTGACGGCGGCGGCCCAACCCATCACCGACCGCCGGGGCACGGTGGAATTCCGCAAGGACGTGATCGCCGTTCTGGCCGCCCGCGCCGCCCGCATCGCCTATGACCGCGCCAAAGGAGCCGTTTGATGAGCAAGGTTCATGTCTCTGCCGTGGTGAACGGCGACAATGTCGATTTTCTGGCTGACCCGCGCGAGTCTTTGCTGGATTGCCTGCGCGACCAGTTGGGGCTTACGGGCAGCAAAGAAGGTTGCGGCACCGGCGATTGCGGCGCCTGTTCGGTGACGGTGGACGGCGTGTTGGTGTGTTCGTGTCTGGTGCTGGGCGTCGAAGCGGAAGGCAGGCAGATCGGAACGGTTGAGGGTATGGCCAACGTCGGCACCCTGCATCCGTTGCAGCGCAAGTTCATTGAACATGCGGCCTTGCAATGCGGCTTCTGCACGCCGGGGATTCTGGTCGCCTCCAAGGCTTTGCTGGCGCAGAACCCGGACCCGACTGAAACCGAAGTGCGCTATTGGCTGGCGGGAAACCTTTGCCGCTGCACCGGATATGACAAGATTGTACGTGCCGTGATGGATGCGGCAGCTGAAATGCGGGAGGCCGTTTGATGCCGAAGGATGAACTGGAGCAGGAATTCCGTCTGATCGGAACCCGTCCGAACCGGCCCGATGGCTTGGATAAGGTGACGGGACGCGCCCGCTATGGCGCCGACATGTCCCTGCCGGGGATGCTGTTTGCCGCGGTTGTGCGGTCGCCCCATGCCCATGCGAAGATCCTGAAGATCGACGCTTCGGCGGCTTTGGCGCTGGACGGCGTCAAGGCGGTGATCACCCGCGCCGATTTTCCGACCGGGCTGACCGGCGAGGACTGGAACCTTCAGGAAAACTCGATGGCGGGGGATGTGGCGCTGTATGATGGCCATGCCGTTGCTGCCGTAGCCGCGACCTCGCGCCTGTTGGCGGAAGATGCGGCCAGGCTGGTAAAGGTGGAGTATGAGCTTCTGCCGCATGTCATCGACGTCGATGACGCTTTGCGCATGGATGCGCCGGTGATCCGCGCCGGTGCGGGCGACCATACGGTGCCGGAAGGCTCGCCCCCCAATGTGTCCAAGAAGATCGAGTTCGGGCATGGCGATCTTGAGGCGGGCTTTGCTGCTGCCGATCTGGTGCGTGCCCAGACCTACAAGACAGAGGCGACGCATCAGGGCTATATCGAGCCGCACGCCTGCGTGGCCCAACTGGGTGCCGATGGCAAAGGCGAAATGTGGGTTTGTACACAAGGCCAATGGTATATTCGCCGGATGTGCTCGGCCGTGCTGGGGCTTGAGGCGTCGCAACTGCGGGTGACGCCGTCCGAAATCGGCGGCGGGTTTGGTGGCAAGACCATCATCTTCATGGAGCCGCTGGCATTGGCGCTGTCGAAGAAGGCCGGGGGCAAGCCGGTCAAGCTGGTGATGAGCCGGTCTGATGTGCTGCGCGCCACGGGGCCGACCGCATCAGCCTCGATGGATGTGAAGCTGGGGATGACCAAGGACGGCAAGATCACCGCCGCCCATGTCAACTTCCGCATGCAGGGCGGCGCTTTTGTCGGTGCATCGCCGGTGGGCGAGGCGCTGTCTTGCGCGCTCGCCTGCTATGACATTCCCGCCGTGCTGCATGAAGGGGTGGAGGTTCTGGCCAACCGCCCGAAAGCCGCCGCCTACCGTGCGCCGGGATCGCCGATGGCGGCCTTTGCTGTGGAAAGTCTGGTCGATGAGATGTGCGTTGAGCTGGGGCTGAACCCCTTGGACGTGCGCCTGAAGAACGCTGTTCACGAAGGGGTGAAGGCCAGCTACGGCCCGACCTATGCGCGGATCGGTCTGGTTGAAGTGCTGGAGGCCGCCAAGGCGCACCCGAACCTGCTGGCACCGCTTGGGCCGAACCAAGGGCGCGGCATTGCAAGCGGCTTCTGGTTCAACCACGGCGGCGAAACCTCGGTTTCGCTGGCGATTGGCGAGGATGGCACGGTGACGGTCTCCGTCGGCACGCCGGATGTCGGCGGCAGCCGCGCCTCCATGTCGCTGATGGTGGCTGAGACTTTGGGCATCGCATACGAGGCGGTGCGGGTGAATATCGTGGAAACCGGGTCACTTGGGGTCAACGAACCCAGCCACGGCAGCCGCGCCACCTTTGCGTCCGGCAAGGCAGCCGTGGAGGCGGCGCGCAGTGCGATCCGCGAGATGTGCCGCCGGGCTGCCAAGGAATGGGGCATCGACGAAGAGGCGGTGGAGTGGAAAGACGGTGCAGCGATGCCCGCTGGCCCCAATGCGGGCAAGTTCCCCCCCATGACGATTGCCGAGATTGGCGCCAAGATGGGCGGCACCGGTGGCCCGATCTCGGGCCACCACGAAACCAACGCCGACGGTGTGGGGGCCAGCTTTGGCACCCATGTGGTGGACGTTGAGGTGGACCCGGAAACCGGGCGCACGACGATTCTGCGCTATCTGGTGGTGCAGGATGCCGGTCGGGCGATCCATCCGGCTTACGTCGAGGGGCAGTATCAGGGCGGTGCCGTGCAGGGTATTGGCTGGGCGTTGAACGAGGAATATGTCTACGGCGCCAATGGCCGGTTGCAGAACGCCGTGTTCCTGGACTACCGCATTCCGGTTGCCTCTGACCTGCCGATGATCGACACGGTGATCGTCGAGGTGCCGAACCCCGGCCACCCCTACGGCGTGCGTGGTGTGGGCGAAACGGGGATCACCCCGCCGCTGCCCGCAGTCGCGAATGCGGTTGCGATGGCCACTGGCGCGCGGTTGCGGTCGTTGCCGCTGTCGCCGCCCAAGGTACTGGCTGCGATCAAGGCCAGGGCCCTGGGTTAGGGCGGTGGTTGAGGTTCACCTGTGGTCCGGCCTGCGCCGCTTTACTGAAGGCGTTCAGGTCGTGCCGGTCGAAGCCTCGACCGTGGGGCAAATGCTGGATGGGCTGGTTGCAGCCCATCCGGGTCTTGCGCCTGTGATCGCCTCGGGCGTTTCGGTGGCGATTGACGGCGTGCTGACGGCGAACCGCTTTGCCTCGGTGACGGCGCAGAACGAAATCTACCTGATCCAGCGGGTGAAGGGCGGCTGATACCGGCCCGCCTTGCGCAAAGGCCGCACCAGCAGTCGGCGGAATTGACACGTCTGGCGCGGCTATTCAGTCAGTTCCCCAACTTCAGGCACTGCGCCGGTCATTTTTCTGCGGCACCGACGCGCTTGGACTGGTGCCGTCATAAAAATGCGCCCGCCCGCGTCCTGCCCGCTTCGAGACGTACAGCGCTTCATCAGCGTCATGCTGCATCCGGGAAATTTCGGGCATCTGATAGGCATCAGACGTCGTGATGCCTATCGAGGCAGAGACCTGGCAAATGTTGTCATCGAAGAGAATTGGCAGCGACAGGCGGTCAATGATGCGACGGGCAATCCCCTCCAACTGGGCTGTTTCGGTCAGTTCGGGAAAGATCGCGACAAATTCATCACCGCCAACACGGGCCACGATATCCTCGACCCGGGTTTCCAGATTGAGCACGTCCGCCACCCTGCGCAAAACGTAGTCGCCGGCTGCGTGGCCAAAGGCGTCATTCACCGCCTTGAAATAGTCGAGGTCGATGTGCATCAGCCCGAACGCAAGGCCCGACCGCGTTTGCCGTTCCAGCACTTGGGCGACGGCGCGGCGGTTGCGCAGGCCGGTCAGCGTATCGGTCATCGCCTGCGCTTCGGCGGTTTGCTTGTCATCCTGAAGGCGCAGGGCAAAGCCTTTCAACGCCTCCATCGCGGTGGTTTGAGCCTCGACCAGATACATCATTTCGACGGCAAGATCGGTGGCAGCAAAATCGGCATCGGTCAGGGCATAGCGGCGCACGGCGTCGACCACGCCAATACCAAAGGACAGGTTCAGGACCATACCTGCGCCCTGCCCTGCGGTCTGGGACAGCGGCATTGCAATGCCGCGAAAAGACACCGGCCGGGCACCGCGCCGCAGCACAAGCCGCAGCCTTTCACCGGCCCGCGCCATCAGATCGGAAACCGAAAGAAGACCGGACGGCCGCCGCACCTCGAACGCGTCGAACAGAAATGTACCGATCAGGCCGCCATCCGGCACCAGTTTGGCGAAGGTTGGCCCATTGCCGATGATACGCCCCGCACCGTCCAGCAGAACATGCAACGGCATCAGTCGGTCAAACGCGTCCATCGGGACGGAAAGATCGGTGGCTTCAACCCGTGTGTCCATTCACCCCACCATCCCAAGGCTGAAAGGCCGCGCCTCATACAGGGACTGATCGGCGATCTGGACTGAAATCACCTCAATCCCCGCCTCTGCCCCATGATGTTCCAGCAAAACCAGCGCGCCATAATCATCTGCCATCGCCCGCAACACCCCCATGACAATATGCCCGGCCCCGGCCAGACGCGACACGACGCGCAGCCGGAAATGGCCGCTGCCCAGATCGAACAGGTCCAGATAAGGCAAATCAAGGTCAGGCAGGACCAGACGCCCGCGTTCCGGCAATTCTTCAATCGAATTGAGGAATTCGGCAAAATTCCCGCCCGAGAATCGCAACAACCGCCGCACCGTGCCCAAGGGTTCGTGGCTGACCAGATAAGTCCCCATATCCTCCATCAGCGATTCGCGCGGGCGTCGCAGCAGGGACGAGGCCGCGTCGATCACGCGGTCAATCAGCGGGTCGTCGTAGGTCAGCATGGATTCAAAGCCCGACGGGCTGACACCCGCCTGCCGGGCCACAGCTTCCCACAGCGACAGCCCGAAGGTATCGCGCAAGAAGAACTGAAAAGAACGGTTGATCAGTCCTAGCATGACAATTCTCCCTGGACAGAATGCTAGAGGGAAGGTGTTAACAACTCTCCAACGCCGGATCAGGGGCAGTGAAGTCAGTGCACAAGTCCCAGATCGGGCGCGTGGGTTAAAGGACAGGGCTGCCCAAGTTGACGCGCACCACGCTGCTGCGGGCGACCGGATGGGACCTCAGCAAGCCAAATGCGACGGCAAAGACCGCAATCGTCCGGGACTTATGGCGGGCTGTGCGCGGGGCGGATCGGGCAGGACAAAGGCCAGCATGAGGCGCGGTACTGATCGCGGGATCGTCCAGCGGGCCGGATCGTCCGCACGGATTGATGCAATCACCCGAACGCCAACCAAAGCCGGAAGAGACTGCGCCAACGATTCACCGTTCTGACGATATCGGAGAAGCCAAGGGCCATGCTGCTCGCCAACTCTTTGACGGATTTTCGGGTGACTTAAGCTACTGGCTGCCCCTGCTGATCGGTTTCGGTTGCGTTGAAGCAGACTGCGGCGGGCGGTTGTCTGCCATGTTTGAGGCGGATCAGAAAACAGTCTGGGCGACTGTTTTCCCGACGAATGGCTTGGGGCCGCTGATGGTTGTAGAAGGTGGCCGGCCGCCCTCCTTGGCCTGTGACCCGGTTTCCCATGCGTCCAGGTAGACACATTCGTACTTCAGCGACCGCCACGTTCAATGAAGATGTTGTCGAGGTATGGCGCCTTGCCGTCCATCGAGATTTTGGCCTTGGCCTGCTTCAGCCGGTCGGTCCAGCAGAAGGAGGTGAACTGCGACCCCTGGTCGGGATCCATGATCTCGGGCGGCCGAACCTGTGGATCGCTTCGTTCAGCGCCTCAAGGCGGAAGTCGGCCTCCAGCGTGTCGGAGATGCGCCAGGCCAGCACCTTGCGGGTGAACCAGTCCATGATGGCCACCAGATGGAGGCAGCCTTTGCGCATCGGCAAACAGGCGATGTCGGCGCACCAGACCTGATTTGGCCGCGGGGTCCGCATTGTTGAGCGACAACCACCATGGCCGGTTGTGTCAACCATCTTGGCCGGTGGGGCTGAACGGAAGACGGGCATGCCCGTCTGGAGGGCAGTCGCACCGGCCTCATAGTTTTTCGGGTTAGGTGCTGGTCG
>JAYSQA010000022.1:0-5818 GCA_043721775.1 Rhodobacterales bacterium
AAAACCATCGCCAGCGCCAAAGCATGGCTGCTCATCGCCCACACCCACCGTCTCATCCGCCTGCTCGCAAGGCCATGACAACACACAGATAGTTTCGAATCAGACTCTTACGCCGTACCGGTCGGCGATATCGCAGAAATCAGCAAAGCGGCCCATCATCACCGCCCACGACCCGGCCTTACCCAAAGGATCATCCGGCAAGGGCTGATCGCCAAGCCGCATCTCGCAGGGCGCGCCAAATCCGCCGCGCAACTGAACGATAGGCTGGAAATCCGGCCAAAGCGGAAATATCCGCAGTTAGGTCAGCCCTGCCGCCGCAAGCGCCGCCAGATCGCGTTCCACCACATCCGGACGCCAGTCCGACCATATCGCCGTCCCCGCGTGCGAGGCCCAGTAATTGCAGCCGACGGCCATCTTGCCGCTCGCAAAATGCTCCACATGCCTCCCAGCCGCCTGAACTGCCGCCTGATCCGCAGCAGCGCCCAGATTGAATTTCGCCATTTTGCATGGGAAGTCGCAAGACGTGCACGACATGTCCGCCGGCCTGCGAACTGGCCCGGCACTGGCAAGGTCAATGTCGTCTTCTGTCACATCGCAACAAGCGTCGCCCACAGCCCTCGCCCTGGCTACAGCCACACGCCTGCCTTTGTGCCCCCCCTTCCCGTCAAGGGTCCTTCCCGGCAGAGTCCGGATGCGCAGTGGCGCGGCCGTTCAGATGCAAAACCGGACAGCGTCCATTCTGCGCAAAATCGGTCAGGTAAGCAGGCATATACTTCAATGACTTGTGCAATTCCGATCTTTGCCCTTCGCAACCTTTTACGCCCCCCAAAAGGCGACAGAGCAGGCCGGGAACACAAGCCAAACCAGCAGTCTGATAGACGAATTCGGGCCTTGGTCACGCGCGCCCTTGCACGCCGCGCGAAGCCTGTGACGAAACGACAGGGCGGCAGGCCCAGCAACACGGCCCTGCGCAGTTTGTGGCTGTCAAAGCGGCAGGCCCATGCTTTGCAGGCCGATGCTGTGCAGGTCGATGCTGTGCAGGCGCAGTTTTGCAGGCCATCTTCATGCTTTCGGCAATGCTGCGCAAAATGCCTGGCGACGTTCTGATCAGATCGGCGGCAACTTGGCCAGCCGCCTTGCAGGTGGCGCGCGGCAGGCGGTTCAGGAAGCCCGGGCAAAGCCACCGGCTTCGGCGTGGATCAGGTCCAGTTCCAGACTTGGGCTGATGGCAGGCAAGTCAGTCCTATACCCGATGATCCGTACCACGGGGGTTGCGGCGCTTCCGATCCAACCAAACCCGGCGAACACAAGGTTTGGTCGGTCAGGGCAGCTTGGTCATCGCTGACCGATTGGGCGGCCATGAAGCCAAGGCTGGGAAGCTAAGGCTGGTCGGGGGCAAGATGGTTGGTTGGGGCGTCAGCCTCCAGCTCCGGCATGACACGGCCGTCAGGCGGCAGACGGTCCAGAAATCAGCAGCAATGACGGCATCGCTGGTGTTCGAGGCCGCCCCTTTGGAGTTGCCAGGGGAAAAGCGCTTGAGTGGGGTCAGCGCTTCATCTGCACATGCCAATGTAATCCGTGCCCTGCCCGGTGGCGTGTCAAGGCACCCTCATTCCAGCCCCACCACCCGGCGCAGGGGCATGTCTGCCCTGTCAGAGATGCAAGGCCTGACGCAGACGTGCCGTTGCAAACTCCATCGCTTGCGCGGCCTGAGGCACCACGGCGCCCATGCCGAAGAATTCGTGGGTGACGCCGTCATAGATCCGCACCTCAACCGGCACACCTGCCGCAAGCAGTGCCGCGCCATATTCCAGCCCCTCGGATCGCAGCGGATCAATCTGCGCCAGGATCAGGGTTGTGGGCGGCAGGTCTTGCAGGTCTATCCGGGTGGAAAGATCAATCCTCGGGTCAGCAAAATCCTCGATGGGCGCAAAGACATGCTCGGCAAACCAGGCCATGTCGGGCTTGCCCAAGGGTGCTGCCGCTACGTTTTCAAGGTAGGACGGCGTTTCCATGTCATTGCCCGCCACGGGATAAACCAGCAGTTGGTGCAACGGCTGGGTGATCCGCGCATCACGCGCCATCAGGGCCACGTTGGTCGCCAGATTGGCACCGGCACTTTCCCCGGCGACGGCGATCTGGCCGGGGTCTCCGTTCAAGTCCTCCATATGGGCAATCGCCCAAAAATAAGCGGCATAGGCATCGACATGGGCCGCAGGGAAGATGTCCTCCGGCGCCTGACGATAATGGCACGACAGCACGACCACATCCGCGCCCAGCGCCAAAGCGCGGGCCGAGGTGTCGTAGGTGTCAATGTTGGCGATGACCCAACCGCCGCCGTGGTAATAGACGACAACCGGAAACGGCCCCTGCCCTGCCGGGGTGTAAACCCGCGCCTTGATGTCGCCTGCGGGCCCGGGAATGACAGTGTCACGCGCCTGAACGGCCTCTGCCGGACCGAGGTGGATCTGGCGCGCGGCCATCACGGCCGCAACGGCGTCGGCCGGTGTAGCCTGAGCGCGGGCTGCCTGCACCGTCAAGGTATGCAACGGCTTTGCCCCCAGCACCGCCAACCGATCCAGCACAGCCTGCATTTGCGGAGCGGGGCTGGCCATCGTGGCGGGCAAGGTCGGCGTCGGTGTCGGTGTCACGGAAAGCGCTTCATCTGTCATGACGTGGTCCTTTATGGGAATGCGGGATGCATCGGTTCGGCGCAGTGCGAATGGAACGAACCACACGGCGTTTGGTTCCCCAAAGGTGTGCGGGCGCCTCGCCCTGACCCAGCCGCGTCGCGCGGGCGTCCACCCATTTCCGGGTTGAGCGGCAACGCCCTTGCCACTGGCGGGCGGTGTCATCTTTGGAACGCCCCTTGGCCAAGACAACGCGTGGGGCCGGTGCGGCGCCCTTGTGACGCCACGGTGCACGGCTTCACGATCACGGCGCACGGCTTCACGATCACGGCACGCAGCGATCAGCCGGGAACGATTTCCCGGGGTCAGAGTTGGTCGTTGCTGGCCGGGCATTCTGCCCTCGCGCCGCAACTAGGAGGCTTCAATATGCAAACCCGAACAATTCTTGGCCTGTTGCTCTCTGGCTTCATGATGGGTGGGGTTCCCGCGCTGGCCGATGAGATGATGCCGGGCGTCATGGGGACGACCACGATGGGTCAGGCCATGGTTGATGCCAAAGGCATGGCACTGTACACCTATGACAAGGACGCTGGCGGCAAGTCGATGTGCAACGCAGATTGCGCCAAAGAGTGGCCGCCCCTGATGGCCACCGCCGACGCCAAGGCAAGTGGGGATTGGACAATCGTGACCCGCGACGACGGCACGATGATGTGGGCGTTCAAAGGCATGCCGCTTTACACGTTCCTGGATGACAAGAAGGCGGGTGATGTGATGGGCGACAAAAAGGATGGCTTCCATCTGGCCATGTAACATCGGCAGAATTTGAAAGGACCGGTGGCAGGCAGGGTCTGTCACCGGTCTTGTCCGGGCACGGTCAATCGCATGGATTGTGATGGAACCTAAGGGCTTTGGTCACGTTGATCTGATGAAGCAGGTGGTCTGTGCGTCAATCAGACAAGGTGGCACAAGGAACAGGGGGGTTTTTCTGATTTCCCGTCCTGACCAACGCATCGGTAGTCGAGCCTTTAACCCATCCGCAGGCCGTCTGCTTCACCCCCTGGACCAAGCAGGCCGGAAGTCCGGCTGATCGCCCAGCAGAATGGCTATCTTCCATTCGGCACGACGCGCCACACCTTGTTGCCCACATCGTCGGCGACCAGCAGGGCCCCGGTCCGGTCGATGGCAACACCAACCGGCCGCCCCATCGCTTCCCCATCGGCATTCACGAACCCGGTGAGGATGTCCAGCGGGGCGCCTGCCGGCACTCCCTTCGCGAAGGGCACGAAAATGACCTTGTAACCCGAGCGCGGCTGACGGTTCCATGACCCGTGCTGGCCTACAAAGGCACCATTGGCATATCGCTTTGGAAACAGTTTGCCGGTGTCAAAGGTCAACCCCAGAGAGCCGGTATGCGCCCCCAGCGCATAATCGGGGATCGTGGCGCTGGCGACCAGATCTGGGCGTGGTGGCTGAGGTCGGCTGTCAACATGCTGCCCGTAGTAGCTGTAAGGCCAGCCGTAAAATCCGCCGCTCCGCAACGCGGTCATGTAGTCGGGCACCAGATCGCTGCCGATCTCGTCCCGTTCATTGACGGTGACCCACAAGGCACCGCTTGTCGGTTGCCATGACAGCCCGTTGGCATTCCGCAGGCCCGAGGCAAAGATGCGGACAGCCCGCGTGGCACGCGTAATCTCAAGCACATCGGCGCGGTTCACCTCGGCGTCCATCCCATTTTCGCCGACGTTGCTGTTTGATCCGACGGTTACGTAAAGCCGCTTGCCGTCGGGGCTGGCGATGACATCTTTGGTCCAGTGGTGGTTGATCGGCCCGGCGGGCAGGTTGACGATGGTTTGCCCCGGCCCGGTGATGGCCAGCGCACCGGGCACATAAGGATAGGCCATGACGGCATCAGTATTGGCCACGTAAAGCGTCGTCCCGATCACCGCCATGCCGAAGGGCGAATCAAGCCCCGCCAGAAAGGCAGACCGCGTTTCTGCCACCCCGTCTTGATCGGCATCGCGCAAAAGCGTGATCCGGTTGGCACTGGGCACTCCGGCACCAGCGACCGCCATGACCTGCCCCATAACCCAGCCCTTAAGCCCCGCGCCCGCGTCATGCATCGCCGGCGCATTGCTTTCGGCCACCAGAACATCCCCATTGGGCAGGACATGCAGCCAGCGCGGATGATCAAATCCGCCGGCAAATTCGCGGACCCTCAGGCCCGGTGCCGCGATGGGAGTGGCCCCCGCAGGCCAGCCAGTCACGGGCGCAATGTTGACCGTGGGGATCAGGCCGGGGTCTGGTTTGGGCAGCGCCGGCGTCGGGCCATAGCCTTTGGCGACGTCAACGGTCGCGCTTTCGCAGGATGTCAGAACCACGCCAGCCAAAGCCAGCGCGGCAAGAGCTATGGCGCCAGGAAAGACCTTCTTCATGCACGCATCCTTGTGTTTGAAAGCAATCCCCGGGTTTCAAAGCACTAGCGGGGTTCGAAAGCCAGTCGCGGGGTTTGAAAGCAGTCGCGGGGTGTGAAAGGCGGACGGGACGAACACCGGGCTTTGGTCCGGCGTCACGCGAAAGATCCACATGCAGAACGGCCTTAGTGGTGGTGTTCGGGCAAGGCCCTGACCAGGTCTTTGGTCCAGGTCGTTTTGGCATAGACCGCGCCATCGTCTGCCCGCACGAAATTCAACGCGCTGGCTGCCAGCGCCTCAGGTTTCACGCCAGTGCCCAGAAAACCGCCAACATCGACGATCACCTGCAACACGGCGTTCGGGCTGGGAAGATGTGACACCGTCCCGATCTTCACGTCATCGGCATCAAATCGACGGCGTCGATCAGGGTTGCTTCGTTCAATTCGTTAGGCGCCAAGGCTTTGGGTGGCGAAAGGTCCATGGGTGACCTGCCCCCCGGTCGTCCCTCGTTCATAACGAGAGTCTGACTTGTTGATAATCGTCGGTTTCGGGTTGGGCAAGCGCGCCGGGTGCGTTGCCGTCAGATTGCTCAAGCGCCCGGCGCGCTTCTGCCGGGGTTTGGTTTCCCAGCGAGGAATGCGGCCTGACGTTGTTATAGTCATAGCGCCAGATGGCCAGCTTTTGGCGGGCATCCGCGAGACTGTCGAAGATCTCTTCATTCAGGCACTCATCACGAAGGCTGCCGTTGAAGCTTTCAATCAAGCCGTTCTGCTGCGG
>JAYSQA010000023.1:0-1704 GCA_043721775.1 Rhodobacterales bacterium
CCGTCATCATCGCGCGCTAGGGCAGACCGCCGCGCGCATCGGCTTGGCCCGCACGCCATCGGCGCGCGCGGAGACGTCACGACACTGTCAATCTGAGCAATTCAAAGAAAAGGTGAACAGCCATGAACCGTCTCAAGTCCAAGACCGGCATCGTGTCTGAACTCCATCCGCCCGGCCCACATCCGGACCCCGGTGGTCGGAAACGATCCGCATTCCACCTCCCCCGATCTCGAAGCTGCGAAGGCGGCCTTGGGCTCGGTCCACCCGATCGGTCACATGGGCGAACCCGACAACATCGCCTGAGCGGTGGTCTGGCTTGCACCGGACGAAGCGAAGTCCGTCACCGGCGCGGAGAGTATCATCGGCGACGGCTACCCGGCGCGATGACATGACGCTGACCGACGCCCACGCCGAACCCACAGCCACCTGCTTGGCAGAACTTGACACCAGTTCAGAGGGACTCAGCGCGACCGAGGCTGCGCGGCGCCTGGCCGATCATGGCCCCAACCGCCTGCCCGAAGTGCGGGCAAGGGGGCCGGTGCTGCGGTTCCTCGTGCAGTTTCACAACGTCCTGATCTACGTCCTTCTGGGGGCGGCCGTGGTGACGGGCGCGCTGCAGCACTGGGTTGATACGGGGGTGATCCTGGCCGTCGTGCTTGCCAATGCAATCATCGGCTTTGTCCAGGAGGGCAAGGCCGAAGCGGCAATGGCGGCCATCCGGGGAATGCTGGCCCCCCGGGCGGCCGTGCTGCGCGGGGGGGTGCGCGTCACCGTTGACGGCGCCGACCTGGTTCCCGGTGATATCGTGCTGCTGGAGGCAGGCGACAAGGTGCCCGCCGACCTGCGGGTGATCGAGGCGCGCGGCCTGGCGGCGCAAGAGGCGATCCTGACCGGCGAATCCGTTCCGGTGGAAAAGGGCCAGACCCAGGTCGCCGCAGATGCCGCCCTTGGTGATCGTCGATCGATGCTGTGGTCGGGGACGCTGGTCACCCAAGGCACCGCGCGGGGGCTGGTGACAGCGACCGGCGCGGCAACCGAGATCGGGCGCATCGGCGGGCTTCTGGCGGGAGTGGAGCAACTGACCACGCCGCTGGTCGAGCAGATGGACCATTTCGCACGCTGGCTGTCATTTCTGATCATTCTCGCGTCGGGCCTTCTCCTCGCCTACGGCTATTTCGTCGGCCATCACGATTTTTCCGAGGTGTTCATGGCAGTCGTCGGCGTCGCGGTGGCAGCGATCCCCGAGGGACTGCCCGCGGTGATGACCATCACGCTGGCTATCGGCGTGCAGGCCATGGCGCGACGCAACGCGATTGTGCGCCGCTTGCCCGCAATCGAGGCCATCGGGTCGGTTTCGGTCATCTGCACCGACAAGACCGGGACCCTGACCCGCAACGAGATGGTGGTGACCGCCGCCGAGACGCCCGAGGGCCACTTCACGATCTCCGGCGAAGGCTATGGCCCGGATGGGGCGATCACGCCTTCAGGAGACCTGTCGCGCCTCGCGCTCGCCTCGGCACTCTGTAACGACGCCGCCTTGCAGCAGAAAACCGGGCACTGGACCGTCGAGGGCGATCCGATGGAGGGCGCGCTTCTCGCATTTGCCGGAAAGGTGGGGGTGGAGGCCGCCGCGCGGCGGCTTGATGCCATCCCCTTCGACAGCCGCCATCGCTTCATGGCCGTTCTGACAGAGGGGGGCGAGGG
>JAYSQA010000024.1:0-5107 GCA_043721775.1 Rhodobacterales bacterium
ATGCGGGATGTCGATGGTGACCTTGCCGCCGACCTTCTGGAACGAGGTCGAGATCGCGTCGGCCAGACCCTTGCCGTAGTCGCTGTTGGAATAGGTCAGCGCAATCGACTTCACGCCGTGTTCCTTCAGAATGTCCGCCATGACTTCGCCTTCGCGGGCGTCAGACGGGGCGGTGCGGAAGAACAGGCCGTCGTCTTCAGCGGTCGAGAGGGCAGGCGAGGTGGCCGAGGGCGACACCATCACGATGCCGTTCGGACGGGCCACGTTTTGCAGAACAGCGCCGGTGACGCCAGAGCAGTCGCCGCCGATGATGCCTTTGACGCCATCCGAGGTGACCATCTTTTCGGCAGCGGTCTGGGCGGCAGCGGCGTCGGTGCAGGTGTCGTCGCCACGAACAGCCACGAATTTCCAGCCGTTCAGGGCTTTGCCGGAATCGTTCACTTCCTTCATCGCAGCTTCCGCCGCGTTGGCCATGTGGCCGGTCAAGGATTCGATCGGGCCGGTAAAGCCGATCAGGATCCCCAGTTTCACGTCTTCCGCATAAGCCACACCAGCGCAGAGGGCCGTAGCAGCGGTCGCGAGCAGCAGTTTTTTCATTGTTGTCTCCCTTATTGGATCGCAATCCTGATACAAGCCTAGTGTGGCGCGGATGAAAAGAAAAGCACCTCCTCGGCAAGATGTTTGGGGCCGGATCGGGCACTTCAGCGGTGTTTTTCCGGGCGGAGGTCGAAAAATTGGTCAGGAGCGTGGCAAACAGGCTTCACACGGGCCAGAAACGGGCCGCAACACTGCGGGTCAGACCTTGACGCTGGGGCTTGGCATCGCCACCTATCTGGCAAGAAACCAGAGGCCCAAGAGACACACTGTCTGGTCTGGCTTTGAGGTTTGAAAGGACGACGATGTCTTACCGTTTGGTGCTTGCCCTGATCACCGCTTTGGCCTTGCCCGCCATGGCCACCTCTGCGGCGGCGGATGGTCTGTTCGGGGCTATGGCTTTTTCGCCCTCGACCGGCAAAGTGGGCGTGGGCTTCAACTTCCCGACCAAGGGTGAGGCCGCGACGGAAGCCGTGACGCGCTGTGGTGTGGGTGATTGCGATGCGGTTGTGGTGTTCCCTAACTGCGGGGCGGTGGCTGTGGGCGACGGTTTTGGCATGGGCTTTTCCGCCGACAATTCCGCAGCCAAGGCGGAAGAAACCGCATTGGCCAACTGCTCGGGCTACACATCGAACTGCCTGATCATCGAAACGCGCTGCAACGGTTCGTAACGGGCCGGAACCGGTCGGCGAAAACATGGGCGGCCGGAACATGGGCGGATCGCCCATCCTACGCTGACCGTCGGGTGCGGGCGGATCAACGATTGTTGGACAGACAGGGTGCGATGCCGCTAGTCTTGCCGCGTGGAACGACAAAAAAAACCACAAAAAAATCAACGAGGGAACCCATGGATTTCGTCAACGCGATCACGTCCGGCTACAAAGGCTATGTGAAGTTCGGAGGGCGCACGCCGCGCGCGCCCTTCTGGTATTGGGTGCTGTTTCAGATCATCGTGTTGGTGATCATCAGTTTTGTCGAAGGCGGCGGGCATACTGTCGTGAACGGTGCCTCGATCCAGTCGAACTATCAGGCTGGACCCATCGCCATCGTGTGGAGCCTTGCCAACTTGTTGCCCGGCATTGCCATCGGCATCCGCCGTTTGCATGACCTCGACAGATCCGGCTGGTGGACGTTGATCGTGCTGGTGCCGGTGGTTGGCGTCATCGTGCTGCTGGTCTGGGACGCGTCCAAAGGCACCACCGGCGCGAACCGCTTCGGACCTGACCCGCAGGCCTGACCCGCAGGCGCAAACGCGCCTTGAACTCTGGCTGGCGCCGCACGTGGTGCCGGCCTACCCGTGCAGCGCGGCCATCTCGGCCTTGTACCACCGGCAGGCGGATTTTGCCGGTCGGTCAACCGGGGACAAGGCTGGCTGGGGGCTGGTCTATGTGCTGGCCGTACTGGTCGGCGTCATCGGGCCGGTGGCGTGGATGTTGTTTCCCGGGCTGTTCGGGCACCCTGATCAGGGCAGCGCGCAAGGGCCGCGGTTGGCCGCGATAGAACGGGCGGGCGCGCTGGCGTTCTGGGCGATCTTCACGGCCAAACCCCTTGCGGCGCTGCTGGTGCACGATCTGGACCACCGTGGGTGGGTGCTGGCGGTGGTGCTTATCCAGGGGGGCGGCCTGATTGTGCTGATGTGGTGGCTGAGCCGGACAGGCACGGCAGGGCCGGACCGTTTCGGGCCGAAGCCTTAGCCCCCGCCTTAAATCGACAGGCGGCCTGCGGTGAGGGGGGGGGGGGTGCCTTGGGTGCCACGCTCGCGGTAGGGCGTGGTGTTATAGTGGCTGCGGTAGCATTTGGAAAAGTGCGAGGGGCTGGCGAAACCGCAGGCCAGCGCCACGTTGATCACCGACATATCTGTTTGCATCAACAGGTTGCGCGCCTTTTGCAGGCGCAGTTCCATATAGTAGCGCTTTGGCGAACGGTTCAGATAGCGGCGGAACAGACGTTCCAGCTGGCGGGTCGACATGCCGACTTCCTCGGCCAGATCAGCGGGCGACATCGGGTCTTCGATGTTGCCTTCCATCATCTGGATAACCTGAGACAGCTTGGGGTGCCGCACACCAATCCGCGTCGGAATCGACAGGCGTTGGGTGTCCTGATCGGTGCGGGGGGTGGAATAGATCAGCTGGTCGGCCACGGTGTTGGCGACATCCTCACCATGATCGCCCGCGATGACCTTCAGCATCAGATCAAGTGACGAGGTGCCGCCAGCCGTTGACCAGCGGTTGCCGTCCATCACGAAGACGGATTTGGTCAAGGTCACATCCTCGAACTCTTCAAGGAAGCCGTCCTGATTTTCCCAGTGGATCGTTGCCTTCTTGCCATCAAGAAGCCCAGCCTTGGCCAGCGCATAGGCGCCGGTACACAGGCCGCCGATGATGGCCCCCCGCCGCGCCTCACGACGAAGCCAGTTCAGAACGGGCTTTGTTGCGGCCTTCTGCACGTCAATTCCGCCGCAGACCAGCAGGATATCGTCGCGCTCAATCTCTTCCAGGCCCATGTCCAGCTTGAATGAGGACCCATTGGAACAGGTGGCAATGTCGCCACCCTCACCAGCCAGGGCCCAGGTATAGACCTTCTCTCCAACCACCCGGTTGGCAATGCGCAGGGGTTCGATGGCGGAAGCAAAGGCCAGCATGGTAAACTTGTCCAGAAGCAGGAAAACAAAGCGCCGGGGCGCCTCGGGCTTCGAGGTCTGGATGGCTTTGCGCGGTGCGGTGGACATGTTGCGACCTGACGTGTCGTTATTGACGCAAGGAAACAGGAAAACCGGGCGTCCGCAAGGGGGGAAGCGGGAAAATCGCCCGTCGTCCTGGCTGCAAACCTTGCCTTTCGCCCTTTGCATTCGCCCCCGTTTTCCTTATATCGCTGTGAAATTCTGACGTGAGGACCGTCCCATGACCAAAGGCTGGACAAAAACCGACTGGCGCACAAAGCCGCGGGTGCAAATGCCCGATTATCCGGATCAAACCGGGTTGAAAGCGGTAGAGGGTCAGCTTGCGAAATATCCGCCACTGGTCTTTGCCGGTGAGGCGCGCAAGCTGAAAAAGCAACTGGCGGCGGCGGCAGAGGGCAAGGCTTTCCTGTTGCAGGGCGGTGACTGCGCCGAAAGCTTTGCCGAATTTTCAGCGGACAACATCCGCGACACCTTCCGTGTCATGCTGCAAATGGCGGTGGTCTTGACTTATGGTGCCAAGGTGCCGGTCATCAAGGTTGGCCGGATGGCAGGGCAGTTCGCCAAACCCCGTTCTACCGCGAATGAGGTGATTGGCGGCGTCGAATTGCCGTCCTACAAGGGCGATATCATCAACGGCTTTGACTTCACGCCGCAAGCCCGCATCCCCGATCCGCAGCGCATGTTGCAGGCTTACACGCAATCGGCGGCGTCGTTGAACCTGCTGCGGGCGTTCTCGACCGGTGGTTTTGCCGATATTCACCGGGTTCACGCCTGGACCCTGGGCTTTGCCGAGCATGACAAGGCCGAACGTTACCGCGCCCTGTCGAACCGGATTTCCGACGCGCTGGATTTCATGAGCGCTGCGGGGATCACCTCGGAAAACTCGCCCTCATTGGCGACGGTGGATTTCTACACCAGTCATGAAGCGCTGCTGCTGGAGTATGAAGAGGCCCTGTGCCGGATTGATTCGATCACCGGGCAGCCGGTGGCGGGGTCTGGGCATATGATCTGGATCGGCGACCGCACCCGTCAGCCCGACGGCGCGCATGTAGAGTTTGCCCGGGGGGTCTTGAACCCGATCGGCTTGAAGTGCGGGCCTTCCACGACCGCGGAGGATCTGAAGATCCTGATGGCCAAGCTGAACCCGGCCAACGAACCCGGCCGCCTGACCCTGATCGCCCGGTTCGGTGCGGGCAAAGTGGGCGACCACCTGCCGCGTCTGATCAAGACCGTGCAGGCAGAAGGCGCGAATGTGCTGTGGTCTTGCGATCCGATGCACGGCAACACCATCAAGGCGGCCTCGGGCTATAAAACCCGGCCGTTCGAATCGGTCCTGCGCGAAGTGCGCGAGTTCTTTGAAATTCACAACGCCGAAGGCACCGTGCCCGGCGGCGTGCATTTCGAGATGACCGGCAAGGATGTGACCGAATGCACCGGCGGTTTGCGCGCGGTGACCGATGAAGATCTGTCTGACCGTTATCACACCGCCTGCGACCCGCGCCTGAACGCCAGCCAGTCGCTGGAGCTGGCGTTTCTGGTATCAGAAGAACTGGCCGGGATGCGCAGCCAGCCGGGCCGCATCGCGCTGTAATCTTTCAGGAATTTTGAGGGGGCGGTGCCGCAGGGTGCCGCCCTTTTGCTATCCTTTCACCAGCCGCAGCTGCGGTTTGCCGCGCGGCGGCGGTTGCATCCGGGCAGCATGGTCGAAATCGGCGGCAGTTTCGGCCAGACCGACCAGTTCCAGACTTGGTGCCTGCTGCGGGCGCGGGCGGCTGGCGGTGGCCAGTTCGGCCCCGATCGACACCAGCGGCTCACTGGCCAGCTGCGAAATCG
>JAYSQA010000025.1:0-7972 GCA_043721775.1 Rhodobacterales bacterium
TCCCGGTGGCCTTTATCTTGCACAAAGACATCTTGTTTTCGCTGCGCAACGAAGACTTGCCGGTGTTCCGCCTGCAACGCCGCCGTGCCGAAACCGTGCCCGGCTATGCGACCAATTGCTTTGACCTTCTCTTGAACCTTTACGGATCAGACGTCGAATATTCCGCCGACAGCCTTGAGGATATCTACAAAACCCTGAACCGCGTTGGCAAACATGTGCTGTCCGAGACGATGACCGACGAAGAAGCCGCCTCGGTTCTGGCCGACATTGCCGAGGAAGAAGACCTGAACGGGCGCATCCGCTCCAACATCATGGATACCCAGCGCGCCATCGTCTTCCTGATGCAGTCCCGTGTTTTGGCCGACGCGAACGTGCAGGACGCCAAACAGGTGCTGCGCAACATCGACAGCCTGAACAGCCACACAGCCTTTCTGTTCGACAAGATCAACTTCCTGATGGATGCCACCATCGGTTTCATCAATATCAACCAGAACCGTCGTGTGACGCAGCTGACCATGCTAAGCGTGGTGTTCCTGCCGATGAACATTCTGGCGGGCATGGGCGGCATGTCGGAATATTCGGCGATCACGGACGGGATTCCCAAGTCGATCTCTTACGCCGCCTTCGCCATCGGTTCCGCCTTGATCGGCCTTTTGACCTACCGCGTCGTGCGCCGGGTGGATCAGAAAAAGGCGCGGCGGACGGCAGGCAAGTAGGTTGATCTGGGTTAAGGATCGCTTGCCCAAAGGATGAGACCATGCCCCATGACAAAAGCGGGGCGGATCGTGATCTGGTTTCTGGCAATTCTGGGTTTTGGTGCGGTCGCTCTTGCGATTGTCGCGCTGCGCGGTCCCGATCTTGCTGCAGATTTTGCGGACATGCTGGCCAGGGAAGTCGCCTCTGACGCGGCCCGGCCCCATCCGATTGTGACCGAGGCAAACATCGCAGCACTTCCCGCCCCGGTGCAACGCTACATCCGGCTCAGCGGTGCCATTGGCAAACCAAGGCCCGCCAGCCTGACCGTCACCTATGACGCCCAGATGTTCGCCAAACCCGGTGCCGCCGCGATGACGGGCCCTGCCGTGCAATACGACCGCTTCGATCCGCCAAAGCGCCTGTTTTTCTTGCCCACTCAGATGATGGGCCTGCCGGTGAAGGTTCTGCACGACTACGATGGCACCGCCGCCACCATGCGCGTCAGGCTCGCCGCCCTGTTCAATGTCGTCGATGCGAAGGGCGAGGTCTTCTCGCGGGCCGAGACTGTGACCCTATTGAACGACCTCTGCCTATTTGCGCCGGGCTGGCTGACCGATCCGCGCCTGACATGGACGGCAGTGGATGACCGCAACGCCGATGTCAGCTTCCGCAATGGCCCCTATGCCGTCACCGCGAGGCTCATCTTCAATGAGGCGGATGAACTGGTGAACTTCACGTCCGTTGACCGTGGCACAACGGATGACAAGAGCCAAGTCATTCTGCGGCCCTGGTCCACACCGATCCGGGACTACAAGACTTTCGCAGGTCACCGCCTGTTGAGCGCAGGCGAGGCCGTCTGGAACGACCCCAAGGGCGATTTCACCTATGGAAAATTCACCGTCACCGGGTTCACGACGCATTAGGGCCACCCCACAGGAATGGCCCCGATTTTTCGTCGAAAAACCGTGCTACTTCGGCGCTTTGGCGAACCGCAGATAGGGCAGCTTGATGTCCAGCGCGCCAAACCGTTCGGTCGCTTGTTCGTTGTTCAGGGCCAGCGCCACGATCACGTCCTGACCGACCTGCCAGTTCGCCGGTGTAGCCAAGGGCTTGCCGTCCGTCAGTTGCACGGCGTCCAGCGCGCGCATGATCTCGGCGAAATTCCGGCCCACCGACATGGGGTAGGTCATCGTCAGCTTTACCTTTTTGTCGGGCCCGATGATGTACACCGTCCGCACCGTCGCCGAATTCGCCGGAGTGCGGCCTTCGGTTGGCAGGTAAAAGTCGGCCGGCAGCATGTCATAGGCTTTGGCCACGATCAGCGAGGTGTCGTCAATGATCGGGAAATCGGCAGGAGCACCGCCAAACGTCTCGATATCTTTCTTCCACTTCTCATGGTCCTGCACGGAATCGACCGATACGCCGATCACCTTGGTCTTGCGCTTGGCGAATTCGGGCACCAATTGCGCCACCGCCCCGAATTCGGTTGTGCAAACCGGGGTGAAATCGCGCGGGTGGCTGAAGATGATTCCGTAGTGGCCGTCCAGCCAATCGTGAAACTTGATTTCCCCGGCCGTTGAATTGGCGGTGAAATCCGGTGCGATGTCGTTGATGCGAAGGCCCATGGCAATCCTCGTGCAGGGTTCTGATGGTCAAACATACGCAATATGGAACGAAATTTCATCCCCCGGCGGTGTTTTCGGCCAAAGAAAGCACGAGGTTCCGCCGATGCCGCCGCTGATGGTCCAACATTCTGCCGTTCGGAAAAAGTCGGAATTTGATCAAAGATGCCGCCCCCGGTGCTTGCTGGAATCCGCACGCAATGACACGATACATTGTTTTGCCATGGGAGGCCCGTATGATCATCCGCCGCGAATTCTATATCAATGGCGCTTGGGTCGACCCGGCCAGCCCGCGCGATTGCAATGTCATCGACCCTTCAACCGAGGAAGCGTGCGCCGTCATCTCGCTGGGGTCCGACATGGACACCAACGCTGCCGTTGCCGCCGCAAAGGCCGCCTTCCCCGGCTGGGCCACCACCCCCCCGACCGAGCGCCGCGCCGCCGTGGTGCGCATCCTTGAACAGTACGAACGCCGCGTCGAAGACCTGGCCGAGGCGATCTCAACCGAGATGGGCTCGCCCATCGACCACGCCCGCGGGTCGCAAGCGCCCTGCCTGCCGTGGCACCTGACCAACTTCCTGACAGCTTTTGACCAGCTGGAATGGGTGCGCCCGCTTGGCGCGCACGCCCCCGACACGATGATCGCGCTGGAACCGATCGGCGTCGTCGGCCTGATCACGCCGTGGAACTGGCCAATGAACCAGATCGCCCTGAAGGCCATTCCCGCCATCCTTGCAGGCTGCACCTGCGTGCTGAAACCGTCTGAGGAATCCCCCCTCAACGCGATGATCTTTGCCGAGTTCTGCCATGACGCAGGCCTGCCACCCGGCGTCTTCAACCTGATAAATGGTGACGGCGCGGGTGTGGGCGCGCAGCTTTCGACCCATCCCGATGTCGAAATGATCTCCTTCACCGGCTCCACCCGCGCCGGCCGGGCCATTACCAAGGCTTCGGCGGAGACCCTAAAGCGCGTAACTTTGGAGCTTGGTGGCAAGGGTGCCAACGTGATTTTCACCGATGCCGATGATGCGGCAGTGGAACGCGGCGTGCGGCACTTGATGGACAACTCTGGCCAGTCCTGCAACGCGCCATCGCGGATGCTTGTGCAGCGCCCGGTCTATGACCGCGCCGTTACGATTGCCGCGCAGGTGGCTGACAGCATCAAGGTCGGCTCGGCGCATGAGGCGGGCGACCACATCGGCCCGGTTGTGAATAAACGCCAGTGGGACCAGATTCAGGGCTATATCCAGACGGGTATCGACGAAGGCGCCCGCCTTGTGGCCGGTGGCCCTGGATTGCCGGAAGGCTTCAATCGTGGCTTTTACGTCAAACCGACGATCTTTGCCGATGTTGTGCCGGGTATGACCATCGAAAAGGAAGAGATTTTCGGCCCGGTGCTGGCGATGATTCCCTTCGACACTGAAGCCGATGCCATCCGCATTGCCAACGACAGCCCCTACGGACTGACCCATTATGTCCAGACCCAAGACGGCGCCAAGCGCAACCGCATGGCTTTGGCCCTGAAGGCGGGAATGGTGCAAACCAACGGCCGGTCGCGCGGGGCCGGTGCCTTCTTCGGCGGCGTCAAATCCTCGGGCCGGGCGCGGGAAGGCGGTATCTGGGGACTGGAAGAGTTCCTGGAGTCCAAAGCCATCTCGGGCTGGGATATTTCTCAGCCGCTGGCTGCCGAATAACCCATTGCGCAATACCGCACCGAAGTTACCGTCAAGGGCCATTCGGTGCTAAACCTTGTGAAGGCGGAAGGAAGACGCAAAGAAGACGTCGCAGTGACGCTTCCAGACCACCTGCGGCCCTCCGTCCGGCTAGGCTTTCGGGCGAATCCGGAGGCTTCAATGACCCAGCACCGCCACCTTCTTTCCCCCCTGCAACTGCGAGGCCATACGCTTCGCAACCGCATCGTCTTTGGCGCGCATACCGCCAACATGTCGGACATGGGTATCCCCGGGCCACGGGTGCAAGCCTATCTGCTTGAGCGCGCCTTGGGCGGGGCCGCGATGATCGTTTCGGAACCGGTGCCAGTTCACCGGACCGGCGTGCTAACACGCGGAAACTACTTGCATTCTTCGGACGAGGTAATCCCCCACTTCCGCAAGATCACCGACGCGGTCAAGGCGGCGGGCGCGGTCATCCTGCAACAGCTATACCACATCGGGGCGCATGGTGACAGCGACCTGTCCTTCGCGCCGCATTGGAGCCCCTCTGGCCAGCCGTCCTACCACGATTCCGACGGCTCTCATGCGATGACGGAATCCGAGATCGAAGAGCTTCTGGATGCCCATGCCGCCGCAGCCCTGCGTTCCAAACTGTCAGGATTTCAGGGGGTTGAGGTCTGGGCCGCCTACCATTCCCTGCTCGACCAGTTCTGGACCCCGTGGAGCAACCGCCGCACCGACCGCTGGGGAGGCTCCTTGGAAAACCGCACCCGATTTTCGCGCACCCTGATCGAGCGTATCCGCAAAACCTGCGGCGAGGATTTCATCGTGGGCCTCGCCATCAGCTACTCGCCCGCCTATCCGGTCATGCTGTCGGATGCGGAGATGTGTGAAATCATAGGCTTGCACGATGCTACGGGCCATGTGGACTATGTGACCTGCGGCTATGGCAGCTATCTGGATTTCGAAGGCATCATCCCGCCTTTTACCCACGGCGAGAAACTTTCCACGCCGCTGACCACGCAACTGAAACGCATTGTCAAGCACGCTGTCGTAACGTCGGAAGCGGGCATCAGGACGCCCGAAAATGCCGAAATCATCATCGCCAGTGGCGAGGCTGACCTTGTCTCGATCGTGCGGGGCCAAATCGCTGACCCACATCTGGCGCGCAAGACGATGGAGGGGCGTGTTAACGATATTCGCGGCTGTATTTCCTGCAATCAGATGTGCTGGGGACGGCGTAGCCGGGATTACTGGATCTCCTGCCTGATCAACCCTTCGGCGGGGAGAGAGTTTGAATGGGGTGGCGACCGGTTCGAACCCGCCGCAAAGCCGCGCCCGGTTCTGGTGGTTGGCGCTGGACCCGCCGGGCTTGAGGCCGCGCGGGCTGCGGCGGAGCGCGGGCATGACGTTGAGATTGTCGAGGCTTTGCCCGTCATCGGTGGCCAGTTCCGTCTTGCCGGTCTGCAACCGCGCCGGGCGCAAATCCTGGGCCTGATGGATTGGTACGAACGCCAGTTCACCAAACTTGGTGTCCGTCTGCGCCTGAACACCTATATGGAGACAGACGAGATCGCCGCCCATCCTGCCGATGTCGTGATCCTCGCCACCGGTTCGCTGCCGGATGAGACGGGATTCCAACGCTGGGTTCCGGAGTTGCAAAGCCTGCCGGGCATCGAACTTGGCGGTGTCTGGTCGCCCGAGGCGGTATTGCGTCGAGAGGCGCGGCTTGGGGATACCGTGGTTTTGTACGACGAAGGCTCCAACTGGCGCGGGGTCGGCACGGCGTGGGCCATCGCCGAGCAGGCCAAAAAGGTGATCCTCGTCACACCAGAGCCCTTTGTCGGCAAGGAAATCGCCCGCACCGCCGCAGATGGCGCCACGCGCCGCCGTCTTGCGCAGCTTGGGGTAGAGTTCAAAACAGAGCACTGTCTCAGCCGCTGGCACGGAAATGGGGTGACGGTGCGTAATATGTTGACGGGAAGGGAAGAAACCATCGTTGCCTCGGCGCTTGTCTTGTCCACCACCAACCGCGCCTTTGACCCGTTCCCTGAGAACTTCGCTGGTAAGGATGTCTACCGAATCGGAGATTGCACCGCTCCCAGACTTGCGGCTTATGCCTTTCATGAGGGGCGCAAACTGGCGCTGTCGCTTTAGGGTCTAGCGATGTTTATGTCGGTCGGGTTACGGTTGCGGTAAGGGCTGCGAACGCCCTGCAACTTGTGTCGATTTTGCAGCAATGCATGGTGATCCCCAACTATTCCTGGAGCTTTTGGAGGAAGATCGCGATCAGTGTCGCAATTTGCAGATGTGATGGTAGATTCGAGCGGGAAGCTGACGATTGAATACGGTCGGGATGCCCGTGCACTCCCTGCCGCCAGAGCCTCGCGCAACCAGTTCGCACCAAAGGCCCGGTCGGCGCAGAGTAGGCCGCAAGTGAGGCCGTTGATCGGGGCGGCGGATGTGCGCAGATCATGCGCCTGTCCCGGCAAGCGGCGAAAGTTGATCTGGTTGCCGGGCGGGTCAGTCAAAGTCATGATCTTGCCGTATATGCCGCCTCGAAGCGCCTGATGGCCTGGGTTTGAGTTCCCTGTCGGGGGCATTCGATCCCCTCGGCTCCGCCCTGTCTGTGGCGGCCGACCTCGACTTTTCTGCCAAAGATCATCGTTTATTCGAAGCCAAAGTCTTCGGATAACACCCTGAATACCCTATAGAATGCATTCGCCGTGACGCAACGGTTGAACCGTTTGAAGACGCTGCTCTACTTCGCGAAGTCATCCGGCACGTCGCGTCACGGATAACCGGCCCTAGCAATCTACAGAACCGCTTCTACACAGAGCCCAGCGTCTGGCCCGGTTCGACCGGGCCAGCTTTCCCGGTCAACACAGTGGAGCCTGATGATTTACTGGTCGGCGTCGGCCAGTGAGGTTCGGATCAAGCGTGTCCACCATTTGACAATCCTGAACAACTCCGCACCTGATTTGGGCATCCTTGAACATCAACGGGCCCCGGAAGGCCGTTGCAAAGGTCCGCCGGGCCGCATGATTCTTGCGAGCAGGTCCAGCCCCTCGGTTGAAGGCGGTTCCCGGCAACAAGCGGGTGCAACAGGCGCCGGTTGCAGAATTCATGCCATCAACACGGCTCAGTTCCAACCGTCAGGAAGAAGCATAACCGCGTGAACGGTCAGTGCGATCCGGCACAGGGAATTAGTCCAGCCGAACAGCTTTCTACTGCGCCTGCGGTGTTTCACGGACGGGGGCAGTCTTCCTAGCTGGCGCTTTGGTCGAGTTGCGAGGTCACGCAGACAACGCGGCGCTGCCCTAAAACCTGCGCTGCCGCCCCTTTTGTCTGTGCCTTGTATCAATCCACGGGTTGATCCATCAGTTTGCCGGACAACTATATCCAGTGCGGTGTGCCCTTTGGCGATGCTATCACCGTGGGCCCACCCATGTCGCACGATCAGTCCTCCGCGATTTTCCAGAGGCACCGTCGTCAGAAAAATCGTGCCACGGATCGCCTTCCGACCCTCCGCGCCGATGACGCGCACCATTCCGCCGATGTCGGGAAACTTCGGCCACAGGCGCGCGACGGGGTCTGTCTTCGGCTCAGGACTCATAACCAAAACAGCATGATCGCGGCGAGGGCGCAGGCGGAAAGGAAGATGTCGGCGCGCCGGTCAAAGCGCATGGCTATCCTGCGCCAGTCCTTCAGACGCCCGAACATGTTCTCGATCTTGTGACGCTTCTTGTAGCGGATGGCATCGTGCTAAATCTGAACCTTCCGGTTCTTCCTTGACGGAATGCAGGGGGTAATCCCATTATATATCAATGCGTTACGGAACCACTCGGCATCGCAGCCCCGATCCGCCAGCAAGACTTTTGTCCGTGGCATGGCCGACACCAGGCCCGCAGCACCCGTGTAGTCGCTGGTCTGCCCTGCGCTCGGATACATCTGGACCGGGCGGCCCTTGCTGTCACAAAC
>JAYSQA010000026.1:0-8008 GCA_043721775.1 Rhodobacterales bacterium
CAAAGACCCGGTCTGCGGCACCGCGCCCGACGACCTTGGTATCGCCGGTGACGATGCGCACGCCCGCAAGCCGCGCCTCGCGCGCCATTGACGCGGCAACCCTGCTCGACGGTCACCGCCATGCCGGGTGGGGTGCCAGCCAGGCTTTGGTCGAACAGCCAAGGACTTCAGATCGAACGTCAGGCAGGCTTAGATACACCCTGGGCACCTTCTTGAAGACAGGCCTCGAAGGTGATCTGCTCGATGGAGGTGTTCGAGCTCAGGGATCCGTTCCGTCTTCGACTTGCTGACATCGCCCCGATGTATGTTGCGTCGATGACGCTGCCCGGCGGACTGGAATCGTGCTTCAAAGTATGGCAACGATATCGCATGAAGTTTTCTGCGATCGACCATATGCGTGCGCGGCTTACCGCAACCGGGTTTTACCGGGAGGGTTTGCGTGCAGCGGGCGGTTTGCTTTGGCGGGGCGCCATTCTTGGAACAGCCCTTTACCTTCTGATTGGCAGCGATCCGTCGGCCAATTTGAAGCTGAACGGCGTTTCCTACATCGCGGCGATGATCTGGTGCTATTACGACGGTGTGTTTGGACGTCGGAAATGGTCAATTGCATGGTTTGAGGGGTTGATCATGCATTTGGCCGGGATTCAGATCGGCAATATTCTGGCACTCATTTTCGGAAACCCCGTCCTGGCCGGATAGCCAGACCAAGGCTCAGGCTTCACGGCGTTGGAATTGGCGGCAAGGCCAACACATCGACCGTCGCAGACTGCAAGGTCTTTTCGGTGACACTGCCCAAGAAGAACCGTGCGAGCGCGCCTTTCCCTTGTGTCGAGACGACGATCAGGTCCGCGTTCAACGCATCGGCCGCCTTGTGGATTTCATGCGCGGTCGTTGTTTCCTCATAGCGGACAACCATCTCAGCCTGCAGTGCGGCTAAATCCGCCATGAATCGCGCAAGGTCGCGGTGCGCCTCACTCTGCCGGTCCGCCAGATAGCTCTCACGGGCGTCTTTGGGCATTGAATCCGACATTACCAGGCGCAGGGCGATGGCATCGAATACATGGAGGACGGAATGGCGGGTGTCCTTGCCCAGCCCGAGGGCTGCAAAGCGCTGCAAGGCGCTCTTGGCATTGTCGGAAAGATCGGTGGTGAGCAGGATATGCCGCCAAGGGGCGACCGGAGGCCCGTTCACCATGAGGACAGGGCAGTCTACGGAACGGATCGTCCGCTCTGCCGTCGTTCCCAGAAAGGCATCCTTCAGAATCTGCCGCCGGTGGGGCCCGATCACCAGCAGATCCGGTTTCTTTTCTGCAACAGCCTTCACGATTCCGGCGAAAGGATCGGACAGGACGACGTCGATCTCGCAGGTGATGCCATCGACTGAGCGGAGCGACTGCGCCAGTTCGCGAAGCAATGTCCGGGCATCCACGGCTTCATGGTCGACGATCCGGCGCGGTCGGTCATCGTCCACGACATGCACGAGGTCCAGTACAGCCCCATGCGCCTTGGCAAGAAGCACAGCCCGCCGCAAGGCCCGGTCCGAACGCGCGGAAAAATCCGTCGCCCACACGATCCGCTGCATGGCTTGCCTCCTTTTGCTCTGCTGCTCTCATATGAACATACATGGACGACGTCTGGTTTGATCGAGATCAATCAAGACCACGCAAACATTGCTATACTGCGTCAAAACACCATCGGAGCAGCCATTCGATGCCGGATGAACATTATCAGACCGTGAGAGATGTGGCCGATCGCCTGAAGGTTGCAGAGGCGACTGTGCGGCGCTGGATCAAGCTGGGCGACTTGCGCGCCATCGATATCGGCAAGGGTTGGCGGATCGCAAACACTGATCTGGAACAATTCCTTGAACGTCACCAAAGCGCGCCCCGCGCAGCAAATGGAGCGGGGCAGAAGAAGGACACATGACGCTCACGATGACATCCTTTGCCGAAGTGGCGATCCTGCTGGTCATGGCGGCCGGCATCGGAATTGTCGGCACCCTTTTGCGCCAGCCGCTGATCGTCAGCTTCATCGCGGTCGGTCTGATTGCGGGGCCTTCGGCGCTTGATGTCGTGCATTCGGACGAACAGATCGAGCTTCTGTCGGAACTGGGCATCGCGGTGCTGTTGTTTCTGGTGGGGATCAAGCTGGACGTGAAACTGATCCGGTCGCTCGGGGCCGTGTCGGTGCTGACCGGCCTCGGCCAAGTCGCATTTACCGCCTTCTTCGGCTATCTGATCGGCCTCGCGCTGGGGTTGGACCATGTAACCAGCCTTTACGTCGCCGTGGCGCTGACGTTTTCGTCCACCATCATCATCGTGAAGCTGTTGTCCGACAAGCGCGAGATCGACGCGCTGCATGGCCAGATCGCACTGGGGTTCCTGATCGTGCAGGATCTGGTGGTGGTGTTGGCGATGATCGTGCTGTCGGCCATTGGCATCGGGGCGGCGGACGGCGGGCATGGCGGCGGGTCAGTGCTGACCGTGCTGGCCTCGGGCGTGGCGATGGTGGCGGCGGTGGTCCTGTTCGTGCGTTATGCCGCAAATCCGCTGACCGAACGGCTGGCACACGCGCCGGAACTGCTGGTGATCTTCGCCATCGCCCTTGCCGCTATGTTTGCTGCCGTCGGCGATGCCGTGGGTATGGGCAAGGAGGTGGGCGGCCTGATGGCGGGTGTGGCCCTTGCCTCCACCGCATATCGCGAGACGATTGCCGCCCGGCTGGCCCCCTTGCGCGACTTCCTGCTTCTCTTCTTCTTCATCGCCCTTGGGGCGACGCTGGACCTGTCGTTGCTGGGGGCGCATGTCACCGCCGCGGTGATCTTTTCGCTGTTCGTGCTGATCGGCAACCCTTTGATCGTTCTGGCGATCATGGGAGCCATGGGCTACCGCAAGCGCACGGGTTTCCTCGCTGGCCTGACCGTCGCGCAGATCAGCGAGTTTTCCCTGATCTTCGTCGCCATGGGGGTCAGCCTTGGCCATGTGGCGGATGATGCCTTGGGGCTGGTCACCATGGTCGGCCTCGTGACCATCGCGGCTTCAACCTACATGATCACCTACTCGCACCAGCTCTTTGCGATGTTCGAGCCCTTCCTTGGCCTCTTCGAACGCAAGGGCACTCCGCGTGAACCATCCGAGGCCGGGGCGCATCAAGGCCGGGCCTTTCCGGTCATCATCTTTGGTCTTGGCCGCTTTGGCACGGCCATCGGCATGCGGCTGAAAATGCGCGGCATTACCGTGCTCGGGGTGGATTTCAACCCTCTGGCCATTAGCCGCTGGCGCGAACTGGGGCTTGAGGCGGAATTCGGCGATGCGACCGACCCGGAATTCGTGGCCGAACTGCCCCTGCGCGGCGCGGGCTGGCTGGTCTCGACCATGCCCATCCACCCCACAGGGCTCAGCCACGAAGACGCGCGCCGGACCCTGATGCAACTGGCCCGCACGTCGGGGTTTTCGGGGCGGATCGCCGCCGCATCGCATGGTGCCGCCGAGACGGAGGTTCTGTTCGGGTCCGGTGCGGACCTCGTGCTGGAGCCGTTCCAGGATGCCGCCGACCGCGCCGTCGAATTGCTGTGTGGTGCGACCGAGTCCGAACGCACCGAAATCCCCGAAATCTCGACCGAGGGCCGCATGACCGCCTGACGATCACAGCAAAAGATGTAACCCGAAGGAGCACGCAGATGAATCGACTTGCACACAAGACCGCCATTGTGACCGGAGGTGCCGTGGGCATCGGCCGGGCCTGCGTGGAGCGTATGGCCGAGGAGGGCGCACAGGTCGCGATCCTTGACGTGATGGAGGCCGAAGGTCAGGCATTGGCCGACGAGCTTTCCGGCAAGGGCCATGCGGTTGCCTTCTGGCATGTGGATGTGACCGACGAGGCCGCGATGAAAGCAGCCATCGACGCCGCCGCCACCCGCTTTGGCGGCCTGCAAGTGATGGTGAACAACGCAGGGATTTCCGGCAGCCCCAAGCCCACTGATCAGGTGACCGAGAACGAATGGGACCGGGTGCAGGCGGTGAACGTCAAGGGCGTGATGTTCGGCACCAAGCACGCGATCCCGCATCTGCGCGCCGCCGGGGCCGGGTCGATCATCAACCTTTCCTCCATCGCCGGGCTGATCGGCGTGGGCAATCTGGCGGCCTACCATGCGTCCAAGGGCGCGGTGCGGTTGATGACCAAGAACGATGCCGTCACCTATGCGCCGGAACAGATCCGGGTGAATTCGATCCACCCCGGCTATATCTGGACCCCGATGGTGGAAAACCACCTGCGCTCCACCTCGCCCGATCTGGAGGCGGCCAAGGTGGCGGCAGGGTCGGTCCATCCCATCGGCCATATGGGTGAACCCGATGACATCGCCTGGGCGGTGGTCTGGCTCGCGTCCGACGAGGCGAAATTCGTCACTGGCGCAGAAATTGCCATCGACGGGGGCTATACGGCACGCTGATGCAGATGACTGACCCGCACGCCCGCCCCGCTGCCGATTGCCTGGCCGATCTGAATGCCACCGCCGACGGCCTGACCATGGCCGAAGCCACCCAGCGGTTGGTCGCGCATGGCCCCAACCGCCTGCCCGAAGCGCAGGCGCGCGGGCCGCTGGTGCGCTTCCTGCGGTAGTTCAACAATGTGCTGATCGCGGCATCCATCGTTACGGGTTTCCTGCAGCACTGGATCGATACCGGGGTGATCCTGGCGGTGGTTCTGGTCAACCCAACCATCGGCTACATTCAGGAAGGCAAGGCCGAGGCGGCCATGGCGGCGATCCGCAACATGCTGGCCCCGCGCGCGGCTGTCTTGCGCGACGGTCGAAGGCGCGGCCATCGTCCCCGGCGACATCGTCCTGCTGGAGGCAGGCGACAAGGTGCCCGCCGACCTGCGGGTGCTGGAGGCGCGCGGCCTTGCGGTGCAAGAGGCGATCCTGACAGGCGAATCCGTGCCGGTCGAAAATGGCGTGACACCCGTGGCGGCGGATGCCCCGCTGGGCGACCGCAGGTCCATGCTGTGGTCGGGCACGCTGGTGACCCAAGGCACGGCGCGGGGTCTGGTCGTGGCCAAGGCGGCGGGCACCGAGATCGGGCGGATCGGCGGGCTGCTGGCGGGGGTCGAACAACTGACCACCCCCCTTGTCGCGCAGATGGAGCATTTAGCGCGCTGGCTGTCGTTCCTGACCCTACTCGCTTCGGGCCTTTTGCTGGCCTGGGGATACTTCGTCGGACACCAGAACTTTTCCGAACTGTTCATGACCGTGGTCGCCATCACCGTCTCGGCCATCCCGGAAGGTTTGCCCGCCTGTGGTGGAATACAGTCGGTCCGATCAGGCCAAGGTCGCGGACAAAAGCGAAATTCTGGCGAAGCGTGCGATGATCGTCGGATAGCTCAGCGACTATGCCGTAATGCGCGAGCAGGCACGGGCGTGCGCTGAGCCGTAGGCTACAATTTCGTTGTCGAATTGCCGGAGAGCATTGGTTAACTCTCATATGTTGATCTGAAGTTTACAGTGCCCCTTGCGATGCGAGGAACCTTACTTTGGCCGCGGTCGTGACGAATGACCAGGGCGCGCTTAAGCCTACCTGCTCGAAAAACCGCTGAAACATTCGGAAAGGGCAACCAACAGACCTTCACCAGTCAACGGTCTGGCTCGGCCTCCTTCGTTCTTCAAGCCGGTCAAAATTGCAGAGGATGCAACTGTCAACGCTCGCTTCTTTTAGATTACTCGCGCTCCCTCGGCCATCTGGACGTTTCGGCTCTTGATTTCTGTAGTGCAAATTCTCCTAAAGCAGTCCGAGCGCCGCGTCGCTTGCATGGGGGCCGTATTTTTGCATCGGGGGCCAAGGGCGTTGCGACCAATGCGGCTCGAACACGAAGCTCGACTTCGTGCGGCCCGGCAGCAGCGCCCCGTTCCCGGCATTGAAGGCATAGTCATAGTAAAGTTTCACTATTTCGTCGCGACTGACCTGCTGCGCCGCCGGATGCTTCAGACAAGCGCTGCGCCAGCGGCGGACGCGGTCAAACCTGCTGTCGAGGGGAAGGTCGAACCCCTCGTAATGGTCGAGAAACCAGAAGCGCATGAACATCGGCGTGAACACCGCTTCGGCAAGACCGAACTCGGCAAAAAGGAAATCCCCCTGCGGGTTGTGCTGGTTCAGGATGTCGTCAAGCTCGGCATAGCGGTCAAGCAGCCGTTGCTCGAAAGCGGGGCGGGCGGCGAGATCCTGATTCATGACGAACATGTATCCGGCCCCGGTGAACGGCCCCTCTTTCGCGATCAGCATCCGTTCGACCGCGTGCTCGTAGGGGTCCGGGCGGCGTTGTGTACCGCCCGGCATGATCTCGTCGAGGTAATCCAGAATGACGAGGCTTTCCTTCAGGATCCGCCCGTCCGCCGTCTCAAGCACCGGCAGCGCTGTTGAGCCGCGGGTCTTTTGCAGAAGCACAGGATCGCGCGGCGTTGTGATGTCGACCACGCGAAACTCGACCGCATTGGACTGCCCCTTCAGCGCGAGAAGGATCTCCAGCCGTTGCGAAAACGGACAGACGGGGATGTGATAGACGATCGGTCTGTTGGTCATGACAAGCTTCTCCTGAACGGTCTGCGAATGCTGCTACTCAGCGCCCAGTGGCGGGCCGGTAAACCGCAATCCATGCACTGCAGCCGAGGCGCCGATCCTGTCCATATCCTCGGGGATGCGGAACTGGCCCTTGGCCATGTCGGCGAAGAACCCCTCGAAGCCGCCCGGTGTCATGATCAGGAGGTGCCGGCTGGCTTCATGGCCGATGACCCGGAAGGTATGGTTCCTGCCGCGCGGTACGAACGCCGTCTCGCCCGGACCCCGGGTGAAGGTTCCGCCCTCCAACCAGAATTCGCACTGGCCGGTAAGGATGACGAAGGTCTCGTCCTCGCGTTCGTGGATGTGGCGGGGCGGGCCGCTTCCCAACGGGGACAGGCAGTCGATAATCGACATGGAACCGTTGGTGCCAGCGGTCGGCAGGATGGTCTTGTAGGTCACGCCAAGCCATTCCAGCACGTCTGCCCTAATGCTTGAGTCTTTCATCGTTTCCTCCCGGTTTGGTGATCTGCAGGAACGAAAGCGCTTTCGTTATTGCAGAACCTATACCCTTTTGGTTTATCTGAAAAATCGATTGTCTTGATAATAGGTATGGCCAAAGTGAATTTGCTGACCTTCGATCTGAACCTTCTTCTGGTTCTCGACGCGCTGTTGCACGAAGGATCCACGGTGAAGGCTGGCGCGCGCCTGGGCATGTCGCAGTCAGCCGTTTCCGGTGCCCTCGCACGGCTGCGTCATGCCTTGGCCGACGAATTGTTTCTGCGTCGCGGGCAGGGGCTTGTGCCAACCGACTATGCCCAGTCGCTGGCAATCCCGCTTCGCGCCGAGCTGGACCGTCTTGAGGCGCTGCTGTCCGGTCCGAAAGCCTTCGACCCGGCCAGTGCCGCTCTCAGCTTCCGACTGGCGGGCAGCGACTTCTTCGCCGAGATGTTGATGCCAAGGCTCGCCGCAGACCTTGGCAAGATCGCCCCCGGCGTCCGGGTGCAACTGGTCGATCTGGTGCCCGGCAGTTACATCGACAGCCTGGATCGTTACGAGGCCGACATGGCGCTGATCCCAGATGCGGCCTTTCCAGATTGGGTGGACCGACGCCCGCTCTTTTGGTCAGGGTTCATCGTGATCGCGCGAAAGGGTCACCCCGACGTCGCGCGGGCGGCAATCGCACCCGGTGAGATGCTGCCGATGGATCTGTTTTGCAATCTGGGGCACATCCTGTTTTCTCCCGAGGGGAACATGAAGGCGATGGGTGATGACGCCCTTGCCCGCGTTGGTCGCAAACGTAACGTCGTGATGTCCCTGCCGGTGTTCTCGGGCGTTTGCCGCTCGGTGGGCAAGAGCGATGCCATCGCCCTGGTCCCGCGCCAGTTTGCAGAAATGGTTGCGCCGACCATGGGCCTCGATCTGTTTCAGCCGCCGATGCCGATCCTGCCGTCACGGAT
>JAYSQA010000027.1:0-15256 GCA_043721775.1 Rhodobacterales bacterium
CCGAACGCCGCGCCGAATGGGATGCGCTTACCCGCGAATTTGCCGGTGGTGCGGATTGGACCTATACCCCGTTCGGCGATGGCGTGCGGACCGGGAAAGAACCGAAGATCGTCTCGGAATTCGGCACCTGGGGTCTGCCTGACCCGGCCAAGGTTGAACTGGGCGGGGCAGAGCCGTGGTGGATGGAAACCGGTCAGGGCTGGGGCGATGGTGCCGCCTATCCCCATGGCATCCAGGCCCGGTTTGCCGGGTTGGGCCTTGGGTCGGTCTTTGGCAATTTCGAAAATTTCATCACCCAGGTGCAGTGGTATCAATTCGCCAATCTGAAATACCAGATCGAGGTGATGCGCTCGTATCCGCAGATCATGGGCTATGTCATCACCGAATTCACCGATGTTCATTGGGAGTCTAACGGACTTCTGGATATGAACCGCAACCCCCGCGTGTTCCATGACCGGTTGGCGCAGGTGAATGCCGATGTGGTGATTGTGCCAAAGGTGGCGCGCTATGCCGGAACCGCAGGGCAGGCGTGGTCGATGGACCTTGCCGTGGCCAGTGGTGCCAGCATCCTGCTTCCGGGACTGCTGCGGTGGTCAACTGATGGCCTGGCGGGCGAGATTGCCTTTCCGGGGGCCGAACCCCTGACCACAACCGCCTTGGGCACGCTGACCCTGCCGCTGCCGCAATCCACCGAAAACCGGATGCTGACGCTGTCCTTTACGCTGACGGCGGGTGCTGATCTGGTGGCCCGCAATCAGGTTGACATGGCGCTTTATGCGCCGCGCCAGACGACTGACCTGCCGCAGATTGCCACGGAGAATGCAGACCTCGCCGCCCGGGCCCGCGCGCTTGGCTATGCGGTTGTGGCTGCGGATCAGGCCGCCATCACCCTGACCCATGGTCTGTCCGAAGGTGATATTCGGGCGATGCAGGCTGGAGGGCGCTATGTCGTTCTGGCCGATGGTACGGTAAAAACCGAAGGAAATCTGCGGGTTGAACCGCGTGGTCGCGAACAGCCCTTCATTCCGGTGGTCGATGACACCCCCGGCATTCCGGTCGGTGCGCAGTTTCCCTTGCCCAACATCACCCTGACCGCACGGCACGGCACCATGTGGCGCGGCGACTGGATCGCAGGCTTCACCTGGATCCGGCGCGAGGGCGTCTTTGCCGACCTGCCGGGCGGCCCGCTGATCGACCTGTCGTTTTCCGACGTGGTGCCGCATCATATCATGGGCGGCTATTCGGGGTGGGAGTTTGGCGGGCCGGTTCATGCGGGCATCGTCGTAGGTTGGGTCCACAAACCGGCAGCGTTGATCGCCGAGCGTCGTGTGGGAAAGGGTGGCCTTGTCGCCAGCACCTTCCGTCTGACCGGGTCAGCCCCCGGTGCTGATCCGGTGGCCGATGCCCTGCTTGACCGGCTTCTGCGACTGGCCTTGACACTGTTCATCGACGATTGATGTATCAAGATGACCGATACATATCGACAAGCCTGTTGACAGTACGGCTGTCGCATACTTAGGCTAACCCTATTGCAGCAAGATCGACCCCGATCGGTTCGAGGAGGAACATGGGCGGGGCCGCACGATGCCGGATCACCGGCCCAGCCGTCGGCGCGCGCCCGCAGGCGACTGGAAAAGCTTCGGCGTTGACGTTCAGAAGACATAATGGGGAGGATGCAATGCGATTTACACTCAAGGCGGCCGTACTGGCCGCCGTACTGGCTGCGACTGGTGCGCAAGCCAAGGAAACTGTGGTCTGGTGGGATTTTCTGGGCGGCGGCGACGGCGTTCGGATGAAGAAGCTGATCGAGGACTTCAACACCGAACATAAAGACGCCATCGAGATTCAGGCGACCACGCTGGCTTGGGGTACGCCGTTCTACGCCAAGGTTCAGACCTCAGCTGCCGTGGGTGAAGGCCCCGACATGATGACCTATCATGCCAGCCGGATTCCGCTGGCTGTCAGCGAAAGCACGCTGTCCGAGATTTCGGCGGCTGACATGACGGCCATGGGCCTGTCGGGCGACAGCTTTGCGTCCGCAACCTGGGACGCCGTGCATGTCGACGGCAAGCAATATGCCGTGCCCTTCGACACCCACCCGATCGTTCTGTACTACAACAAGGATCTGCTGAACAAAGCCGGTCTGATCGGGCCCGATGGCCTGCCGCAGGGCCTTGACGGGCTCGACAACTTCAACGCCGCGCTGAAAAAGCTGAAGGACGGCGGCAATGAATGGGCGATTGCGCAGGTGACCGCGGATGGCGGCTTTGCCTTCCGCACGATCTATTCGCTCTTGTGCCAGCAAGGTGGGACCATCGGCACTGACGGCGGCTGGATGCCGGGCGACAGTCAGGCGAAACTGGCCACGGCCGTCGGCGTCATCGCCGATTGGGTGAAGAACGGCTACAACCCTGGCAAGACCGACTATCCGACGACAGTGGCGCTGTTCACCTCGGGCAAAGCGCCCTTCATGATCAACGGCGTGTGGGAAGTGCCCACGATGGTTGACCTTGCCAAGCAGAACAAGCTGTTCAACTGGGGTGCCATCGAACTGCCTGTGCTGTTCGACAAGCCCTGTACCTATGAAGACAGCCACACCTTCGCCATCCCGAACAACGTGGGCAAACCGGCTACCGCCGAAAAGCATGCAGCTGTTCTGGAAGTGATCAAGTGGATGGAAGCCCATGCGCTGTTCTGGGCGACTGCCGGCCATATCCCGGCCAACAAAGCCGTGACTGACAGCGCCGAATACAAGGCCATGCAGCCGCAGGCGACCTATGCCAAACTGACTGCCAACGCCGTGTTCGACCCCAAGTCGATCCATGCCGGTGTCGCCTCGCCGCTGTTTGATGCGGCCGGCAATGCCTTCGTGGCCGCGATGAACGGCGAGACCGACCCCGTAACAGCCGTGGCCGACATGAAGGCCGAACTTGACGCGCTGCAGTAAGCTGACACCCGGCGGGCCCTTAGGGGTCCGCCGTCTTTTGTCTGAAATGGGGCTTTGTCCGAAACGGGGCTTTGTCTGAAATGGGGCGGCAATGCTGAGAAACCGGCGACGCGAGATTTTGGTGGCCTATATCCTGGTGGCCCCGTTCATCCTGATTTACGGCTGGATGTTCATCTATCCGACAATCCAGATGGTGCAGATGAGCTTTACCGATGCCCACCTGATCGGCGCTGGCAAATGGGTGGGGTTCAAGAACTACACCCGCATGTTCAAGGACCCGATCTTTTACAAGGCCGTGCTCAACACTGCCTATTTTGTGGCGCTGACCGTGGTGCCGGGCACCATCGTGGCCCTAGGCATAGCACTTATGGTGCGGCGTCTGAAGGGCTGGATGCAAAGCATTGTTCTGGCCGCGTTCTTCCTGCCCTATGTCCTGCCGATCTCGGTGGTTTATCTGATCTGGAACTGGCTGACCAACACACAATTCGGCATGCTGCAAGGCCTGATCATCCCCATCGTCGGAGAGCCGGTGAACATCTGGCGCACCATCCCGTGGTTCATGCCCGGTGTCGCCGTGATTACGATCTGGTGGACCAACGGCTTTTCAATCCTGCTGTTTCTCGCCGGTTTGCGCAACATCCCGCAAGAGATCTATGAGGCTGCGGCCCTTGACGGTGCCACCCGCCGCCAGATGCTGACGCGGATCACTCTGCCGCTTTTATGGCCGATCACCGTGCTGTGCCTGACCATCCAGTTGATCTTGCAGATGAAGATCTTTGATCAGGTCTATCTTTTCGCCGTAGGGGGCCGCACGCAATCCACCATGGTGATGGTGCAATACATCTACGAACAGGCGTTCCAGAAGAATGCGGGCGGCTATGCCGCAACCTTGGCAGTGGCGCTGTTCGTCGTAGTCGTGGTCTTTTCGATCCTGCAATTCCAGATCCTGCGCATCAGGGGGCAAAGATGAGCCAGACCGCACCGCGCCGCCGGATCGACCTTGCCGGAGCCTTGCTGACCACCCTGTCGCTGATCTGCGCCCTGTTGTGGTTCTTTCCGATCTATTGGGCGATCATCACCAGCCTGCGCTTCGATCAGGACACCATCACCGAATTCAGCCTGTTTCCCACCAATCCGACCCTGTCTGGCTATATCTTCGACATCGAGAATTCCAAGCTGCTGACCTGGTACATGAATTCGACCATCGTTTCGGTCTCGATCACCGTGGTCGCGGTCATTGTGGCGGCCTGCACCGGCTATGCCATCTCGCAACTGACCTTTCCGGGCCGCAAGGCCTTGTGGTGGACGATCCTTGCCAGCTTCATGGTGCCGGTCTCGGCACTGATCGTGAACCACTTCATCATCATCGCCGGGGCGGGGTTGCTCAACAGCTATCTTGGCATCATCCTGCCCATGCTGCTGACCCCTGTAACGGTGATTGTCTACAAACAGTTCTTCGACGGTCTCCCGCGCGAATTCCGCGAGGCTGCCGTGATGGATGGTGCGACCGAGTTTCAACTCTTGTTCCGTGTCTTCCTGCCGATGAACTGGGGCGTCACCACCGCTTTGGCCATCATCACCTTCATCGGCGCGTGGAACGCCTTTCTGTGGCCGTTCCTCGCCGCACAGGATGAGACGATGATGACGGTCACCGTCGGCATCACCGCCGTTCAGGACGCCTTCGGCGTGGCTTACGGGCGGGTGCTGTCTGGCGCGGTGCTGGCCGGTCTGCCGGTGGCGCTGGCCTATCTGCTTTTCCAGCGCCGCGTCACGCAAGCCATCACACTTTCAGCCGGAATCAAGGGGTAAACCATGGCATCGTTGGAACTGACTTCCATCGCCAAGACATACGGCGCGGTCGAGGTGATGCGCGGGCTTAACCTGTCCGTCAAGGACGGCACCTTCTGCGCTTTGCTTGGGCCCTCGGGTTGCGGCAAATCCACCCTGCTGCGGATGATTGCCGGGCTGGAAACCGTGACCGATGGCAGCATCAAGATCGACGAAACCGATGTGACCTATGAAGAACCCTCGCGCCGTGGCGTGGCGATGGTATTTCAGAACTACGCTTTGTATCCGCACCTCACCGTGCGGCAGAACATCGGCTTTTCCCTGTCGCTGGCTGGTGCGCCCAAGGCTGATCAAACCGCCAAGACCGACCGCGTGGCGAAGCTTTTGCAACTGGAACCCCTGATGGAGCGTCGTCCGGCCGAGCTTTCCGGCGGCCAGCGCCAGCGCGTCGCCATCGGCCGGGCTTTGGTGCGTGACCCCAAAGTGTTCCTGTTCGACGAACCGTTGTCCAACCTTGACGCCCTCTTGCGCGTGCAGATGCGGCTGGAACTGGCCAAGCTGCATCAGGATCTGAAGACGACGATGATTTATGTCACCCATGATCAGGTCGAGGCGATGACGCTGGCTGATCAGATCGTCGTGCTTGACAAGGGCGTGGTGCAGCAGGTCGGCAGCCCGCTTGACCTGTACAACGCCCCCGCCAATCGCTTCGTTGCGGGCTTCATCGGCAGCCCGGCGATGAACTTCCTGCCCGTCAGTGCCGAGGCCGGCACCTTGGTCCTGCCCGGCGGCGCCTGCCTTCAGGCCGCAGGTGCCCCGGTGGAAATCGGCATCCGCCCCGAACATGTCCGCGTGGTTGCGGCAGGGCAGGGCGTGCTGCAAGGCACCACCCGCGTGATCGAGCAACTGGGCAACACGTCCTTCGTCTATCTTGACATGCCCTCGGGTACTTTCGTCGTCGAGGTCGCCCCCGATGCCACCCCCAGCCCCGGCCAACCGGTGGGCTTGGACCTTGACCTGTCGCACCTGCACCGCTTTGCCGCCGACGGCACGCGCCTGGCTGATTGAGGCGAAACCCTTGCGCAAATATGCCTCTGTCACCTTCAGCGATGTGAAAATTACCGGCCCGTTCTGGACCGAACGGCTGGACTGCGTGCTGAACCGCACGATCCCCAGCCAGCACGCCCAGATGACCGCGCATGGCATTCTGGACAGCCTGAAGCTGCCCAAACCCGTGCCGCCCCTGCGCATCCCGAAGAACCAGCACAACTTTACCACCCAGATTTTCTGGGACAGCGACGTGGGCAAATGGATCGAGGCCGCAGCCTACGCCCTGTCGCACCGCCGCGACCCCGGCCTTGAAGACCAGATTGAGGAGATCATCGACGATCTGGAACGGGCGCAGTCCCCCGATGGCTACCTCAACTGCTGGTATCTGGAACGCGAGCCGGAAAACCGCTGGACCAACCTGCGCGACAATCACGAATTGTATAACGCGGGCCATCTGCTGGAGGGTGCCGTGGCCTATTTCCACGCGACCGGGCGCGACCGTCTGCTAAAGGTGATGATGCGCTACATGGACCATGTGGCCGCCACCTTCGGCCCCGGTCCGGGCCAGAAGCCCGGCTACTGCGGGCATCAGGAAATTGAACTGGCGCTGGTCAAGCTGTACCACGCCACGGGCCAGCGCAAATACCTCGACCTTGCCAGCTATTTCATCGACGAGCGGGGTGCGCAGCCGCATTACTTCGACGTTGAACGCGCCGCACGGGGCGAACCCGCCCAGGCCTTTATCCAGGGCACCTACGAATACAGCCAATCGCACCTGCCCGTGCGCCAGCAAACCAAGGTCGTGGGCCATGCCGTGCGCGCGATGTACATGTATACCGCCATGGCGGACCTTGCGGCGGAACATGGGGATGCCGACCTGAAGCGCGCCTGTGAAACCCTGTGGGATGATGTCACCCGCACAAGGATGTATGTGACCGGCGGCTTTGGCCCCTCGGCCTCGAACGAGGGGTTTACCCGCGACTACGACCTGCCCAACGACACTGCCTATGCTGAAACCTGCGCCTCGGTTGCTTTTGTGTTCTGGGCGGCACGGATGCTGAATCTTGATCTGGACGGCAGCTACGCCGACCTTCTGGAACTTGCGCTGTATAACAACGCCCTCGCCGGACTGTCGCAGGGCGGCACGCAGTATTTCTACGACAACAAGCTGGACAGTGACGGGTCGCACCAACGCTGGGACTGGCACCCTTGCCCGTGTTGCACGATGAATGTGTCCCGTCTGGTAGCTTCGGTCGCGGGCTATTTCTACGGGCTGGCCGAGACCGAGATTGCCGTTCACCTGTATGGCGGGGCCGAAACGCGCCTGCCGGTGGCGGGCGGATGGGTCACGCTGTCCGAGGTTTCAACCTATCCGTGGTCGGGCGATATCGCCCTGACGCTGAACCCCGAGGCTTGCGCCGCCTTTACCCTGTCGTTGCGGATACCCTCATGGTGTCAGGACGCTTCGGCGCAGGTCAACGGTCAGGCCGTTCCGATGATCCCTGATCGGGGTTACCTTCGCATCACGCGCACCTGGGCCAGGGGCGACACGGTGACGCTTGGCCTGCCAATGCCTCCGGCCCGGCTTTATGCACATCCCGCCGTGCGACAGGACCTGGGCCGCGTGGCCCTGCGCCGTGGCCCGCTGGTCTATTGCGCGGAAGCGGTGGATTTGAAAGTGGCACCGCAGATGCTGCGCCTGCCAGCCGATGCCGGGGTTCTGGCATCGTGGCAGCCAGCCCTGCTTGGCGGCATCGTCACCCTGAACGCGGCAGCGCAGACGCCTGACGCCAGTCAATGGCCGATGGGCTTGTACCACGACCGCCCGCCTGCCGAACGGACCAGCCCTCTGACGGCTGTGCCGTACTACATCTGGTGCAACCGCGGCCCGAACGCCATGCAGGTGTGGCTGCGCGAGTAGCCTTGCCGCCGTTTTCGGCAATCAGCACCACGAAAGGCACTGGGGCTTCCAAGGGTCAGAAATTGCCGAAATCCGGCACGGACGCCGGGCAGCTTGCATCCGTGCGCTTCGCCGCAATGCGACGGACCTTCGGCAGTGTATCTGATGTTGCCTAACTTTACCCAGGCCGGATCGTCATTCCTTTTGCGCTTGGGTGTTTCACAGGTCTGGGCGCGAATTTCGTTTGCTTTTGGCGGCAAATCGTCGGTGCCGTTCCCGCCACCAAGGGCGGCGATAGCGATCTAGGCGCTGACCTGCCATGCTGAACAAACCTCGTCCCTTGCGCTAAGGTGCTATTTTTCCTGATATCTTGCAGGCTGCGGCATGTCCAACCGCAAACAGTCCCCTCAAATCGCCCCTGCTGGAACACGACGTGTTGTAGCACTTCAGGTAAGAATATCGCGGTCCATGAAGGCATAAGTACATCCAGAACAGCGGCTTAAAGAGAAAGCCGTACAGGTCACGCTGTCTGGCCACCTGCGCAATTGTCACCGGCCTGCGGTTAAAAGGGTGGTTTTCATTCGCAACTGGTTTCACGCGGCCCAACTGCCAAGGTTGACAATGGCGCCGTTAGGCATCCGGCCGTTCATGTCGGTCAAGACCGTATCGGTAGCGCCCCTGATCGACCTGCGCGCATTCCGGACGCCAGGGTTCAGGACTACCGCCCAAGGCTGTGCCATCTTTGCATTGGAGCGACCCCGTTCGGCGGCGTAACCGTCTTGATTCCTGCAACGGCGCGTAGGTCTTTGCAGCCTTCTGACGCCAGATGCCGCCTTGCAAGGCAAGGCGGCCTGATTTGGCTGATGGATATTCAAGGCAAAGCCGCGCCCCGTCACACTGTCGCCGTCACGTTCGGGCGATCATCGGCGCCAGAGTTGCCCAGGTCAACGGTGCCTCGGTCAAGGTGACGAAATCGCGCAGAACTTCGGCCACCAAAGCCTCGGTGGCGGTGGATTGGCCCCACAGGCCCGCATCGCCCAGAAAGCCCCGGACCAAAGCCTCGGGGGCAAGGGGCCGCAATCGGGCAACTTGCGCCAGAACATCGGGCGCATCGCGGGGCGGCAGGGCTGCGGCCCCCTCAAACCGACCCAGATAAAACACCAGCCAAGCCGCCATTGACAGGCTAAGCATCGGGGCGGGGCGGCCGTGGCGGGCGGCATAGGCCTGCATCCGGTCAAGGTTGCGGTGGCGGACCTTGGCCAGCGCGTTCAGGCTGATGTCATGCCACAGGTGCCGGATGTAGGGATTGGCAAACCGGCGCTGCACGGCGGCGGCAAAGCTTTGCAGGTCGTCGGGGGCCAGGTTCAGGAACGGGATCACTTCGGTCTGCAACACCCGGTTCAGGAAGGCCGCGCCAACCGGATGCGTCACCGCCTCGGCGACGGAAGGCACGCCGATCAGCAGGGCCAGCGGGCATAGGGCGGTATGTGCGCCATTCAGAATGGCCACCTTGCGCAGTTTGTAGGGGGTGACGTCGGGGGTGACGATCGTGCCGTCATCCCACTCCGCCAAAGGCAGGCGCGGCGTGGGTTGGCCCGCGCGCTGCTCCACGGCAAGAAAGTGGTACAGTTCGGCCGCCGTCAGGCAGGGGTCAGCATAGCCCAATGCGGCTTCAATCTCGGCGATCCCGGTCTTGGGATAGCCGGGCACAATGCGGTCAACCAGCGTGTTGAAAAACGCATTCTCTTGCGCAATCCAGGTCACGAACCCGGGCGCAAGCCCCCAGTCGGCGGCATGTTGCAGCACGATCCGGCGCAAGGCGTCGCCGCTTTGGTCGGTCAACTCGCACGGGATGATGTGCCAGCCGTGGCCGGGGCCAAGTGCTTGCCAGCGATGATGCAGCAGCACGGTCAGCTTGGCGGGGAAGGCTGCGGGCGGGGCATCCGTCAGCCGTGCCGCAGGGTCATGCACAATCCCGGCCTCGGTCGTGTTGGAAAAAACCACGGTGACCTGCGGATCGCAGGCCAGCGCCACCACCTGCGGCCAGTCGGTCTGGCACGACACCTCGCCCCGCACGCAAGCCACGATGCGCGGCTGCGAGACGGCCTGCCCGCCCTCATCCACCCCCCGCGACAGCACCGTGTACAGCCCGTCCTGCGCATTCAGCGCCGAGCCTTGCGTTGACCCGACCGAGCGCAAGATCACCACGCCCCAGTCCAACCCTGCCGCCTCGTTCATCCGGTCGATCTTCCAGTCGATGAAGCCGCGCAGGAAGTTGCCACCGCCGAATTGCAGGATGCGCGGGGGGGGGCGCGGTCTTGTCGTTTGGGGGCCTGTGGTGGTCAGCATCAGCGTTCAATCACGATCTTCAGGGTTTCAGCCCGGTGCGCCACCCAATAGGGCAGGGCCTGATCCGCTTGGTCAAAGGGAAAGACCGATGTGATCAGATCATCGGGCGGCGACGTCAGCCCCTCCAGATAGCGGATCACGTCCAGAAAATCCTGCGGTAATGCGTTGCGAGAGCCCATGATATCCAACTCTTTCAGGTTGAAAAGCTTGGTGTCATAAGTGACTGGCGGCTTGGAATAGCCTATATAGACCACCCTGCCAGAAAAGCACGCCAGATCAATGGCTTGTGTGAAGGTGGCAGGCAGGCCAACCGCCTCGATCACCACATCTGCGCCGTGGCCTGCGGTCAGATCAGCGACACGTGGCCCGACATCCTCGGTCCCCGCATCAATCACATGCGCCGCGCCGTAGGTGCTGGCCATCGTGGTCTTGGCGCCGATATCCACCGCAATCACCCTGGCCCCGCGCGCCACTGCCCCGGCAACGGCCCCCATCCCGATCATGCCGCAGCCCAAGACCACCACGGTATCCCCCCCCGTGATCCGGCCCCGCGCCACAGCGTGAAAGCCCACCGACAACGGCTCTACCAGCGCCAGATGGCGCGGGGCCAAACGATCATTCACAATCAACTTGCCCCATGGCAGCACAAAGCGTTCCGACAGCGCGCCATCCTGCTGTACGCCAAGAGTACGGTTGTACCGGCAGGCATTGACCCGCCCCTTGAGGCAGGACGAACAGGTGCCGCACGCCGTATAGGGCACCACGATCACCCTTGCACCCGGTGCAAAGGCCGCAGGCACATCGGCCGCGCAAGACAGGATTTCGGCGCCAATCTCATGCCCGGGAATGCGCGGCAGGCTGACAAGGGGGTTCAGCCCGGTGAAGGTTGCAAGGTCCGACCCGCACAGGCCAATATGGCGGATGTTCAGCAGAACCTCGCCCGGACCGGGCGCTTGGTCTGGCACCTCGCGGAACGCACAGGTCTGCAAGGCTTCAATCGCCAGGGCTTTCATCGGCGGTCCTTTGCGTGGCTGATCACGCCCCGAGCCTGCGACAGTTTTGCCCGCATGGGAAGGGGCATCACCCCGCAAATGCCGATTGGCTAGCCCTTGGGCAGCGCCAGAAACGTTGTCCAGACGGCGATGAACATGGCCGCCACCACCGGCCCGGTGATGAAGCCTTGCATCCCAAAGGTGGCAATGCCGCCGATGGTTGACAAAAGCACCACATAATCCGGCATTCGCGTGGCAGCCCCCACCAGCCAGGGCCGCACGATGTTGTCGACCAGACTGATCACCAAAGCCCCGTAAACCATCAACCCAATGCCCTGCCAGATCATCCCCTGCGACAGGAAATACAAGGCCACCGGAAACCAGACCAAAGCCGCCCCGAACACCGGGAACAAGGACAGGAACGCCATCAGCACCATCCACAGGATCGTCGCATGCACGCCCAGCACCCAAAAGCTCAAGCCCCCCAGTCCGCCCTGCAACAGCGCCACCAGAATGTCGCCGCGCACAGTGGCGCGCACCACCAGCGTGAAGGTGCCAAGCAAGTTCTCGACCGTGCCTCGCTCCATCGGGATGGCAGCTTTGATATGGGACAGCAGAACCTCGCCATCACGGAACAGAAAGAACGTCAGGTACAGCATCAGGCACAGGCCGACAAAGACCCCCACCGTGTTCTGCCCGAACGACAGCATCACCGGCGCATTGGCCCCGACCCAGTCGCTGATCGAGGTGGACAGGCTCTCCTGCACCCCCGCCAGATCACTAAGGCCAAACTGGACGGCCAAGTCTTTCACGCCCGTGGGCAAGGTATCCAGCATCTGCGCAAACATCAGATGCGGGTTGATCGCGCCCGACTGAACTGACGCGATCAGCCCGGAAGCCTCGCGCAGCACGGCAGCAAGGATCAAAAGCAGCGGCAGGATGATCACCAGCAGGATCGCCACGATCATGGTGGCAGAGGCAAGGTTGCGCCGCCCGCCCAGCCGCAGGGTCAACCGCCGCGCCATCGGGTCAAAGACAATGGCCGTGGCCACCGCCCAGAACACCGCACCGAACAATGGCCACAGCACCCAGGCAAAGCCAAGGCTGACCACGGCAATCAGCGCGATGAAGGTCTTGTACTGCTGCGGCATCAGGTCTCCGGTTGGCAGGGCGAGGATTGGCCGGGCGAGGGTTGGCAGGCCACGGGGTGCTTGGCCAAGGGTTTTTGGGGCGAGGGTTGGCAGGGCGAGGGTTGGCAGGGCAAGGTTTCCCCCCTTTCGCCAGCCTTAAGCCCGGGCCTTCGGTACGGCGTTGATGCAGATCAGGATGGCACCACGGGGCCGCAGGCCTGAAACCCTTGCGCCAGACGGTGCCCGGCATAGACCGCATGGGCAATCAGCCCCGGTGCCAGATGATCGCCAATCCGGTCAACCGAGGTGATCCCGGCCAGCGCCAGCGCCGCAGGCTGCGCCAGCAAGGCCAGTGCCAGGCCATCTTGCGGCACCCTGTCCGCCACCAGCACCAGATGATCCGCACCAAACGCCAGATCCTCGTCGCCCAGCACCGACACCAACCGCACCACCGCCCGATCCCAGCCCGCCAGGTCCTGCCCCACCACCAGCCGCACGCCCAAAGCCGTCAGCCGCCGCAGCACCCGCGTCTGTTCCAGCTTCAGGGCCAGAAAGGCCGCGTGGGTCAGGGCATGGGTCACAAACGCCACCTCTGCGCCCGCCAAGGCCAAAGCCTCAGCCAGCAGGTTGCCGAGATAGCCGCCTTCCTTATCATGCACCACCACGCGCCCCTGTGGCCTTGCGCCGCCCATGATGTCATCCGGCGTCAGCACCGGACCCTTCAGGACAACTTGCCCACCATCGCGCCCCATGGGCCGCTTGCGCCAAACAGCCCCGGTGGCAATCACCACACGGGCGGCGCCAAAGCTCAGCACATCCTCCACCGCCATCCGGCTGGCGGGGTGCAAGGCCGCGTTGGCCAGCTTCGCCTTCTGCCCCAGCCGATAATACCGCACCCGGCCCCAAGTCGAAAGCCCGGGCAGACCGGCCTCCAGCGTCACGCGCCCGCCCATCACATCGCGCGCCTCGGCCAGCGTCACCACATGGCCACGGCGGCCCAAAGACAAAGCCGCCTCCAGCCCCGCAGGGCCGCCACCGATGATCAGCACGGCATCCTCCGACACCTTCGCAGCCATCACCTCTGGATGCCACAGGTTGCGGCCTTCCTCCATCATCGTCGGGTTCTGTGTGCAGCGGATCGGCACGAAGCTGTTCTCGCAACTTGGACAAATGTTGCAACCGATGCACTCGCGGATATCGTCGCTGCGTCCCTCGGCAATCTTCAGCGGCAACAAAGGATCGGCAATCGAGGGCGGTGCCGCTCCGATCAAATCCAGAACCCGCCGCGTAATCTGGGACGCCATGGCATCGGGCGAGGTGAACCGCCCCACCCCCACCACCGGCTTGCCCGTTATCTGTTTGACAAAGCGGATATAGTCTTCCTGATACCCCTCGACCGAAAGCCGCGAGGTCTGACTGTCATTCGACCAGTCCGACAGGTTGACATCCCACAGGTCCGGCAGGTCGGCCAGCAGATCGACCACATCCCGGCCCTCGCCGTCATGGGTCAAGCCTTCAGGCCCCAGAAACTCCTCCACCGCAAAGCGCAGGGCCACGGCGCAGGTGTCACCGACGGCCTCTTTGGTATCCTCCAGCAGTTCGCGCAGCAGCCGTGCCCGGTTTTCCAAAGGGCCGCCGTAGATATCGCCCCGGTCATTGAACCGCCGGGCCAGAAAGTGCGAAGCGATAGAAAGATTGTGGCTGGCATAGACATAGACAATGTCAAACCCCGCAGCCTTGGCCCGCAGCGCCGCCGCCCGATGATCGCGCCGCCGCGTGCGAATATCCGAAAGGTCCATCGTGCGGGCCTGCACAGGCTCCACCGCTTCGTTCAGCAGCCGCGACGACGGCCCGATCCCCACCAACCGAGAGGTCCGGTTGGCCGAATACAGCCCCATATGCGCCAGCTCTGCCCCGGCCAAGGCACCGTGACGGTGGACAAGGTCGGCCATCCGTGCCTGCCGGGGAATGTCGCTGTCAGCGCCAAACCGCAGGGCAGGATAGGGGGAAATGTCGGCATCCGGTCCAATCTCGATATTCTCGGTGCAGACCACCCCCCAGCCGCCGTCGGCCTCCATTTCCCGCATCGCGGCGACGTCAGAGGGCGCACGATCCGCGGCGCCGGTGCAATGGGGCACCTGATAGAAGCGGTTCGGCGCCGTTACCGGGCCGATCCGCACCGGGTCAAACAGCACCGCATGGCGCGGATCGGTTTGCGGGGTCAGGCGGGCGGTCACGCCAGTTCGACCACGGGGGTGATCCCCTTGGCATTGGCCAAAAGCGCCGCACGCAGGCGCGGGCGATCTTCGGCATAATTGCGGGTGATCTCGGCGCAGCGCTGGCGCGAGGCCCAGTTCTTTGCCGCCATGATCGGCGCGCCCAAGGCTTCGGGCAGATGACGGCCCCGGACCAGGTCTGCCATCCGTTCCGCCATCACCAGCGTCGGCGCGTTCAAGTCGCCCGCCGTCGCCTGCGGCATGACCTAGGCATCAATCACCCGCAGCCCCTCTATCCCCCGTACCCGACCGTCGGGCCGTGTGACCGAGGCGTCATCGGTTCCCATCCGGCAGGCGCCGCAGGGGTGACAGGCGCTTTCCAGTTTCTCCTTCAGAAACGCATCCAATGCCACATCACTGACACGGTCCGCCCCCGGTGCCATCTCGCGCCCGCGAAAGGGTGCCAAAGCCGCTTGCGCGAAAATCTCACGCGTAAGACGGATGCAGGTGCGCAATTCCAGCCAGTCGTCGTCTTGTGACATGTAGTTGAAGCGCACCCGTGGCAGGCTTTCGGGGCTGGCATCACGCAAACGCACCCAGCCCCGGCTTTTCGACCGTTTGGTGCCGACATGCACCTGATAGCCGTGGCCGGATGCCAGCGTTTTACTGTAATAGGAAATCGCCAGCGGCAGGAAGTGAAACTGAATGTCGGGATAGACAATCCCCGCCCGGCTGCGGATATGTCCGCCGGACTCGAAGTGATTGGTCGCGCCAAGGCCCTTAAACAGGCTGCTGAAAAATGATTTTCAAGCGTATCGGATAGAACGAATGTTCCGTCTTTTACCCTTTTTCGTCGCTCAAGCCACCTTTTTCGCACTTTCCGA
>JAYSQA010000028.1:0-2768 GCA_043721775.1 Rhodobacterales bacterium
CCAGTCGTAGTGGCGCTGCCGTGAAGAATCTGGCCCATAGTGCCTCCTTCCATTCCAAGGAAAAGATTGCACCATCAAAACCCGGGATCAAACACCTAGACTATTCGCTTAAAAATCCTTTTTCAGCAGCCTGCTAAAAGTGGCCGGGTTGATTGCGGTTCAGCGTCAGGGACGGCCCCTGTTCTACAGCATCCGTCTTGACCGGGTCGCCGAATTGGTCGGCTATCTGGCCAATGATGCCGGACGCGGCCGCCCGGACATATCCGCCCACATTCACCCCACCAAGACCGCCATGGCTGTCCGTCCGTGTAAGGTGCTGTTCATCTGCTCGGGCAGCTCGACCAGGTCGATCTTTGCCGAAGCCATTTTGCCTGACGCGGGAAAGGGCCGCTTTACCGCCTGTTCCGCCGGAACCCGCCCCGGCACCCAGATGAACCCGTTTGCCATCGAGGTTCTGCGGCGCGCGGGGCATGACACCACGCAACTGCGGTCAAAACACGTGTTAGAGTTTGCGGCCCCGGATGCGCCGCAGATGGATTTTGTCTTCACCGTCTGCGATCTGTCAGCGGCTGAGGGCTGCGCCCCCTTGGCCCGGCCTGCCGATGACCGCCCATTGGGGCATGGCCGATCCCGCCCGCGCTACCGGCACTGATACGGAAAAGGCGCTGGCCTATGCCGAACTGCACCGCCGCATCGTGGCTTTTTCCGCCCTGCCCTTAGGAACGTTGCAGAAAGTCGCCCTGCAAAACCACCTTGATCGGCTTGGACGTTCCTAAATGACCTGTATCGCCCTCAACGGCCGTGGCCGGATTGGCAAACTTGCCCTGCGTGACCTGATCGACACCGGGGCAGGCGGCGAAATAGTTCTGATCAATGATCCGGTTGGAGAGCCGGAACAACACGCCCTGCTGAAATAGTTCGACTCGGTTCATGGCCGCTGGCCCCGGGCGATTTCCCATGATGCCGAAAGCCTGACGCTGGCGGACCAGCGCGTCCGCCTGACCGCCCACAAACGGATCGAGGATTTACCCCTTGCTGAGATGGCCGTTGATCTGGTGATCGACTGCACCGGCGTCTTCAAGACTGCGGCCAAAGTTGGCCCCTACGATGCGGTGGGGGACAAGAAGGTTGTCGTCTCGGCCCCGGTCAAGGACGGCGCGGCGTTGAACCTTGTCTATGGGGTGAACCACCATCTTTATGACTCCGCGCAGCCCAAACCTGATCAATGCGGCAAGTTGAACGACCAATTGCCTCGCCCCGGTGGTCAAGGTTATCCATGAGGCCATCGGTATCCGTCATGGGTCGATCACCACGATCCATGATATGACCAAAACACAAACCATCGTCGACCGTCCCGCCAAGGACTTGCGGCGGGCACATTCAGCGCTGATGAACCTGATCCCGACCTTTACCGGGCCTGCCACCGCGATCACGCTGATTTATCCAGAATTGAAGGGCCGCTTGAATGGCCATGCGGTGCGGGTACCGTTGCTGAACGCGTCATAGACCGATTGTGTGTTCAAAGTGGCACGGGAAACTTCGGTGGAAGTGGTGAACGGGCTGTTCCAGGCGGTGCCAGAAAAAGGCTTGACCGGCATTCTGGGTTATGAAACCCGGTTTTTGGTATTGACCGACTATGTCAACGACCCAAGATCGGCGATTGTCGATGCCGCCAGCACCATGGTGATCAACGGCACGCAGCTGAAGTTCTACGCCTGGTATGACAACGAGTGGGGACTTCCTGCCGTCTGGCAAACGTGGTCCGCATGGTGGCAGGCGCGCCGTGATCGGTACGGATACCCAAGGGCTGCGGGCCGATGCCGCGGTGACGGTGGCCTATTGGGCCTTCACGCTATCCGACAGGGCCTTGCGGCTTCTGGTGTTGTTGCAGTTCAACGGCTTGGGCTTCAAGCCTATTCTACTGGCCTGGTTGTTGCTGCTGTACGAACTGGCTGGAGCAATCACCTACCTTTACGCCGGCTGGATCGCCGCCCGCTTTGGTCATGCCACCAAGCTTTATGCCGGTCTTTGCCTGCAAATCGCAGCCCTCGTCGCCTTGGCGCAACTTGACCCGATGTGCAGCATTCCGGTCTTGGCAGCTTGAATGACGGCGATGCAGGGGGTTGTCAAGGATGTGGCCAAGGGCCTGCCACCGGGCCGGAATGCGGCGAGTGTTTCGCGGTTCTGGCAGACGCCTCCCCTGAAAGCGGCCACTTGGCGTTCTTTCTGATCGGCGGGTTCACAGCGCTGAGGACCATCGCTAACGGGGCGGTGCAGGCCTTCGCCCCACAGCTTCTGAATGTCAAGGGTCAGGCAGAGGCGGCCATCGTTGCCAAGGCTGCCCTTTGAGCCGCGATCTTGACGCCTGTTCCACTGGCGCTGGCGGCCATGTCGCTTGCCGCCCCGGCGCCGTGGTTCATGCTTGTGCTGGTCGTGGTCCTGCTGGCCTTCGGCTTTGTCTATGCGGTGAATTCGGCAGTCCATTCCTGCCTGATCCTTGCGTTTTCAAACCTGAAAATGGTCTCGATGGATATAGGCTTTTAGGGTCTGTTGAGATTTAGGATTCCCAACCTGCCTCGTTTGTGTTTCAAGCTCCGAAAGGCGATTTTCATGGATCGCATGTGCTTGACCGATGCCCGGTGGGCGAAGATGCAGCCGCAATGTCGGGGCAAGGTGACGGACCCCGCTCGCACGGGCGGGGATGGGCGCTTGTTTCTTGAGGCGGTGCTCTGGATTGCCCGGACGGGCAGCCCGTGGCGGGACTTGCC
>JAYSQA010000029.1:0-7698 GCA_043721775.1 Rhodobacterales bacterium
AGGGCTGCGTTGTAGTCAGGCCAGTTCCGGGTCTTGTAGGCGGGGGGTGTGGGTCTGCTCATACCGCACAGCTACCACGCTGGATTCACGAGATGAATCCCTTATGCGATTTGTGCAACAGAGCCCTGAAGGTCATCCATCGCCTCATGGATGTGAGCATACCAGCCGACACCATCGGCGGGGATATACACACGGCACAAATCTTCGTAGCCGGGACGATAGCCGAACCAGCGGCCCATCTGCATCAAAGTGTCATACATGACGGAGTTGCGGAGGAAATAGCTGACTGTCAGCCCTTCCAACGTCAAGCCACGCGACAGGGAGAACCCGCCCACCGCGATGATGGTTACCCCATTTTCGCCGCCTTGATCGTAATCCAAAGCCGTTGAGCGTTTAGATGCGTTGACCTCGACGACGCGCGCCGCGACCAGAACTTCGTGCAGATGCGCCTGAACATCGGCCCAGTCTGCTCCTTCGGTTTCAGAATACTCGTGCTCCCAAACCGCATGCAAAGCCGCGATTTCGGGGTTTCGCAGGGCCGAACGCCCCTTTCCAGCATCAACGACAACTGCGTCCCTGATGCGACCAACCAGGTCATTGATCTGTGATCGCAAGCGCCCCTGGACATCGGTGAAGCGCGAGGCGTTTACCAGCATCGACGCGTGGGCCGCTTGCTGGCCACGCGAATTCCGGATCGCTCGTGAAACGAGGAAGGCGCGCACCGCTTCAATGAGACTGTCGGGCAGCACATCGACAGGATGGTCGATCTTGTGCTTCAAGGGTAGGATATCCTCGTTGTCGTCGATCAGGCGAACATGCCGGTCGCGGGCATCGAGAAAGACCTTCTGCGCGCCAAAGTAATTCGATGGCGCGTCCAGACCGATGATGAAATGGCGCGGGAACAGATCCTGCCCCTTCATTTCGTCAATGGAGTCTGGGTCGATGAAGATGTTGGCGAAAGGCGTAGCCGTATAGCCGACATAGCAGCTGCGATGGAAAAGGGAGAGCAGTTCGCGGATCTGGCCGTTGATGCGGGTGACCTCATCGCGGGAATAGGCCGTGTTGATCGAGGCATTGTCGGCCTCATCGTCGATCAGCAGCATCGGCTGGCTGACCATCTGCGTCCCTTGGTTGACCGAATGCTCTTTGAGCCATTCCACGAGGTTTTTCAGCGTGCTGGGGTTCTTTTTGATCACCAAGACGACGGGCACGTTATATTGCCCAATCTGGCTGGTGTTCGTGGTTGCGGTTGCCTTGTTGAAATCCCGAAGTGTGTTTGTCAGAGATACTGGGAATTCGCGCTGATCGAACTGGCCGACACCTATGATCTTTTGCCGCTGGGCCTTGTTGGCATGGGCAAGCCGCCCAGTGTCACGCCCTATGAAGCCCTCGTCGATCCGGGCCTGTGTCTGGTTACGCAGGTTGTTATGGATCCCGGCGATCACCACGATCAGGCGATAGCCCGCATCAGCTGCCTTGCAGATCAGCCCGGTATAGTTCTGCGTCTTTCCACTCTGAACATGACCGACAACCATGCCCCTGCGGCTCCACGGACTCATGTTTTTCGGGTCGCCAAGACGGTCAAGCACCTTGTCCGTCACCTCGTCGGTCGCGTCGATCACCGCCTTCGGCAGACCCTTGATGTTCAGCAGTTTGCGATATCTGCCCCAATAGAAATCCCCAACCTCACCGTTGATCCTTGCATCATGCAGCCAGGGGCGGAAGTCGGCAGCGTCGACAATGGCACCCAGCCCCATGCTGATGCCGTACTTCTCCTCGATCAAACGCGCGAGTTCTTCTGCCTCCGCGTCTTCGATCTTGCCAGCGAACATAGGAGTGTCGCGCAGCGAGTGATGATGTCCCGGATCGACTGAGCCGTATGCGGACCGGGTTGCGACACCATGTACATCGACGTCATGCCTTCAAGGCTGCTCAATAGGGGAGTCACTTTTCTTCCTTTGCTTCAATGGTCGCGGCGATGATGCGCTGGGTATCATCCCAGGCCGATCGGAATGGATCGACATCCTTCATCAGGGCAATGATTTCCTTGAGTTCTTTTCGGGCCCCCATGAGGACGGACAGTGTAGCCTGCACCGCTTGCGCCAGCGTGTCCTCGTCCACCCGATCCGGAATGATCTGTTCGGCTGAGCCTGCCATGTCTGAATACAGGGTTTCGATCGGCAGCGACGCCCCAACCAGCGCGATGCAATTGAAGAAACCTCGCCGCAGGTCCGCCGGAAGACTCTCGGCAAAATCCGCAAAGGCGGGATGGTCGACGTTGGGGCGGTAACGAATTTGCCCATCTGCCTGAATTCGATGCCACATGGGCAGGCGCTCATGGTCGACCAGTTTCTGGCCTCGCTTGCTGTAAGTGCGCTTGGACCCTGACAGGATGCGATCAATCACCTTTTTCAGGCGTTCGCGGACAATTGGCGGCAGCTGAGCGGAGGATTTCTTGACGTCGATTTTCCAGTCGGCGTCCATGCTGTTCGGTATGTCGATCCTGACACGCGAGAGTTTTGTAAGCTCGGATTGACGGCAAAGCCCGAACCACGTGCCATCAAGTTTTGACATCGCAGAGTGCGGGCGTTGGCTTGATTTCTGTGACTGCAACCGCGATACTTTGTCAGCAGGAGCGGTGATGCCCAACGAGCCTGAAATTAGAGGGTCAGACTGGACACAATCGGAAATCGACTTGGTCGTTTCCGACTACTTCGTCATGCGGGCGCAATACTTCCAAGGCGGGACTCCCGTTAAGGTGCGCCACTACGAGGAAATTATGAAAGCGACTGGGCGAACAAAAGGCTCGGTCGAAAGCAAATATATGAATATCAGCGCAACTTTGGAGCGGCTCAGCTTACCCTGGCTGAGGGGGTATGCACCGCTCCGCAACTTTCAAGGTGCTTTGTTGTCTTCTGTAGAGAAATTCGTAGCGAAGGAATGGAACGAGGAGGTTGTTCCGCTGCCTTTGCCGAACACCGCACAAGAATATGGGCAACTTTTTTTAGATCAGGCTCCGGAAGTTGGCGCACCATTGGTTTCGTCAAACGCAGAGCTTGAAAGGATAGCGCGCAAATTCGATCCAGCACTCCGCGATGAACGGAATCGAAAAACAGGTTTGGCAGGGGAAAAGCGAGTTCTGGATTCAGAGATTGCACGCCTCAATGCTGAGGGACTACCAGAATTAGCCAAGAAAGTAACTTGGGTTTCTCAGGAATTGGGCGACGGTGCCGGATATGACATATTGTCTTTTGACCGAAATGGGGCCGAGCGGTTCCTTGAAGTGAAAACGACAATAGGGCACAAGCGGACGCCGTTTTTCCTTTCCCGCAATGAGCGCGATTTTGCCGAAGAAGCCTCAGAACGTTTCCGTATATTCAGGCTGTATGAATGGGGTAAGGAACCGAAAGCATTCCTTATCAAGCCGCCACTTGAAAACAGCCTGATCCTCGAACCGACGGCATACCGCGCTTCATTCGGTTGATGCGCTTTGCAGAGGGTTGCCCTGCAAGAAACGGTGGTACGGCATTTCCGACCTGGACGTACTGCTGCGTCCGATTGCCCAGAAAGAGGTAATCGTCGGGGAAAGTCTGCAGCCGCGCCGCTTCTCGCACCGTCAAGCGGCGGCATTGGATCGGGGCAGGATGAATGAAATAGTGGCCATCTTTCGAGATATGGCTGGTTACGGTTGTCGATGGCTCGTCAGCAAGTTGGACGCGGAAGCGATCATTGAAGATGCCGCTGTGCCAGTTCTTGTGGTCCGGGCTGAGGGCGAGGGGGAAGTCTGTTGCCTTTGGGCTGAAGTGACGCTCGGCACCAAACACTGCGGCAAACAGGTAGCGGCCAAGATCGGACGCCATGTGGCCCCTTGTTTCATGCTGGGCAAGGGCAAGCAGCTCCGGTCGTTCCAGCCAGCGCATCAAGTCGTCATTCGAGGTTCCATAACCCGTTGGAAGGGATGAGTCCGTGCGTCGAGCCGGTCCACCATCCTTCAGGCGCTTTGCCACCGTAAGGAATGCATCCTGAAGGGTCTTCTCATTCCTGATCTTGTGAATGTCAGCCAGCAGTTTTGCAGCACCGACAACCTCGGCCTTCCACGCGGCGGGACTATCCAGTCCGCGACTTATGCCGCTTCGCAGTTCAGGCATCGCGCCGATCGCATCGCCGACAGTGCGCTTGGTGCCCGAAATGGGGATGCTGATGCCCTTCGCGCGATGGGCAAGGTCTGATCGAATGCCAACGATGATCACGCGATGGCGGCGCTGGGGCACCCCGAACTCGTCGGCGCGCACGATGAAATCAGACGGTCGCGACGCTGCCTGCAATGAGGCAGTGCCATCAGCAATCCGGATTGCGCGAAGTTCGTAGTGATGGCTGCGCCCAGTCCCGAGGGAGGCGAGGTCCTCCATCAGCATTTCGAAGACCAGTCGACTTTCGATGGTCGACGAAAGCATGCCCTTCACGTTTTCCATCACAAAGGCAGCTGGTCGAAGACGGTCAAGCACGCCGATGTATTCGCGGAAGAGATAGTGCCGCGCATCGTCTTCCGGCACGTATCCAATCTTTCCCTTGGCGCGGGCCCGGCCAACCAAAGAATAGGCCTGGCAAGGAGGCCCGCCAATCAGGATCGTGTCGTCGAAGTCCCTCCTCAGTTCTCCGATTGCCACGCCGATTGCCGCCGCCGCAGGATCGGTACCCAGCTCTAGGCAGCGCGCTTCTGCCGTGGAGCGTTCCCACGAGGCATCATCGATCATGGCCCATTCAGGTTCGTCGGTCAAACCTGCGTGAAAATTCAAGAAGGGTTTCGGCAAGTTGCCACGCTTTGTACGATAGGCGCGCAAGAAGGCCCGTTGGGCCAAGGTCTTATGAGCTGATGCCTCTTTCTCGATGGAAATGCCGATGTGGAACGGGGAATGACCCCCGATTTCCAAAGACGAAAACCCCTCACCAAGGCCACCAGGACCGGCAAACAGATCGACTATGCCGAAAGTGGCTGGCAAATCAGTAACCTCTCGAATTCAGATCAGTGGCTGTATACCAGGTCCACAAGCCGAGGCCAGGATGCAAATGACAGACGTTGTCAATAGTCAGACCCGATCACGAATGATGGCCGGGATAAGAAGCAAGAACACCAAGCCCGAACTGGCACTTCGGTCTGCACTACATGCTGCGGGCTTCCGGTATCGACTTCATGCCAAGGCAATTTCGGGCAAACCAGATATCGTGATGCCAAAGTACAAGGCCGTCATCTTCGTGCACGGGTGTTTCTGGCACCGCCATCAGGGTTGCCGATACGCCACTACGCCGTCCACTCGCCCGGAATTCTGGCAAACCAAGTTCGATGGGAACGTTGCGCGCGACCGAGCGGTTCGGGCTGTCCTTCTTGAGGCAGGCTGGCGGGTGGCGACAGTGTGGGAGTGTGGACTGCGAAACGAAACCGGCGTGGCGGCAACGACGGACATTTTGGCGAAGTGGTTGCAGGGAATCGACGCTGAAATCGAACTGGGCGCAGCCGACATTGTGCTTGCGACAGAGCCCAAGGTTGGGCTCTGATTGAAGGCTGGGGGATGAAGTCCACATAGTCACCGCCCGGTGGAGGCTTCATTCCATTCGCGCACCTTCAGCGATTTTGTCACCGTTTCTACCACCATGGTTTCAGCTTGGGCATCGCCGCAGTCACCTCCACCTCCCGCAGCATCCGGCCTGCCACAAGCCCATCACGCACCCAGTCCAGTGCTTGCCACCAATCTTCATAGCCGCGCCTGGCGGAGGCGATCTGTTCCGGGTGCGGCCGCCAAGTGACCGGGCAGGCCAGAACCTTGATCGTGCACCACTTACCGCGCAATAGAACGCGTTCCGTGCCAACCACGATGGTGGACGCCCGCTCGCCGTGCTGATTGGTCTTGGTTTCCGCTGGCACACACCGCGGCACCGCACCCGGCAGCCAGTCCGGCGTCATGCCCGCGCGTGCCAGTTCGGCCATATAGATCGCCATGCGTTTGCCGCCCAACCTCTCTGGCATCCCAGCGAGTGCGGCGGCGACCACCTCCGCATCCGCATGAGTGTAACTGCCCATCTTGTGCTGCCCGCCGTCGACCTTGCAGCCTAGTGCGCCTCGTTGCAGCAGGACGTATTCCATGCCAAACCCGAAACCTTCCTCCGACACATCCTTCGGCAACGGCAGTTCCAGCTGGGCCTTCTCGACCCGGAAGGCCCATTCCAGGATCGCCTGCACGCCCAGCGCCCGTTTGATCTTTGTGCCGCCTGCGCGCCCGATCCGTCCGTGCATGCTCATGGCAGCAATCCTTCAAAAAGGTCCATCTGTTCGGGCCCATCCAGCCCATCCCCCGGTCGCCAGATCCACGGGCCCGAGGCCATGGGCAGCTGCGAGAGCGCGCCACGCATGTGCTGCTGCCAGAGGGTGAACTCCATTGCCGAGCAGGCGCAAAGCGCGTGCCCGATGGGCCAGCCCATCAGCCATCCGACGAAGAGCGGGTTGAGCCGCCGCCGTGATCTGCCCTTCAGGATCCGCCGCGAGACGGCGCGCCCATGCGAGGCAATCATCGAAGCCCACAGCGGGCGCGAGATCGGGGCGTGATGCGAGGACCGCCGCCCATCCGAAATGATCGCCGGGTCCGGGCGGGTGAAGCCCTGTTCCGCCCGATAGTGCAGGATATCCATCCGGGATTTGCCATCGGCCCGGGTGATGCTGGCCTCTGAACTGCCCTTCCAGTTCTGCGCGGCTGGGGTTGGCCACTGCGCCGCCTGTGCTGGCAAGGGCGGCGTCCCGCCCGATCCATAACTCTGTCCCGGCCCACCCTTCGCACCATCCGTCGCTTTCGGCGTCGACCAGTTGCCGGTGATGCCGAGCGCCAGCGCTTCCGCCTTTCTGGTGAAGTCGCTGTTCCCAGCGGGATTGTAGCTTGCGGTGCCAGGATGCAGGCTCATCGGTGTGGGCCAGGATGAAGATGCGCAACCGCTGGTGCGGCGCGCCGACTTCTGCCGCCGAGAACAGACCCGCCGCAGGCGTGTAGCCCATGCGCCAAAGCTCTCGCAGTACGGATTCAAGGCCGAGGGTAACGTGGCCGGAGACGTTTTCGAGGAAGACCCATTCAGGGCTGCACTCGCCGACGACACGGGCGACCTCGGGCCAGAGGTGGCGCGGATCGTCGGCGCCACCGCGTTTGCCAGCCGCGCTGAAGGGCTGGCAAGGATATCCGGCGAGGACGATGTCAAAGGCACCGCGGAAGGGCCGGGCATCGAAGGTTCGCAAGTCGTCCCAGATTGGGGCTTGGGCGAAATACCCGGCGCGCTGGGCGGCGACAAGGACAGTTCGAGGCCAATCCTCCCATTCGACAAAAGCGCGGGTGTGATAGCCGGGCTCAGTAAGCATGAGGCCCAGATCAAGGCCTCCGCCGCCTGCGCAGAGGGACAATCCGTGCCGGGGACGTGACGCCATGCCATTCACCGCACTCCCCGCTGGCGAAGGCGTTTGGGGGTGACGAGGCCCCGCACCGGCATGGCGTCGCGTGTGGTATTACTGATCACGTTGACGGGCAGATAGCCATCGGAGTTGACCATTTTGGCGTGGAAAGCCGCCTTCTCGTCGTCGCTGATCGGAAGCTTCACTTCACCCTTGCGCTGCCGCTTGGCCTTTCTGCCGTTGGCATTTGCGGCGACCGCCTGTGCACCGCGCTG